>CACXXD010000093.1 GCA_902771445.1 uncultured Prevotellaceae bacterium
AAGGTCATTGAGAACATGCGCAACACCATCATAGCGTCGGGCGGCGAGGTGCATTTCCAGACCAAGATGACGCGCTTGCTCACGCAGAAGGACACGGTGGTGGGCATTGAGGCTGAATGCAGCTCAACCCCGGAGGCACCTGTGACTCAGGTGTTCAGAGGCCCTGTCATCTTGGCCACGGGACACAGTGCGCGTGATGTCTATCGCTACATGGCCACGACTGGAATCGAGATTGAGCCGAAAGGCATTGCCGTAGGCGTGCGACTGGAGCATCCGTCGCATCTGATAGACCAGATACAATATCATAGGAAAGAGGGTAGGGGGCGCTGGTTGCCAGCAGCCGAATATTCGTTTGTGACGCAGGTCGAGGGCCGTGGTGTCTATTCGTTCTGCATGTGTCCCGGCGGGTTTGTCATCCCTGCGGCCACAGGCCCCGAACAGATTGTGGTCAACGGCATGAGCCCGGCCAGTCGCGGAACGCAGTGGTCGAACTCTGGCATGGTGGTCGAGATACGTCCTGAGGATGTCGTGAACGATGCCGCTCAGCCCTCTCCTTTGCAGATGATGCACTTCCAGGAGCAGTTGGAGCGCGATTGCTGGCAGCAGGGCAACAGGAAACAGACGGCCCCCGCGCAGCGCATGGCCGACTTCGTGAACAATCGGCTGAGCTACGATCTGCCCAAGAGCAGCTACGCGCCGGGCTTGGTGTCCTCGCCCCTGCATTTCTGGATGCCCAAGTTCGTCTCGCAACGGTTGCAGCAGGGGTTCCGACAGTTTGGCAAGCAGGCCCACGGATTCCTGACCAACGAGGCATTGCTGATAGCGGTCGAGACGCGTACCTCGTCGCCTGTGCGCATCGTGCGCAACAATGACAATCTGCAGCATGTGCGCCTTTGCGGTCTCTTCCCTTGCGGCGAGGGTGCAGGCTATGCTGGAGGCATCGTGTCGGCTGGTGTAGACGGCGAGCGGTGTGCAGACATGTGCGCAGCGTATGTGAAATCGCTGGATTTGTAGTAACAACTCTGCCTTCGTTGCGGAAAGACAGAAATTATTATTATTTTCATATTTTTTCGAGCTGTACGGTTGTCCAATAGGGGCTGGCACAGGGCTTGCCCCTACTTTGGCAACCACAGTACGTTTTTTTATTCAAGTAATGATTAAGTAATCATTAAAAAATTTGGGATAAAGTTACATACTCCATCCCTGCCCTGTGACCTGATCCACCGTAGTTTTGTCAAAAAAATTCATAGAAAAAAGCACCTTCTGAAAGTAGCATTCTAGAAGTGGGGAACCGCAGTGCTCACGTCATGTCTTAGCAACAGTTTTGTGATTGATATTGAATCATAGTGGGTTTGCAGCCACATCAAACTGAGTTTTAGCATTAGTTGCACGATGACTAAAGTAAGAACTCAGTTTGATATGGCTGCAAACCCACTATGATTCAATACAAATCTCTGTACGAAGGTCGCTTAGAGCTGTTCGAAAGACGAAGCCTAATGGAGAGAAATAGTTCTTTTTGCGAAGTAAAATTTTGCAACACACTGTAAATCAATGGTATGTACAACCCCTCTCAATACTCGCATATTTGCAAGCGACTTTAAGCTTGGTGGATTTCATGCGATTCTCAGAGGGGTTGTTGTCAAGAAAATACATAATTCAAGTGCTGAAGCGTAAAACTATGAAAACTCTGCATCTCTGCCCAATAGTTTTACTTGGTAACGATAAAACGTTCCTGTATCGTTATTTTTTATTATTACCAAAAAGATTTCTGCAAGGAATTGTGGGGTGAGGCCTGCTCCTACGCGTTATCACCCACACAAAATCTCGCATACCCCTATTATCATGGATATTCCGATGTTGTCAAACAAGACTCCGCAACAGGTATCTATTGGTTTAAAAAAGGCTGCAGAATGCCCAGTCGCCAATAGTCTTAACACTATTTGGAATGCTAATAGAGGTCAAGCCTATGCAACCGAAAAACGCATTGTTACTACTACTTGTCACACTGCTAGGGATATTGGCACTCGTAAGGCCGCTACAGCCAAAGAATTTGCAAGTCTTTTTCTGTCAGCCATTTACACATAAAAAGGTAGAAAAGCTATGACGTAGATTCTATTGAGATTAGAAAAGATGCATATTTAACTTATTTAACTTTTCATAAGGGCGCACAGACATCGGAAATATTCCAGTTTTGGCATTTTGAATCGCATCGTCCTATAGAAGAATATTATAAGCGAGTATGTTCTATGTGCGAAAATTGCAATGTGGTTTTCATCGCAGAATTTGGCAATTGCAAATACCAAATTGTGTAAAAAGTGTGAAGGACAAACAGTTTTCTTCATTCTTCTGCATGTTTCTCGAATAAATTATATAACTTTGCACCAAAAATCAATATATTTACAATGGCTGCGCTGAATAGAATAAAAGTTGTTCTGGTTGAGCAAAGGAAGACTGGAAAATGGTTGTCTGAACAGTTGGGGGTTAATGTCGCCACAACAAGCAGGTGGTGCTCGAATGTAACGCAACCAGACTTGCAGACATTAGACAAAATCGCAAAGCTCCTTGACATTGACGTAAAAGACTTGTTGAACTCAACTGAAAAATAAAATTAGCATATTATGGGAAAAGCAAAACCTTTTATCAAGTGGGTTGGCGGCAAGAGCCAGCTCATTGAACAACTGGATGCACAACTTCCAGCTGACTTTGATAATTGGGAGAATGTAACGTACATAGAACCCTTTGTGGGTGGTGGAGCAATGCTCTTCTATATGCTTCAACGTTATCCTAATATCCAACACGCTATCATCAATGACATAAATCCTGATTTGGCTATATGCTACCGAACTGTCAGAGATACCCCTGAACAGTTAATAGAGTCATTGATGGATATAGAGAATGCGTATTTGGCTCTTGAAACGGAAGAAGGAAGAAAAGACTTCTTCATGGCTGTTCGTTATCGATATAACGAGAAGAATCTTGATCCCATTGAGAATACAACAAAATTCTTCTTCCTGAATAGGACTTGTTTCAATGGTCTTTATCGAGTAAACAAGAAGGGATTATTCAATGTTCCTTTCGGGAAATATGCAAATCTAACAATATGCGATCCTGAAACAATAAGAAAAGATAGCGAGTTGTTGCAGCGCGTGGAGATTCTAAATAGTGACTTTGAGGCTACATTTGAACATGCACGTGGCAATACTCTTTTCTACTTCGACCCTCCATACCGTCCGTTGAGTGACACCTCGAGTTTCAATGATTATGCAAAAGAAGCGTTTAATGATGATGCTCAGGTGCGTTTAAAAGAGTATTGTGACCAAATTAACGAAGCAGGATTTCATTTCATGCTAAACAACTCGGATTGTAAGGGCAAGAATGAAAATGACAACTTCTTTGATGTGCTGTATGGGGGGTACGATAGAGCGAGAATATACGAGCAGAACGGCACACCGAACATTGTATGTAGAAACTACAAAACAAACTGATTATGGCAAAGAAGGTTACAAATATAGAAGTAAAGGACGCAACAGTTCGTACAATTAAACACGAAGGAGAGGACTTTGTTTGCATTACAGATATTGCACGCCAGAAAAATAGTAGTGACCCAAATGGCGTAATAGCAAACTGGATGCGCAATCGCAACACGATAGAATTCCTGGGTATTTGGGAACTACTATTCAATCCTTGTTTTAACCCCCTCGAATTCGAGGGGTTTAGAAAAGAGGCAGGACTCAATGCTTTCACAATGTCGCCATCAAGATGGATTGAATCAACAAATGCAAAAGGACTTGTAGCAATGGCAGGCCGTTACGGAGGTACTTATGCACGCACAGATATTGCCTTTGAATTTGCATCTTGGATTTCTGTGGAATTCAAACTTTATCTCGTCAAGGAATTCCAGCGTCTCAAGGAAGAAGAACAGAAGCAAATTGGATGGTCGGTCAAACGTGAACTCTCAAAGCTCAACTATCGTATTCATACCGATGCCATAAAGCAGAATATTGTACCTGAAGAGATTGATGCGTACCACAAATCACTCATCTATGCGGAAGAAGCTGATGTCTTGAATGTTGCTATGTTCGGTATGACAGCAAAAGAGTGGCGCGAGGCAAATCCCGACAAGAAGGGTAACATACGCGACTATGCAACCATCAACGAGCTCATTTGCCTTTCAAACATGGAAAACTTGAATGCTGTGTTTATCAACGATGGCATGCCGCAGACAGAAAGACTTGTCAAACTAAATCAAGTAGCAATTCAGCAGATGAAGGTGCTTGATGAATCTGAAAACCGTAAATTTCTGAAGTAAGAGATGGATTTGAGATTTAACACATCATTGGCAGAGGGCTACAAGAGCGCTAGTCAAATTGCGCGTGTGCTGACTGAAGATTGGTTGGCACGCAATATGTATTGTCCTATTTGTGGTGAAGTTTCTATTAGACGTGCTAAGCCTAATGCTCCTGTTAAGGACTATGTGTGTGAACATTGCAAAGCACAATACGAGTTGAAAAGCAAAAGGTCTGATAGCGAGAGTTTTCAAGCCACGGTTGCAGATGGAGTTTACCGAACAATGATAGGAAGAATCACCTCTCTTGAAAATCCCAGTTTCTTCTTTATGCACTATGACCGATACGAAGTTAATAATCTGGTGATTGTTCCCAAGTGTTTCTTTACCACATCCGTTATAGAAAAACGTGATGCATTAGCTGCCACCGCAAGACGAGCAGGTTGGGAAGGATGCAACATTTTGATGAGAGAAATACCTACAACAGCGAAAATACCTATCATCAGAAATGGTATTGCCCTTCCTGTTCAAGAAGTTGTTTCGCATTATCATAGAGTGTTCAACCTACAAACAAAATCGTTGGAGAGTAGAGGGTGGCTGATGGATACACTACACCTCGTTGAACGTCTTGATGAGACATTTACGCTCAAGCAAATGTATTCTTTCGTTGATGAGTTACAAGTTAAACATCCCGATAACAATCACATTCCTGATAAGATTCGCCAGCAACTTCAATTCCTTCGTGATAAAGGAATTATAGAGTTCAAAGGAAATGGTGTTTATAGAAAGATTTAATTATGAAGCAGATACCTAATTACATAGTTATCCTTGATTTCGTACAAAATAGAGTTGTCAAGATTAAACTATCGGACGAAGATAAGCAATTCGCGTCATCTTGTGATGATTTGGAAGAATTGGTTGACGCCTTATCCGAAGTTTACAATTTCTCAATAGTCAACTGTCAATGGATGGCTCTTGATGAGTACAAAGAGGATAACTTTGGGTTTTAACAACAAGCGATATGACAGAATACATATTTTACACAACTGAAGGCTTTACGCAAGCTCCCGACGGCGATGACATAGAAAATTGTCAGCTGCTTGGACGTGCGTTTGGCAAAGACAAACATGATGCTCTCTCAAATTTGTTGAAGGAAAATTCTTGGATAGAGGATAGAGGTTTTGAACCTTATGAAACCATCTGCAATGAATTGGCTTCTACTGCCAATGCAGAGGCAAAACTCTCCTTCCTCACAAATTTATTGGATGAAAGACAACTTGAGGAGTATATTGATTGGCTGAAAACGATTGGATAATTGAATTCTATGATACAAAATCAGATGGGGATTTCTGGTGAGCCCACAAAGGGGATTATCTATGAGGACTCAGATGATGGAATCACTCTAAAATATGACCCGAACACTCAATTCATAACATTCTGGGATGATGAAATCAAATATGACCAGATGGATTGTTCCTTCTTCTCTGACTGGAGCTCTGTTGTAAAAGAGCTACAATCAGAATACGGAATCAACTTATTCGACTGAGTTCATCATCTGGGCAAGAAAGTCACAAAAAGTAGCTCATTACTACAACTATGATTTGATGAAGCAACTTAATGGAGACAAACAAATGACCGATGTGTGGCAATTGCCAGCCATTGGTCGTTGGGAGAAGTCATGTGGCAAGCACCCGACACAAAAACCACTGGGAGTTTTGGCAAGATTGATTCAAGCCAGTACTCAACCAGGGGCATGGATTCTTGACCCCTTTAATGGCAGTGCGACAACTGGTATTGCTGCAAATTTACTTGGCAGAAAATACCTTGGGTTAGAAATTGAAGATGAGTTCCTCTCAATGAGTAAAGCCAGAAGGGAAGAAATAGAGAATAGTGCCGTTCGTAGCGACTATCTGGAAAGATTGGCTAAGGCAAAAATAATTTTGCCTCCTGACAACTTCTTTGTAGCGGATGATTCCGATATAAATTACGGAGTGCCTTGGTTATAAATTTTGCTCAACAAGGATGACATTAGAAAATTTAGATGGGATAAAGGTCTTTATAATCGAATCGCTTCGTAATGGAGACAAAAAGACTGGTGAAGATTTGAAAGATAATCTTCGCCAGATTTGGTATGACCAGAATTTGATTCCTGATTTTGATTGTCAATATACTCATGTTCATGACACTAATGACTTAATTTGCACTATCAAGGATATTGAAAAACAAGTCACAACAAGTAACAAGTTGCCAATTCTTCAAATTGAATGTCATGGCTCATCAGATGGACTTCAATTAGGCTCAATGGAAATGGTCACATGGAAAGAACTTTTGTAATATTAGGCTAAATAAATTTTGAGGAATCCCCGTCATGCCTTTATTTCAGGCCGAAATGCGTTAATTCTCCATAATCCGTTGTCAGTTACAGACTTTTTTCGTAACTTTGCACTTGCTATGACATTTCACATGCCAATAAACATATTGGATTTCATCTTCAAGGGGATGCTCATTGGGATGATAGCATCGGCTCCTATGGGGCCTGTGGGTGTGCTTTGCGTGCAGCGAACCCTGAAGAAAGGACGATGGTTTGGACTCGTGACGGGCATGGGTGCTGCCACAAGCGACATTATCTATGCTGCCATCACTGGTTTCGGTATGGCTTTCGTGATGGACTTCGTCAATGACCCCCAGAATCGTTATTATCTACAGATTGTTGGCTCGCTCATGCTGTTGGCCTTCGGGTGGTACACCTATCGCACCGACCCCACTAAGAAGATGCACCAGTCGGGACAGGAGAAAGGAACGCTCACCTATAACTACGTGACGGCTTTCCTGGTGACCCTGAGCAATCCGCTGATTGTCTTTCTGTTCATGGCCCTCTATGCGCAGTTTGCCTTTGTGCTGCCCGACCATCCGTTTGAGATGACTGTGGGCTTTCTGAGCATCGTAGGCGGGGCCTTGCTCTGGTGGTGGGGACTGACATGGCTGGTAGACAATATCCGAACGCGCTTCGATGACTTGGGCATCCGGCTCATCAACAAGTTTATTGGTGTGGCGGTGATTATCGGCAGCATTATCATGCTACTTGGAACGACTACTAATTTGCTGCGTTTCTGATAGCTACACGAAATCTCTCAACCTTTTATGGAAAATCGGAAAGCAATAGTGATGGGGGCTTCGTCGGGCATTGGACTCGAAGTGGCCCGGCTGTTGAAGGCACAAGGCTGGAACGTCGGTGTGGCAGCACGTAGGCTGGACAGGCTGCAGGAGTTTGAAGCGAAGGCTTATATCGATGTGACGACTGAGGATGCAGCACAGCAGTTGCTTAGTCTGGCAGACCAATTGGGCGGCATGGACCTGTATTTCCACGCATCGGGCATTGGGCATCAGAACAGGCTGTTGCTTGAAGAGATTGAACTGAGCACCATGCAGACGAATGCCGTGGGCTTCACACGGATGGTGGGGGCCGCTTTCCGCTACATGGCTCAGCATGGGGGAGGGCAGATTGCCGTCATTTCGTCGATTGCCGGAACGAAAGGGCTGGGGCCTGCGCCTGCCTATTCGGCCACGAAAGCACTACAGAACACGTATATTGAGGCATTGCAACAATTGGCCAATGCCCGAAAACTGAACATTCGTTTCACCGATTTCCGTCCCGGATTCGTGGCTACCGACTTGCTGAACGACGGTAACCATTATCCCATGCAGTTGAACAAGGTGGATGTTGCCCGCGACATGGTGCGCTCGATGGGGAGGGGCCGACAAGTACGTGTCATCGACTGGCGCTGGCGCGTGCTGACCTTCTTCTGGCGCATGGTGCCGCGATGGATTTGGCTGAGGTTGAAGCTTTGAGCAAGTTTGAGCCCAGCCAACGCTCCGCTATTTCAGTATTTTCTTGATTTGCTTGTCAGTGGCATTTGGCAGAAGGCAGGCGATGAAATCAGCTATTTTTTGATAGGATTCTTCTGGAGTCCGCTCGCATTGGCAAGCCTCTCTGCCAAGCAACCGTTCAGGTGTCGTCAGCAGCGACCAGCCAAAGCCATACTCACGTCCATGCTTGTCGACAGGATAGACAAAGTCCTCGGTCACGATGTAGCAGCCCATCTGCAGACGACCTACGTAGCCGTCGAACTTGCTGCGCATGTTGGGGCCGGTGAAGTCGCATGCCGCACGCAGTTCGCGGGCAATCATGCTGCCTTGTGAGCGCAGAGTGGTCAGAATGGCATCTTCGATGCTGCCTTCTTCTGGTGCGGGGTGCGTGCTGCGCCGCCAGTTGCAGAAGTCGGGCCACCACTCACGACTGATGAATCCGGCCTTGCCGGCGAAGAACTTGCCGTAGACGCAGTTGCCCTCTCTGACCACGGAGCCTTTCCACTGCCAGAGCGGCCATTCCCATGAGCCATCGGGAAACTGCGTGAAGCGGCACTCTTCGGCCATCAGTGCCTCGGCACTATAGCCTGGTATGCCGCTCTCCAGCAAAGGTAGAAACCCCACTTGCTGGATGCATTCCATCAGTTCAGGGCAAGAATGAATCTCTGTCTTCAGTGTTGTGTCATTCGTATTCTTACTTTCAAAGTATTCGCTAAATGTACTCATTTTCAGTTTATTATAAGAACGGAAGAACTACAGGCTGCCTACTTCTTCTTCCGACGGAAGAACAGTTCGCCAAGGCCGTCGAAGTCACGCTTGATAATGATGCCTATGCCTTGCGTGTTGAGTGACGAACGGGTGAAGTAGCGGTCGTTGGTCTGATTGTAAACTTTCAGGGCGAGATTGCCGTTAGGCTGCAACAAATATCGGATGTCGAAGTCGCCGATGAACGATGGTGTGGCATTCTTTGCGTTGTCGCGATAGCCAAACTGTCCGTTGATGAGCAGACGGTTGTTCAGCATGCGTCCGCTGATGGTACCCTCGTATTCGGCATTGCGCCATCCTTCGTTGCCAGTGGATATGTTGGCGCCGAAGTTCCAGTTGTCGTTCTTCACTACCTGCGAGATGACCTCGTTGATTTGTGACGAGAGCGTGCCAGACAGGAACGATTGCATGGCCAGTTGGGTCTGATCGTAGGACTGCGAACTGGCGGCATTGTTGATGCCTTGCGTGTAGAAACGTCCGATACCCAGCAGGTAGAGCACCTGTTGGTTCATCTCCTGATCGCTGGTGATGATGGAGCGAATCATCTGCTTCTCCTCGCTATTGACGTTTGGTAAGTCAAGGTCGAACTCCACTCGTGGCGAGCCTGCCTGCCCGAGAATGTTCATCAGGCAGTTGACGCGAACCAGGTTGCTGGAGAACGAGTTGCCGATGTTCAGGTCGGAGAGCGACACACCGTTGACGGTATGCATGGCCTGAAGGTTCAGGTTGGCATTCATGGGGTTGCCGCCGAAGACAATCGTTCCGCCTTCGTTGAACGTGAAATTCTTTTTGATGATGTTTTGGATGGTGAGGCCGTAGGTTCCCTTGCTGATACGATAGGTTCCGAACATCTGGAATGCGCCTTTGTTGTGGAAAACGGCACGGATGGTGCCAGAACCGTTGAGGGTGATGTAGTCGTTGGTCTTGTCGTCCATGAGCAGGCGAACGGTAGCCTCTGGGGTGGTGTTGATCAGGAAGTTGATGAAAAGGTCGGACGACATTTTGGCATTGTTGACCGCCAAGGTGCCAGTGCTGTCGCTCTCCAGTTTGGTCTTGTCGCGCCAAGTGACGTATTCCTGCGAGCTTACGCTTCCCGATGAAGATGCATTATATAAGAAAGTGGTAGGGCTGAGTGGGGTGGCATTGCAGTTGATGACGACCTCGCCCGTTCGTCCGTGCATGTCTACTTTTCCAGCCGTGACAACGTTTCCGCAGAAGATTTCGTTTCCAAAATCCTTGAAATCGTAGGCTAACAGCTTGTTGGTCTCAAAGTCAAGGTCGAACGTAAGATTGGAGAGGTTCTTATGGTGGATGCCTCCGCTCACCGTGGCCGTGTTGTTGAATTTGTCATGGATGATAGCCTTGTTGAGCAGAATGTCGTCGCGAACAAACTCAACGGTGTCTTTCTGCAGCGTGTAGGTCGTACCCAGTGCAATGACTGTTGCCCTTCCGTCGACCACAAGTCTGCCCAGCAGGTCCATTCCTCCGAGTGGCCCGACAAGTTTCAGCTTGCCATAGGCATTTCCGCTGATGTCTTTCAGAATGCCGCTTGTGTATGTCTGTAGGAAGTCGATGTGCGTACCCATTCCGTGTATGTCGAGTTCGATGTCCTCGCGTACAGGCGACACATAGCCTTTGACGGTCGTCTGCACGTCGGGGCCGTCTTCGATATGTGCGTCAATATCGATCTGTTTCAGCGTGTTGTTCCACTGTGCCTGTGCATGCAGCGTGCCCATCAGGCCCCCTTCGAACTTGAACTGCTTTACGTTCAGGTCGGTCCATGCAACAGGAGTCCCGAAGAGTTGCGTGACGAAGGCTTTGCCTGTGGCGAGTCCTTCAAATTCGACCGAATGGAAATTGACGATGTCGAGAATGTCGCCAACATTGATTTCCTTCAGCTCGACGGTGAGCGTATCGGAAGGTGAGGCTGAGGCAGTGCCGTTGACGGTCAGGTGCTGCTGCTCGTGATTGACACTGAATCCATCGAAAACCAAGTTCTTGTCGTTATAGAAGACATCGGAAGGCATGACACTCCAGTTGACACCGCCAATCGTGGCGTTCGAAGGCTGGATGTGGATATGGGCTTCGGGCTTACCCTTTTCGTCGGCATAGAGCTGGGTGGAGGTGTTTAGCTTGCCTTTCATGTAGTCGATTCCTTTGGCATGATTGTCCCACGAAAAGCTTGTCTGCAGCTGGTTGTCGCTGGCATTGGCCTCTAATTGCAGATCCATGCCGGTGCCGTCGCCCATCTGCTTTTGCAGGCTGATGTCGCATTTGATGCTGTCGGTGGGCGAGGAGAGCATGATGCTGGCATTCTTGTAGGCCGCATCGCCGTAGGTGAACGCATCGATGCTGCCTCGTGCGCTTAGTTGGCGCGTGAGGTCGTTGACACTGGCATACAAGGTGAGTGGCTTCTCAATGTCAAGCGGTACGTAGAACAGTTTTTGCAGCCACTGGGTGCTGACCAGCTGAAGCTCGATGTCGAAGTTGTTCGTGATGTTCTCGTTCAACTTGGGCAGCCCCGGCAGGGTGGGGAGCTTCGAGCCAATGGCATTGGTAAAGCTCTGCGGAAGAGTGTTCCAGTCGAACTCGCCGTTCAGTTCGATGTTGCCCATGTCGCCGTCCAGTCGCAAATAATGCTTGCTGTCCTCGTATCCCGACGATACATGTACGCTCTTGATGGCAAAGACATCGGTGGTGTCGGTCATGACAAAGTTGTTGAGATAGACATCACCTTGCGCGTCGTTCAGGTTGCTGGCCGAAACATTGGCATCGAGACTGGCGTTAAACACGCTGTTTCCCCATTTGGATGAGAGATTGAGCGCCTTTGGCGAGAAGTCGTTGATGTTGCCTTCGGCTCGTAGGGTCATCTTCTTTCCCGATTTGTGCCAGTCGCCCTTCAAATTGAGTCTTACGTGTTCATCGTCGATTCTTAAATTGCCTGTAGCTGCAATCTGACGGGTTCCACTGTGAAGGAGGTCGTCGGACGTGAGCGAAGTGTTGAGCTCAATGTTGCGATATGAGTATCGATTCAGTTCGAGCAATGGCACGATTCCTGTGATGTTGAACTTCTTCTTGTCGCCGGCAAAGTCGATCTTTGCGGCCACCTTTCCCAGTGCTTTGTTGTCAAGAAGTGTCTGTAAATCGATTCCTTCGGTTCGGATTTGTCCATTGATCACCATGTTGGCATCGCGAAAAGCACCAAGGCTGAGGCTGCCAATGTCTGTCTTGATGTTGCTGTTTGCCCTCATCTCTCCGTTGGAACGACTCAGAAAGAACCCTTGAAGGCTCACCTTTCCCAGATTTGTGATGAAGTCGGGAATGCCCTCAATCTCGTCTTTCAGTGTCTTGAACGCATCAGGTGTAACGGTGAAATCGGTGATATTGGCTTCCCATGAAGGTGTGGCTTTATCTAAATCGGCCAATTTTCCGATGGCTTTTATGGCTATCTGATTTTCTTTGGAACTCACGATGAATCTCGGAATATTCAAGGAAGTACTGGTTCCATCGGCCATAGTCGTCAGCTCTATGAGATCGGAAAGCTTTTGAAAAGAAGGAACGAAGCAGCTCAGGTCGCTCAAGGCCAATCGGCATGCAATGCTACTGGTGTGATAATTGAGCGTTTCTTTCCAGCGCTGCGCATCGTAGGTGGCTGCAACCGTATCGATTGTCAGCGACGTTTGGGGCAATTGCAGGTTGAATCCGTTTAACAACGCACCATGTTGTCCCATGCTTAGTTTGAAAGCCAGGGTGTTGAGTTGGAAGCCACAGCGTTCTTTAAAGGCAAGTCGCTTTACGTTGATATTAAGCGAGTCGTCGGTTAAGGATTTTAATATGACGTGCGCACTTATGTCGTTAATTTTTAAGTGCTTAGTGTTGAACTGCTTGAGTTTCGGTGCATTCTTTTGGTCGTAGCTGATACTTGAATGACGAATGATGAGGGAGTTGATACGTAAGTCTAAAGGTGTGTGGCTTGTGGTGTCCTTTGAGGCAAGCGAATCAATCAGGAACTGACAGTTAAGTGGAGTTTGCTCGTCGGCTTTGTAGAGGTCGGCATGAACACCAAACAGCTGTGCCGACGATATGACGATGCGCCCTTGCGCCAAGGGTGACCATTCGACCTTTACGGACAGGCGGTTTGCACGTAGCATCTCTTTTTGCTGCTGGTCTAACAAGGACACGTCGTCGATGATGATTCTATTCAGGAATCCGAGGTCTATGCGGCCAACAAACACCTTGGTGCCGAACTTCCGGCTTAGCTCCGTAGATACTTTGTTGGCAAGTTTTTCTTGAATAAAGGGTAGGTGAATAAGCGCCATAAGAGAAGTGTACAGAACAATCACGCTCCATATCACCGTGCTTAAAATATGTTTAAGTATCTTCAAATGACAAACAGACTTGGCAAATACTTTTAAATAAGTTCGTTTTGCGTTGCAAATGTACGATAAAATCTTGTGAATGCCTTATTTTTTTCATGAAAAAGTAAAACGTATATCGAAAAATTATTAATTTTGCAAACAAAGATCCGATTGAAATCGAACGGCAAGTATGCTTTGATGCCCGATGATTTTGAAGGAATCGTACCGAAGGTCGTAGTCAAGGAGGGTGATCATGTCAAGGCTGGGGATGCGCTTTTTGTCAACAAGCAGTATCCCACGGTTAGTTTTGCTTCGCCTGTCAGTGGAAAGGTCACTTCCGTAGAGCGGGGCGAACGTCGTAAAGTGCTCTGCGTGAGGGTAGATGCCGATGCCCAGCAGGAGTATGTTGATTTTGGTAAGAAAGATGTAACAAAGTTGGATGGCAAAGCTGTCTGTGAAGCACTCTTGGAGGCTGGTATCTTTGGCTACATCAATCAGTTGCCTTATGCCGTATCCACTAATCCGGAGACGATGCCTAAGGCCATTTTCGTATCGGCACTTCGTGACAAACCGCTGGCTTGCAGCTTCGATTATGAAGTGAAGGGGCAGGAAGATGACTTCGCAACAGGACTTATAGCCCTTTCAAAGATTGCTAAGACCTATCTCGGTATAGGCATTCAGCCCGATCTTCAGGCTGAGTTGCAGAAGCGCCAGATTGAAAACTATGTGGAGCTGAATGTGTTTGAAGGAAAGTGTCCTGCAGGCAACGTAGGCGTTCAGGTGAACAATGTAGCCCCTGTGAATAAGGGCGAAGTGGTATGGACGATAGGCGATCCCACAGTGGTGCTTTTCATCGGGCGTCTTTTCAACACCGGCAAAGTGGATTTGAGACGCACCGTCGCCCTCTGCGGAAGTGAAGTGTTAAAGCCCCTGCATGTTGACATGCTGGTGGGTGAGGAGCTTTCCACGCTGCTCAGCAACAGCTATGATGCCAGTCATCACGTGCGTATCATCAATGGTAATGTGCTCACAGGTCGTAAGACTACGAAAGACGGATTCCTTGGAGCTCATTCTTCTGAGATAACCGTCATACCCGAGGGTGACAATGCCGACGAGATGCTTGGATGGATCATGCCTCGCTTCAATCAGTTCTCAGTGAATCGCAGCTATTTCTCCTGGTTGCAGAATTGTTGGTTCTGTGGCAAGAAGAAGGCTTATGTAGCCGATGCCCGTATCAAGGGTGGCGAGCGCCATATCATCATGAGTGGTGAATACGACAAGGTGCTCCCGATGGACATCTATGCCGAGTACCTCATCAAGGCTATCATCACAGGCGACATTGATCGTCAGGAACAGTTAGGCATCTACGAGGTATCGCCCGAAGATTTTGCTTTGGCAGAGTTCGTGGATAGCTCGAAGCTGGAGCTGCAACGCATTGTACGTGAAGGACTTAATATATTAAGAAAAGAAAACGCATAACAATTATGAGCGCATTAAGAAATTATCTCAACAAGATAAAGCCGAACTTCGAGGAAGGGGGCAAACTGCATGCCTTCCGCTCGCTGTTCGACGGCTTCGAGACGTTCCTCTATGTGCCTAACGACACGGCGAAAACGGGCGTTCACATTCACGACGCCATCGACTCGAAGCGCATCATGAGCATGGTAGTCCTTGCGCTGATGCCGGCTATGCTGTTCGGCATGTACAACGTGGGCTATCAGAACTATTTGGCAGCAGGCACACTCGCTTCTGCTTCGTTTCTCGACCTGTTCATCTTCGGATTCTTGGCAGTTCTGCCTAAGATTCTTGTCTCTTACATCGTAGGTCTTGGCATTGAGTTCGCCTGGGCACAGTGGAAAGGCGAGGAGATTCAGGAAGGATTCCTGGTAAGCGGTATCTTGATTCCGCTGATTGTTCCTGTCAACTGCCCGCTTTGGATACTGGCGATTGCCGTAGTCTTCGCCGTCATCATTGGCAAGGAAATCTTCGGCGGTACGGGTATGAACATCTTCAATCCGGCATTGCTTTGCCGCGCATTCCTGTTCTTCGCTTATCCCACGAAGATGAGTGGCGATCAGGTGTGGGTGGCCAACGAGAGTATCCTCGGCTTCGGTAACACACTGCCCGATGGCTATACAATGGCTACACCGCTTGGTCAGATTGGTGCAGGTACCGACGTGACGGCTTCACTCAACGATATGGTTCTGGGATTCATTCCCGGTTCTATCGGTGAGACCTCAGTCGTGGCTATCGCATTGGGTGCTATCCTGCTGCTATGGACAGGCATCGCTTCTTGGAAGACCATGCTGAGCGTATTTGTAGGTGGTGGCTTGACGGCTTGCCTCTTTGAGAGTTTAGGCATGACTCCTATTACATGGTATGAGCATCTCGTCCTGGGCGGCTTCTGCTTCGGTGCCGTGTTCATGGCTACTGACCCTGTGACCTCTTGCCGTACTGAGTGCGGTAAGTGGATCTACGGCTTCATCATCGGTGCTATGGCCGTCATCATTCGCGTGATGAACCCCGGCTATCCCGAAGGCATGATGCTTGCCATTCTGCTGATGAACATGTTTGCTCCTACGATTGACCACTTTGTTGTGGAGCGTAATATC
>CACXXD010000094.1 GCA_902771445.1 uncultured Prevotellaceae bacterium
GCAAAGGTACAAAAAATAATTCAAAAAGCGCATTTGGGGAAGATATTAACACGATTTCGGACACAAATACTATTCAACCTAAATTCCGCAGCACTTTAGTTTAACTTTCTTTATAAGTACCTGAGCAATAAAAAGTTCTTGCTGTGGCAAGCGGCATAGCCGAGCGCATCAGCGTGCCTGCCAAATGGATAAGGACAGCCAGACACTACGAACTGAACATCTATACTCGTAACCATTCATATCAGAACCCTTTTACACTCACTGACGGCTGAGAATTCAATTTTGAGGGTTATCGGCAGCATAAAGCCCTTGCAATGCTTAACGGGGTAGAATCGTCAAATGAAGCACCAGAATGCAAAATTAGTCCCCGTGGCTATTAGTTGCGGATTTTAGGACTTAATATTTTCTTTTCCGACAAAACTAATCAGAAATTTCAATGTGAGTAACGGCTCAGCAATTCCCTTTCCTTCTGCTGAGCATCGGCCAAGAACCGACGGTACTCTTCGCTGTCTGGATGGAACGGACGATGGGACAGAGCTGCCTTGATGGGCTTCCACTCTTGCAGGAACCTGCGGGCTGACGACGAGAAATAATGCTCGACAAGCTGCTGCCAAAGATATTCGACGGCCTGGGCAGAGGGGTGCAACATGTCCTCCTTGTAGAAACGGTAGTCACGAAGCTCGTCAAGCACAAGCTCGTAGGCAGGAAAATAAAAGAGATGGGAAACCGACGAGGGCGGCTGAGCACGCAACAGCTGGTCGACGGCCAACAACAGCGAGGCCTTGGACAGCTGACTCTCATGGAAGCCGTACTTGGCATAGCGAATGGGACTCACGGTGAAGACAACCTGAACATCGGGACGATGAAAGCGCAGTGTTTCGACGCACTGACGTAAATAATCGACGATTTCATCGACTGAGAGCACCTCTTCTCTGAAGAGCTGTTGCGGACGCTTCTGGCAGTTGTCCACAATCTCACCAGTGGCTTTCAGTCGGTAGATGTGGTTCGTGCCAAGGGTGATGAACACGATGCGAGGAAAGGGCTGCGCATCCTGTCCACACACCTGACAGAACCGCTCAACGGTGTGCAGCACCGAGGCCGGGTTGTACATCGTGCCGTAGGGGTTGACCGTAGCACGAAACTTCTCCTCGACAAACCGCTGGCCAATGTTGTCGGCAAAGCACGACCCCACGAAAAGCATGACCTCGAGCGGCTCTATCTGGAACGGTGGGGTGGGAATGGTGACAGGTGTGCGGAACTCCATCGGCTATCGCTCGTCGACAATCTTACAATTGGCATACTCCTCACGAGGGAAGACAAAGAGGTTGTCGTCAATGCCGCCTGCCTTGAAGTCGCTGAAGTAGACATTGGCCCAGAAGAGCGACAAGACCTTGATGCGCAGGCGCTTGGGCTTGTGGGTGTTCTGCTCCAGATAGACCTGAATATGCTTCATGCTGCCCTTGGCATCGGGCTTGGCCTTCAGCGTGATGACCAGGTCGTCGTTTTTCTTGGCAATGCTGTAATAGAAGTCCTCACGGTTGAACTTGAACTTCTGCAGCAGCTTGTCCTTCTTGTTGACCTTCGGGTCGTGGATCTCGACGATGTCCTTGCCACGGCGCAAGATGTACTTGATGTCACCGTTATCCCAGATGATGGATTTCTTGGAGATACTCTTGTTCTTGTTGCCCTTGTACCAGCCCGTTCCTTCCTCAGAATAGATGCCAAGGATGCTGATGCGGTAACTGAACGATGCACCTTCGGCACCGTAGAACATGTCGTAGGCCTGGTCGAAGATGCGACGGGCTTGACGAGCGTTGGGTGTGTCTTCTTGTGCGAACGCTGTCAACGAGCACAGGATGGTGATACCCAACAGCAGAAAACAAAATAGTTTTTTCATAAGATAAATCAGTTGTTATTATTCTCTTCAATCAGTTTTTCAATCACAACGGGGAAGTGCCGCATCTCCAGTTGATGCTCTTTTTCCATGATTTCATCGACGGAATCGTCGGGCGAAACAGCCACTCGGAACTGAGCGATGATCTCACCGCCATCGCAGACGTTGGATACGTAATGGACGGTCATACCCGTCTCGGTGTCGCCTGCGGCTTTCACTGCCTCGTGGACATGACGGCCCCACATGCCCTTGCCGCCATACTTGGGCAGGAGCGAGGGATGGATATTGATGATGCGACGAGGAAAGGCTTCGACCAGGAAGTCGGGAACAAGGGGCAGGAAGCCTGCCAGCACAATCATGCCGACGGCATGCTGCTGCAAGAGCGGCATCATGACATCCTCGTTGTTCAGCTCGGCCTTGGTGACCACTGCCGTCGGCACATTCAGTCGCTGCGCCCTCACAAGGGCATAGGCCTCGGGCTTGTTGCTGACTACGAGCGCAACACGAATGTTGTCGGTGTTCATGAAATAGCGAATCAGGTTCTCGCAGTTTGTTCCGCTACCCGAAACGAATACGGCAATGTTAAGTCTTTCCATAATGGTCTGTCTTTTGTATTTGGTGAATGTACTTTTACTATCTGACAATCCACGATTTGGTAATCGTAAAAAACAGTTGGCACAAGATAAAGTTATTCTCTGATGATTACTTAACTACCAACCGTCAGGCAATCATACGAAAAATGATAAGCCGAAGAATCAATAGGAGGCCTGACAAGGAATGCCAGCTGCTATCACACGGTCGCGAATGGCATCGAGCTCCTCGTGAGTGGCCTTGCTCAGCGACGGGTCGGGCGTCTCGCGGTCGATGGTGTAGACCATGACCTCCTGCGGACGGATGGTCTTGACCGCCTCGAGCCAGGGCAACACGTAGGCATCGGTCGTATTGTCGATGCCGGGACCATGCAGAAAGATGGTCTGAATGATGATATGTTCGTTGAAACTCTTCATCCGCTCAATGATGCGCCCTACGTTGAAGACTCCTGCTGGATGGTCGACCCGCTTGATGAACTCTGGGTCGACCGTGTCGAGCTTCAGGATGTTGTTGTCGACACGCATCAAGGCAGCACGCACGCGCTGGTTGTGAATAAGAGTGGAGTTGCTCAGCACCGACACCTTTGCCTGCGGGCAATAACGATCGCGCAACGCAATGGTGTCGTCGATAATCTCGGGGAAACGAGGATGGCACGTGGGCTCGCCGTTGCCGGCAAAGGTCAGCACATCGGGCAACTGCCCCTCTTGCTGCATCTGCTGCAAGCGTTTCTCCAGACCTTCGGCCACCTGTTCGCGGGTGGGCAGCGGCAGCGACGGCCTGTGCTCTTCGTTGAAACCACACTCGCAATAAATGCAGTCGAAACTGCACACTTTGCCATCAGCAGGCAGCAAATTGATGCCCAGCGAAAGCCCCAGGCGACGGCTATGTACCGGGCCGAATATGGGCGATGGATAGATAATCGTGCTCATAAGTGCTGCAAAGGTACGAAAGAGTTAGGAGTTAGGAGTGCAGCAATAGGTGTTTTTTAAACTATTTAATACGAAAAGATGTTAAATTATCGGATTCAAACACCATAATCTATATATAAACCGCCAACTTTTCACTACCTTTGCAGAGAATTTCGAAATTAGAAAATGGGAAAAAGACACAAACCGACCCGGCGCCGTCATGGTATGCAGGCCGTTACGCTATGTATCAGCACAACAATGGTGCTGGTCTTGTTGGGGTTAGCCGTTCTTTCGGTGCTCACTACTCGTAACCTTTCTGATTACGTGCGCGAACATCTTACCGTTACTGTGATGCTGGGCGACAGTGTCTCGGCAGCGGAAGGCAGGGAACTGGGCCAAAAGCTGCAACTGAAGCCCTACGCCAAGTATGTGACCTACATCAGCAAGGAACAGGCTCTGAAAGAACAGACGGAGGCAATGGGCAGCGATCCTTCGGAATTTCTGGGGACGAACCCCTTCGTGGCCACCCTTGAAATGAACATGAAGGCCGACTATGCAAATGCCGACTCGCTGAAAAAGATTGTAAGGGAAATCAAGAAGAACAGCAAGCAGGTGACCGACGTGGCCTACCAAGAAGACCTGACCGAACGCGTGAACAACAATCTGCAACGTGTGTCGGTGGTGCTGCTGGTGCTGGCCGTGCTGCTCATCATCGTGAGCTACTCGCTCATCTCCAACTACGTGCGGCTCGACATCTACTCGCGCCGTTTCTCCATCCACACCATGAAACTGGTGGGTGCCTCATGGGCCTTCATCAGATGGCCGTTCCTGAAAAGGGGCATCGGCATCGGACTGGCTGCCTCGCTGCTGGCCTGCACCGTGCTGGGAGGCGGCATCTATGCCCTGTACACCTATCAGCCCATGTCGCAGGAGATCATAGGCATCATGGAACTGGGCATCACTGTGCTGGCCATCTTCGCGGCTGGATTCTTCATCGTGCTGTTCTGCACGTTCCTGTCGGTCAACAAATTCCTGCGCATGACGGCAGGCGAGATTTACAAGATATAACAATTTGAAAAAATCATGGATAAGAAAAACTTTGCATTCGGAAGAATGAACTTCATCCTGCTGGCAATCGGCATGCTGATTGTCGTTATTGGATTCATCCTGATGGGAGGGGCAGGCTCGACCGACGCGGCCTATAACCCCGACATCTTCAGCGCACGCCGCATCAAGGTGGCTCCCATTGTGTGCCTCATCGGCTTTGTGTCGATGATCTATGCCGTTGTACATAAGCCAAAAGATTAAAATCATAAAGGAAAAATGAATTGGATTGAAGCACTGGTACTCGGTCTCATTCAGGGATTGACTGAGTACTTGCCTGTCAGCAGCAGTGGCCATCTGGCCATCGGACAGGCTCTGTTCGGCATGGAAGACGGTGCCGACAACCTTATGTTCACCGTAGCCGTACACGTGGCAACCGTATTATCGACCCTGGTCATTCTGTGGAGCGAGATCGACTGGATTCTGAAAGGACTGTTCAAGTTCAAGATGAACGACGAGACGAAATATGCCCTCAACATCGTGGTGTCGATGATTCCCGTGGGCATCGTCGGTGTGTTCTTCAAGGACACCGTCGAGGAGATTTTCGGCAGCGGACTGCTCGTCGTGGGCATCTGCCTGCTGCTGACTGCCACACTGCTCACCTTCTCGTATCTGGCCAAGCCCCGACAGAAGGAGAACATCTCGTGGAAAGACGCACTCATCATAGGCATTGCACAGGCTTGCGCCGTGCTGCCTGGACTGTCACGCTCTGGCAGTACTATCGCCACAGGACTGATTCTGGGCAACAAGAAGGAGTCGCTGGCTCAGTTCTCGTTCCTCATGGTGATACCTCCCATCCTCGGTGAGGCCCTGCTCGACGTCATGAAAGCAGTAAAGGGTGAGGCCGTTCTGGGCGGTATCGACACGCTGCCGCTCTGCATCGGCTTCCTGGCTGCATTCATCAGCGGATGCTTTGCCTGCAAGTGGATGATCAACATCGTGAAGAAGGGCAAGCTGATCTACTTCGGCATCTACTGCGCTATCGCAGGCACCGCCACCATCCTGTTCAGCCTTGTGGGATAAGGCTTAACTTAAAAAGAAAAGGCATGAATTTTCAGGAAGGAGAGTTTATCTACATCAACAAGCCCTACAGGATGACGTCGTTCGGCGCACTGGCATTTGTGCGCACTCGCCTCTCAAAGAAACTGGGGGTGAAACGACTGAAGACGGGACATGCCGGGACACTGGACCCACTGGCCACTGGCGTTCTGATACTGTGTACGGGCAAGGCCACGAAACGCATCGAGTCGCTACAGTATGCCAGCAAGGAATATACGGCAACGCTGCAACTGGGGGCCACGACGGCCTCGTACGACATGGAGCACACCGTGAACATGACCTATCCCACCCGACACATCACACGAGAGCTGATTGAACAGACCCTACGACAGTTCGTAGGCGAAATACAACAAGTGCCACCTGAATATTCGGCCTGCAACATAGACGGCCATCGCGCCTACAAGATGGCACGAAGGGGCGAGAAAGTGGAACTGAAGCCCAAGACGCTGGTCATCGACGAGATTGAACTGACCGACTTTGCCCCCAAGACGATGCAGATGAGTATCCGCGTGGTGTGCGGCAAGGGTACCTATATCCGCGCGCTGGCGCGCGACATCGGCCAGGCACTGGGCTCCGGCGCATTTCTCACCGCACTCTGCCGCACCCGACTGGGCAATGTGCGCATTGAAGACTGTAAGACCCTCGACGAATTTCCGGCCTGGCTGGATCGTCAAGAAATAGAAAATAGCAAGATATGAAACTATCACAATTCAAATTCAAACTGCCCGAAGAGCTAATCGCGCTCTATCCGCCGCATCGCGCCTTCAAGAATGAAGACGGCACTGTAGACCGAATCTATAATCGCGACCAATGCCGACTGATGGTGCTACACCGTAAAAGTGAGAAAATCGAGCTGTTCAAGAAGAACGACAAAGGAGAGGATACGGACGAGTTCCTGACATTCCGCGACATTGTCAACTACTTCGACGAGGGCGACACATTCATCTTCAACGACACGAAGGTATTCCCGGCAAGGCTCTATGGCACAAAGGAAAAGACCGATGCACAGATTGAGGTGTTCCTGCTGAGAGAACTGAACGAGGAACTGCGCCTCTGGGACGTGCTGGTGGAACCGGCCCGCAAGATCCGTATCGGCAACAAGCTGTTCTTCGACGGCAAGGGAATCATGGTGGCCGAGGTCATAGACAACACCACATCACGCGGACGCACTCTACGCTTCCTCTACGACTGTGACCACGATGAATTCAAGCGCGAACTGTTCGACCTGGGCGAGGCACCACTGCCACGCTACATCGTAGACCGACGCAAGGCCGAACCCGATGACATGGAGAATTTCCAGACCATCTATGCAAAGAACGAGGGGGCCGTAACCGCGCCGTCAACGGGTCTGCACTTCAGCAAACAACTGATGAAGATCATGGAGATTCGCGGCTTCAACTTCGCCTATCTGACTGTTCACTGCAGTCTGGGTGCCTTCGACCCCATCGAGGTGGAAGACCTGACGAAGCATAAGATGAACTCGGAACAGATGATCATCGACCAGAAATGCTGCAAGATCGTGAACGATGCCAAGCTGGCCGGACACAGAATCTGTGCCGTGGGTGTCAGCGTTGCACGTGCCACGGAGACCTCGGTAGGTACCGACGGCATGCTGAAGGAGTATGACGGATGGACCAACAAGTTCCTCTTCCCACCCTACGACTTCGGACTGGCCAACTCAATGATTGCCAACTTCTATCATCCTGAATCGACGATGATGATGGCCACGGCTGCCTTTGGCGGCTACGATCTGGTGATCGAGGCCTACGACCTGGCGCTGAAGCATCAATATCAGTTCGGTTGCTACGGTGACGCCATCCTGTTGCTCGACGACTAAATCAATGATATGAACGAACGGAACAGCAAGCCGAAGCATGAGGTCTACTTAGGGCTGGGAACCAATCTCGGCAACCGACATACAAACATGCAACTTGCCTGCGAAGAAATAGAAAAGCTGGTTGGAGCCATTGTGCGCCAATCAGCTTTAATTGAAACGGAGCCTTGGGGCTTCGCATCGGAACACAAGTTCCTGAATGCGGTGGTATGCTGCGAAACGGATTTGTTGCCTCGCGAGATTCTGCGACGCACACAGGAAATTGAAAGGAGCCTCGGAAGAAAACAGAAGTCGACGGGGGGCATCTATCATGACCGCCCCATCGACATCGACATCTTGCTTTACGACAACAGGAATGTTTGCGAACCAGACCTCGTCATCCCTCATCCACTCATGACACAACGCGATTTCGTCATGAGACCACTGCTGGAGATTCTACCTCTTCCAACAGATTTCATCCCTACAGAGAGAAATCGGACAACAGCATCAGATACTTCTCTATAGCATCTGAGATTTCTTCAAAACAGATGAATTCATCGGCAGAATGCGAACGACTGCTCTGGCCGGGGCCAAGCTTGAGCGAGGGGAAAGGCATCAGGGCCTGATCGGACAGCGTGGGCGAACCGAATGGTTGCATTCCCATTGACAGACATCGGGCAACAAGCGGATGTTGCAGCGCAATCGATGACGAATGCAAACGGAAGGAACGGGCCTTCAACTCGCACTTCTTCATCTGACTACACAAAAAAGCATATAAGGACTCATTGTCGTAGAACTCGTTGGGACGGACATCTATCACGAAATGCAACGTGTCAGGCACCACGTTGTGCTGCGTGCCGGCCTCAACCACCGTGACCGTCATCTTCGTCGGGCCTAACAGCTCGCTCACTTTCGGGAAACGATAGTCGCGCAACCATACCAGATCGTCGAGCGCCTCATAAATAGCATTCACACCTTCGTTGCGGGCTGCATGGCCACTTACCCCCTTGGCATAGCCGTCAATGACCATCAGGCCTTTCTCGGCAATGGCAGGCTGCATGCCCGTGGGTTCGCCAACAATGGCCACGTCGATTGCAGGCAATTGCGGCAAAGCAAGGACAATGCCGTCTTTGCCTGAGACTTCTTCTTCGCACGATGCTAAATAAACAAGATTGTAGCTGCGCTGACGATTACACAACTGACGGAATGTCTGCAACAAAGACACCAGACCGCCGCCACAATCATTAGAGCCAAGACCATAAAGACGAGAACCTTCGACAGTAGGTTCGAACGGATTGCGCACCCAACTGGCCACAGGCTTCACCGTGTCAATATGGGCATTGAGCAAGATCGTGGGCAAAGCCGCATCATAGCCCGGCGCAATCGCCCACACATTATTACCTATGCGCTGTGGTTGCAACTGCCAATCGGCCATACGCTTTTGCAACAAATCAGCCGCCTGCGCTTCGCTTCGGCTCACACTCGGTATGGCTATCAATTCGCTAAGCAAATCGACTGCCTCGCACACACAATCATTCATCCTACTCATCGTTCTTTTATATTAAGATGTTGCAAAGATAGTGAAAAGAAAGATAACATACAAAAAAAGCACATCCATTCAACATTAACTTCAAAAAAATGTAGTAAATTTGCAGCCAAAAAGAAACAAGTCAATGACGAAAAAGGAAAAATATCAGGAGCTACAGAAACAAATAGAAGCACTGATCGAGGGCGAGCATGATGCCGTGGCCGTGATGGCCAACGTTGTGGCAGCCATTCACTCAGCAATGGAGTTCTTCTGGACTGGCTTTTATATTGAGAAGAACGGTATGCTCGTGTTAGGTCCGTTCCAAGGCCCTGTAGCTTGCTATCGGATTGCTCACGGCAAGGGTGTATGCGGAACTGCCTACGAACGCAAGGCCACCGTCGTAGTACCCGACGTAGAGGAGTTTCCCGGTCACATCGCATGCAGCAGTCTGTCACGTTCCGAAATCGTCGTACCTGTATTCTCTGCCGACCACGAAGTCATGGGCGTGCTCGATATTGACAGCCGCGAACTGAATAACTTCGATTCCATCGACCAGGAATATTTGGAGAACATCGTTTCTGCCGTAGCATCACATCTTAATTAATCATACCAATGGAGAATATTAAACTCACGAAAGCTGGTGTCTTGTCGGAGATTCGCGACTATATTGTGATTGCCATCGGCATGCTGTCCTACTGCATCGGCTGGGGAATTTTTCTTTTACCCAACAATATCACGACAGGCGGTGTAGCCGGTGTTTCGTCCATCCTTTACTGGGGGACGGGCATACCTGTTCAGCTCAGTTATTTCATCATCAACGGACTACTGTTATTGGCTGCACTGAAGATTCTCGGACTTCGTTTCTGTCTGAAGACCATCTATGCCGTGTCGGTGCTTACCGCCGGTGTCGCCTTTGCCACAGCCAACTACCACGGTCATCTGCTGACCGACCAGCCTTTCATGGCAGCCATCATCGGCGCGGTGTTCTGCGGATGCGGCGTCGGACTCGGTCTCTCCAGCAACGGTTCTACTGGCGGAACCGACATTATTGCAGCCATCATCAATAAATATCGAGACATCTCTCTTGGACGCGTCATCATGCTATGCGATGTCATCATCATTTCGAGCAGCTATCTTGTATTACGCGACTGGGAAAAAGTCATATACGGCTATGTCGTGCTCTATGTGACAGCGTTCTGTATCGACCAGGTGGTCAACTCACAACGCTCATCAGTTCAGTTCTTCATCATCAGCGACAAGTATCAACAGATAGGCGAGCGCATCAATCGCGAGCCGCACCGCGGCTGCACCATTGTTGATGCCCAGGGTTTCTACTCAGGCAAGGAGGTGAAGATGCTGTTCGTGCTGGCCAAGCGCCGACAGAGCGATCTTATCTTCCGCATCATCAACGAGGTCGATCCCCATGCGTTTGTCTCGCAGAGTGCCGTCATCGGTGTCTATGGCGAAGGCTTCGACCAGTTCAAAGTGCGCCGCACAACAAAGCCTATTGACGACAAAAAATAAGCCATCTCTTTCCTGCCAACATGATTCGCTATACACATAAAGAAGAGATATGGAACACCTTCTCGCATGCAGGCGGCATCCTTCTGGGTGTCGTCATCGGCATCATCTTCCTTGTGATGACCTTCAGCAGCGACAGTTCGTGGGCCAGCATAAGCATCATTCTCTATCTCTTTGGCATGCTGGCCAGCTATATCACCTCGACAGCCTATCATGCACTGCCCGTCAGAAGCAAATGGAAGGAACGACTGCGCCGATGGGATCACGCTGCCATCTACTGGCACATCGCAGGCAGCTACTCGCCCCTCACGCTCATTGCCCTGCGCGAACAAGGCTACTGGGGCTGGAGTCTTTTCTGCTTTGTATGGATATGCGCCATTGCCGGCACCATCGTCAGCTTTGTCCGGCTGAAAGAACACTCAAACTTCGAAACACTTTGCTTTGTCGGCATGGGCCTGTCAATACTCGTAGCCTTCAAGCCTCTCATCGACACAGTCTCGACCGCTGCCGTCAGCTGGATCATTGCCGAAGGCGTTTGCTACATCACAGGCGCCTTGTTCTACTCGCTCAACAAGCGGAGATACATGCACAGCGTGTTCCACTTCTTCGTGCTGGCAGGCAGCATCAGCCACATCATAGCCGTATGGGACGTGCTGCTCGATTATTTGTAACAACCAACAGAAAATCCCGATAGAATGAAGAAAACTGCAATTTATATCATGGTCTGCCTCACGCTGATGCTGACAGCCTGCAACAACAAAAAGTCTGCCTCTACCACCGTACCCGAACAACAGCCCGTAGGGCCTGCGTTCTCAGCTGATTCGGCTTATCTTTTCTGCCAACAGCAATGCGACTTTGGGCCTCGCATCATGAACAGCGACAGCCACGAGCAATGCGGACGCTGGATAGCCGACCGTTTCCGCCAATATGGAATGGAGGTAATCGAACAGAAAGCCACGCTGAGAGGATATGACGGAACAGCGCTTAGAAGCACCAATATCATTGCAAGCTACAAGCCCGAACTGACCGACCGAATACTGCTTTGCGCACACTGGGACAGTCGTCCGTGGGCCGACAACGACCCCGATGAAAAGAACTGGAAGACACCAGTGATGGCAGCCAACGACGGAGCCAGCGGTGTTGCCGTGATGCTTGAGATTGCCCGACTGCTGCAAAAGGCCGACAGTCTCAAGACGGGTGTCGACTTCATCTGTTTTGATGCCGAAGACTGGGGGACACCACAATGGAGCGAACAGGAAAGCGACGGCGACACATGGGCCTTGGGCGCACAACACTGGGCCGCCAACCCGCATCGTGAGGGCTATAAGGCACGCTTTGGCATTTTGCTCGACATGGTGGGCGGTGAGGGAGCCCGATTCTATCGCGAACAATACTCCATAGAATATGCCAACGACGTGGTCAACCGCGTGTGGAAAGCAGCCGACGTGGTAGGCTACAGTAGCTATTTCCCTCTGCGCGACGGTGGAAGAATCACCGACGACCACGTGCCAGTCAATCAAGTGGCAGGCATTCCTTGTATCGACATCATTCCCTATTATCCCAACTGCGAAGCCAGTTCATTCGGTCCCACATGGCATACGGTGAACGACAATATGCAGCATATCGACCGAAACACGCTGAAGGCAGTCGGTCAGACAATCATACAAGTCTTATATTATCTATGAAGAACAAGTCGAGCCTATTGGTTCTTGGCTGCGGCTTTAGCCGCCTTGGCTGCCTCCTTGGCAGCCTTTTTTTCTGCTTTCCGGGCGGCTTTCTCCTCCTTCTTCCTGGCCTTCTCTTCAGCTTTCAAGGCATTCTTGGCCGCTTTCTCCTGTGCCTTCTGTGCTTTCTTTCTGGCCTTTTCATCGGCAGCCTGCTGTTTCTGTAGCTCCTTCTCCTGTTTCTTTTTCGCCTTTGCCTCATCCTTGGCAGTCTTTTCGTCGTCAGACAGGCCGTGGAAACGTATACCGGGCTTAATCTTGATCTTATTCTTAATCGAGTCGGTATTGGTGAAGCTGAACGAACAGAGTATGTCGGTGCGTTTGCCCTTGATGTTAATATTACCCACAGCCACGGCACCGTCGCTCTCAATATGCGAGACCACATTATTCACCTTCAGCAGCTTGTATTTAGCCGAGCCAATCTCAGCATTCACACTTCCGATGGGCAGTTTACCACCTTTCAGCTTACGCATCTTTGCGGTGCGAGGCTTCGAATAGTCGAAAGTGAAGCTGGCTTTGGTATCCCAGCACCTCATGTTACCCATATCGAAGGCGGTTCCCAAGTCCACCTCCTTCGTACTCACGGCTCCATTCAGATATTTCGTGTTTTCATCGAGGGTTAGATTGAAATTCAGCTTGCCTACAGCCGTAGTCAGCACACCGGAAAACTTCTCTTTTTTCCAGAGAATGGAGAAATCGCCCGTGTAGTAGATGTCGCCCAGATTGTCGACCTGCTTCATCATGAACTTCTTCACCGGGAACTGATTGATGACGTGCGGTACGATGCCCTTCCTGGCATGCATCTTGTTCACATGGAAACTGACGTCCAGCTTGTACTTATCCTTCAGTTCGGTAATGCCGCCCTTTGCTGAAATGGTCAGTTTCTTGTCTTTCGTACTGACGAGAATATCGTTGAAAGACATAGCGTCGTCGTCGCCCTTCATCTTGGCAGTCAGCACCAAAGGCAGGGAGAACTTGGCCAGCACTGGTGCAAAGGGCTTCGCAATGTCCTTCAACAGCACATCACCCTTGATTTCAGACGTGTGATAAGCCAGCTTGACACCGCGCTTCTTGCTGGGCAAGCGCAACATGCCACTATCGAATCTGAGCACCGTGTTCTCCAGACTGATGACCACATTGCTCAGGTTGATCAGCTCCTTATTGGCGGCCAGAGCCAGCGTTATATCCTTGACCACAATGCCCGCATCCTTGTCGACGGCATCGCAACGGTCGAGCGTGGCCCGCAGCGTATCCTTTCCGAGCAGCGTCGCCGTCAGCTTCAGGTTGGCCACGGCATTCACGTGACCTGCATCGAAAGCACCGTGCTTGGGCTTGCCTACATTCTTCCGGGGCAGATGATTATCGTTGGCGAAGTGCAATCCACCGATGGCTACAAGATGCTTGTCATCCTTAGACTGATAGGTCATGTTCGCAATACCTGCCTCACAGTCCTGCGGCCCTTTCTTCGTCTTGGCGACCCACTTGGCCTTCAGTCCCGTCAGTCTGCCAGCCTGTTTGCCCAGCAAGGTCTTTTTATACTCCA
>CACXXD010000095.1 GCA_902771445.1 uncultured Prevotellaceae bacterium
TCGCCGTCGATGGCCTGACGACCACCGATCACGATGTCCACATCGCCGATCTTCTTGATGGCCGTGGCCAGCGCATAGCTCGTGGCCAGCGTGTCGGCACCGGCAAACAGGCGGTCGGTGAGCAACCAGCCCGTATCGGTGCCACGATAAAGTCCCTGACGAATAATCTCACCTGCACGTGGAGGTCCCATCGTGAGGATGCCAACGGTAGAACCAGGATTCTGCTCCTTCAGTCGGAGTGCCTGTTCCAATGCATTCAAATCTTCTGGATTAAAGATAGCGGGCAGGGCTGCACGATTCACAGTACCTTCGGCGGTCATGGCATCCTTACCCACATTTCGGGTGTCTGGCACTTGTTTGGCCAGCACTACAATTTTTAAAGCCATATTATATTAATAATGTGTATAATAAGAAATTTCTTTTGCGGCTGCAAAGTTAATCGTTTTCTCGCATTCGACAAAGTAAAAAGTGTGAAAACTGCACAATTACAGACGGAACGTGCACATTTCAGACCGTTTGTGCAAGTTTTCTGGATGCTACGTTCGGGGTATGCAGCTTGAGCCATCTTTACAATTTGACTTTAATCGAGTAAAAAAAAGAACAAATATTTGCTGATTAACAAAGTATTTTATATTTTTGCCCAAAATTACAAAAAAACATTAATCACATGAAACGAAGTATTTTCTTTTTCCTGAGCCTGCTCTTGTGTTCTGTTCTACAGGCTGCTCCCGTCAGCCGCCAACAGGCACAGCAGAAAGCCCTGCAGTTTCTTTCTGCCAAGGGCATGCACCCATCCACATTGATGTCGGTCGACCACAAAGCAGCACGTCGCGCTGCTGGCACCGACGAGACCGCCTACTACTATGTATTCAACGTGGGACAGAACAATGGCTTTGTCGTGATGAGCGGCGACGACCGCACCGAGGCCGTGCTGGGCTACGCTGACAACGGCGAGGTCGACATTGACCACATGCCCGACAACATGAAGGCATGGCTGCAAGGCTATGTCGAACAAATGAAATGGATGGAGGAGCACAACTATACGGCACCTGCCAGCACCGCACAGCGACGCGCCATCCGCATGTCGGTAGCTCCGAAGCTCACTACCAACTGGAATCAGTCGCTGCCTTACAATCTGCTGTGTCCCTCTGTGGGTGACCAGTACACCGTCACGGGATGTGTGGCCACAGCCATTGCCCAGGTGCTTTACTACCACCGCAACGAGGGTGCAGACGAGACATTGGCGCCCATCCCTTCCTATACTACCAGCACACTGGGCATCACTATTCCTGAGATACCCGTCACCACAATCGACTGGGCCAATATGAAAGACAACTACGTCAGTTCCACCGACCTGGACGACCCATCGAACAAGGCCGTGGCCACACTAATGAAATGTGTGGGTGCTATGGTTGAGATGGACTATGGGATAGATGGCTCGTCAGCCTTTACGAATAGGGCCGTCGACATTCTACCCTTGTATTTCGGCTACGACAAGGATATCAAATATGTCAATCGCAACGATTATTTCTATACAGATTGGATAGACCTTATCTATAAAGAGCTGACCACAAACGGGCCAGTCATTTACAGCGGCAAATCCATTAGCAACGGCCATGCCTTTGTCATCGACGGCTACGACACCGACGACCTGTTCCACGTCAACTGGGGCTGGGGTGGCAGTAGCAATGGCTACTTCCGACTGGCTCTGCTCAACTCAAGTGTGCAAGGCATAGGCGGCAACGCGGCTGGCAATGGCTATTCGTATCTGCAAGCGGCCATCATCAACCTGAAACCGCAAGACGACGGCATCGACGAGGCAACGACCTACGGCCCCATGAGGACCTATGCCATCTGGACTGACACCGATTCATTCGAACGTAACGCTGCCAATGAGAACTTCATCTTTACCGCTCATCAGGAATTGTACAATAATTCGGGAGAGACTGGGACATTTGACTTCGCTCTTGCTCTCTACAAGGACAACCAGTTCATCAAATATGCGTGGATTAACGTTGGTGGTTATAATTTAGCAGACCACTACGGATATAATAATCTGTCGACAACAGTCAGTCTTGGAGCCGATCTGGCCGACGGAACTTACCAATTGATTCCTGCCAGCCGCGTACACGATACTGAAGACTTTTACATCAATCAGGGTGCAGACAAGTTCTATCTGATACTCACCATCTCAAACAACACACTCACTATTGTACGCAACGATGTCTACAATCTGTCGGGTACTATTGCACTGGATGGCGAAGCCATTGCCGGCAAGCCCGTCAACATCAAGGCTACGCTGACAAACAGCTACTATTACGGATACTCTGGCGATGCTATGCTGTGTTATGTGGATGAGTCAACTCAAAGAATAATGAAAACCTACGCTGGCCAACTGATTGAAGTGAACGGTGGCGAGACAAAAGAAATCACCTTTTCATTCACACCCGGCGAGGCTGGCAGCTATGACCTTATCTTGCTCGACAAGGACTACAACCGACTGACCGAGCATCTATTCATCACTGTCGAGGCGAACACAGAAACAACAACTACCAGCACACTCCAGATAAACAAAAAGACCGACGTAAAACTGCTCAACGGCGATTTCGCCAACGGCATCTATGGCAGGACTGTGAAAGGTAGAGTGACTGTTCATAACACAGGTACCATCCAGCACACCAGCGGTCTTCGGGTAGTACTCTTCGAAGGGATAGGAGGAGGAACCTACAGCTATTCTAATACAAAGTTCTGCGATGCCACCATCGAAGCGGGCGGCAGTAAGACCATCGAATTCGAGTTCGACGGACTTACACCAAACAATAGATACATATTTGGGTTCTACTATGCCACATCATCGGCTAGCTCCATCGCCCAGTCCTACTCTTTCGCTTGCAACCCCGGCATAACCACCTTTACCGCCAACGGAACCGAGACAACCGTAGCACCAGCAAGCACGTTTACTGTGCCAGAAGATGCTGTGGCAGTCGACTTCTCGCAGATCACGGGTGTAAGCGAGGTGTTGCCCAACAGCAATCCTAACACCCTCTATTTCGTGAACGGCGGCGAAAGCATGCTGCCGACGGGCATCGACGACAAGAACGTGGTGAAGGACGGCATTGCCGAAACACTGACACTCAGCGACGAGTATGAGTTCTTCACACCAGTGAGCTTCACAGCCGAAAAGGTGAGCTACACACGCCAGTTCACCGTGGGGGCCGACGGCACGAAGGGATGGAGCACGCTGCTGCTGCCCTTCAACGTAGAGAGTGTATGGCAGGGCGAGAAGGAACTGAGCTGGTTCCGCTCTGCCGACGAGTCGGGCAAGAACTTCTGGCTCAAGGAGTATGTCAACGAGAACGAGGCTACCATCTACTTCAACTTTGCCAACGAGCTGAAGGCCAATACACCTTATATTATTGCGGTGCCTGGCAACAAATGGGGCGAGAAGTGGAACCTTACCAACAAGGACATCACCTTCAAGGGGAGCAATGCCACGATTGCGGCCCAGACCACGAACACCGTCACTGGCAACCACTACAAGTTCGTCGGCACGCTGACAAACAAAGAACTGGAGAACGTCTATGCCATGAACGACGACGGAACAAGCTTCGTCAAGAGCGACAAAGCCTCGATACGTGCCTTCCGCGCCTACTTCCAGTCCACAGACCTGTGGGTGAAGGCCTATGCTGCACTGGCCATCGCTTCGGAGACAACCGGCATCGGCAAGGTGACGACAACCCAAGCCGACGACACTCAACTGCCGCTCTACAACCTGCAGGGACAGCGCGTCGACAAGCAGCACAAAGGCATCTACGTGAGAAACGGCAAGAAATTCATTGTTAAATAATATGCTCAGCAATATGAAGAAGATTAGCATTTTCGAGACTACAAGGTCTCTCAAGAAATATGAAACACCTACACTGACCGTCATGCGCATCGCATCGGCATCACTCATGGCTGGCTCAGGCCCGGGAGCCAATGACCAAAAGGACCCCAGCTTGCAAAGTAGTCGAATGGACGAATGGGAAGAAGAAGACACAAGAGTTTCTGTCAACCCGTGGAACGACGAAGAAGAGTGACATCGAATCAACATCAGGGATACTTGCAGTAACAGGCGCAAGTATCCCTGTTTCTTGTTCTGCAAGCTTTCTGTGGGCAGCCCAAAGCCCCAACATTCCCCTTTCGTCCTGCCCCCTTTCGTCCTGTGCACGGTGCTTTAAGCACCGCCCCCTCCCCCATGATTTATATATAAAACAGTTAGAAACTTGCAGATTCCGAAAACATTGTGTAACTTTGCAAGCAGCAAAATAACATACAAAAAACAAACATGAAACGACTACTAACAACCATCGCATCTATGGGACTGGTTCTCGCTGTGCAAGCTCAGAACTTCGACAACCTGCCCGACCCTATCGAAGACGTTAACAAAGTGGTGGACAACACACCCGACTCCATCGCCAAGGCGCTGATGTCGAGACCCAAGCCGGGCTCATCGCGCAAGGGCAACAACCCCGTGCTGTATCTCGTGGGCAACTCCACCATGCGCAACGGCACCAAGGGCGACGGCTCCAACGGACAATGGGGATGGGGCTACTATGCCAACAAGTACTTCGACGAAGGCAGAATAACAGTCGAGAACCAGGCGCTGGGCGGCATGTCCACCCGTACGTTCTACACCGACCTGTGGCCTGCCGTGCGCGACGCACTGAAGCCGGGCGACTGGGTGATTGTGTCCATCGGCCATAACGACAATGGCGAGTTCTTCGACAAGAAACGGGCTCGCGCCGTCATACCCGGCGTCAATCCCGACACGATGTACGTGGGCTTCAACGAGCGCACACAGAAGCAGGACACGGTCTACAGCTATGGCACCTATCTGCGCAAATACATCCAGGAGATTCGGCAGAGAGGGGCCAACCCCATCTTGATGTCGCTCACGCCGCGCAATGCCTACGACGAGAAGACGGGCAAGGCCATACGCAAGCCACAGACGGAATGGGGTGCCTATATCGCTGCCGTCGAGGGCGTGCCTTTCGTCGACCTGAACGAGCGCAGCGGACTGAAACTGGATGCCTACAGCCCGTGGAAGAAGGACTACCACTTCTACGGTGACAAGATCCACACGTCGAAGTTCGGCGCGGAGATGAATGCGCGTTCGGCTGCCGAAGGGCTCTGGGAGAGCACCAACCCGATGCTGAAGCCGCTGCAGGCCATGATGAAGAACGTGGAGCCTCAGCTTTGCGACTTCCGTCGCGAAGAGGGCAAGCCCGTGGTGTTCTTCACTGGCGACTCAACGGTGAAGAATGCCGACAGCGAGGATGATGGCATGTGGGGCTGGGCGGCGCAGGCTTTCACCGTGTTCGACGAGTCGAAAATCACGCTGTGCAATGCAGCCAAGGCGGGCCGCAGCACACGCTCGTTCATCCGCGAGGGACTGTGGGACAAGGTCTACAACTCTCTGCAGCCGGGCGACTTCGTCACCATCCAGTTCGGCCATAACGACATCTGTCCCATCGACGACAAGAAGGCACGTGGCGTGATTGCCTCGACGAAGGACACTTGCCACGTCTATCATTTGGCCAACGACACCTACGAGCTGGTCTACTCGTTCGGTTGGTATTTGAGGAAGATGATCGACGACTGTCGCGAGAAGGGGGCAACGCCCATCTTGGTCTCGCTCACACCGCGCAACGAATGGCCGGGCGGAAAGATTGAGCGGCGCGATGGCTCGTATGGCAAGTGGTATCGTGAGGTGGTGGCCGAAACGGGAGTTGAGTTCATCGATCTGCACAACATCTCTGCCGACTTCCTCGACAAGAAGTTCGCCGTGAAGAAGTTGCCTGACGACAAGGAGAAAGCAAAGGCCAAGATTGCCGAACTGAAAGTGAGGGCTGGCAAATACTTCAAGAAGGATCACACGCATGCCTCCAAGCTTGGTGCGCAGATGAATGCACGGAGCTTTGCCAAGGGACTGAGACAACAGAATAGCAAACTGGCAAAGTATCTTGCTCAGTGAATAGTGAATAGTGAATAGTGAACAGTTCACTATTCACTATTCACTGATTACAAATCCTTATAGATGTCTTTCATCGTGCAGGGGAACCAGAAGGAGAGAATGGTCTTATTAGCGCTCTCATCCATGAAGAACTCGCCACCGAGCATGTTGACAATAGCCTTGCAAATGGCGATGCCCAACCTATTTGACATGTCGGAATATTTCAGAGCATCTTCCGACTGAAGGAGAGTGTAGATGTCGGAACCCACCACCTCTGCCTGTCCCATACCTGCATAGCTGAAGGCGACCTTGAGCCCCCTGCGCTCACAGTTGTATTTAATGTAGATATCCCCTTGCGTGACGTGCCGTGCAGCATTCGACAGCAGATGCATCATGAGCTGATGCATGAGATTGGTGTCAAGTATGGCCCTGCAATGAGGCGACAGGTCTGTGGTGACGCGGATGGTGACATCCGGCTTTGTGAAGTTCATGGCCTCGCGACGATAAGATGCCATAAGCTCTGTCAGGTTGACCTCTATGAACGTGAAGCTAGGCGTGATGCCTTCAAACTTGGACATTTCGTACAACTGTTCCACGAACTTAGACAGCTCCTTTGCATGTCCCGATATATTTGATGCCAACTCCTTGACCCTTTCGTCTTTCTCTTCAAGGAGCATGTCGGAGAAGCCGGAAATGGCGTCTAACGGTGCGCGAAGTGTACGGCTAATGCTGTCGATAAACACCGACTTCATGTGACCACTTTGCTGGGCACGCTTTGTGGCTAAGTCCAAACGTTTCTGATAGCGATGACGAACTATTAGAAAGAAAATGCCAAAGGCAACTAAAAGAACAGAAACTGAGATTACTGTAATCATCATAATTATGGAATAAGATTAAATAAGATTATATTAAAGCATTAAGTTCTGTATATAATTCGTGTGCAAAAGTACATAATAAAACCGAAAGCACCAAAAAAAAGAACGACTTAATATGAATCATCATTAAGACTGACTGTTTGAACAAAAAAAATACTCCTTGAACCTCAAGACTGGTTCAAGGAGTATTTTTTGTTCATTCTGATTCTCGATTAGCACTCAGCGAGCTTGCCGTCAGAACCAAGCACGTCCACGATCTTGTGGATGTACATCTTCTTCATGTTCTCACGAGCGGGCTTCAGATACTGGCGAGGATCGAAGTGATCGGGATGCTCAGCCAGATACTTGCGAACGGCAGCGGTCATGGCCAGACGAGAGTCTGAGTCGATGTTGATCTTGCAGACAGCGCTCTTCGAAGCCTCGCGGAGCTGCTCTTCGGGAATACCTACTGCGTCGGGCAGGTTGCCGCCATACTTGTTGATTGTGTCTACCTCGTCCTGAGGAACTGAAGAAGAACCGTGGAGCACGATGGGGAATCCGGGGAGCTTCTTCTCAATCTCATGCAGCACGTCGAATGCCAATGGAGGAGGAACGAGCTTGCCAGTCTTCGGGTCGCGTGTGCACTGCTCGGGCTTGAACTTGTAAGCGCCGTGCGAAGTACCGATAGAGATAGCCAGTGAGTCACAGCCTGTACGGGTAGCGAAGTCAATCACTTCCTCGGGCTTGGTGTAGTGGCTTACTTCCGAAGCAACCTCATCCTCAACACCGGCGAGCACGCCAAGCTCACACTCAACGGTCACGTCGTACTGGTGAGCATACTCTACTACCTGACGAGAGATCCTGATGTTCTCCTCGTAGGGCAGCGAAGAACCGTCGAACATCACGCTTGAGAAGCCCATGTCGATGCAGTCCTTGCAGAGCTCGAAGCTGTCACCGTGATCCAGGTGCAACACGATCTCAGGATGTGCGCAGCCCAGCTCCTTGGCATATGCCACGGCACCCTCGGCCATGTAGCGCAGGATGGTAGCGTTGGCATAGTTGCGAGCGCCCTTGGATACCTGCATGATGACAGGCGACTTTGTCTCGACGGCAGCCTGAACGATGGCCTGCATCTGCTCCATTGTGTTAAAGTTGAAAGCGGGGATAGCATAGCCACCGGCTACTGCTCTCTTAAACATCTCGCGAGTATTGACGAGACCCAATTCCTTGTAGTTTACCATAATGATTTTTATCAATTAAAAAAATTAATGTAATAGGTTATTGATGATGTCCGCAAAATTACAGAAATCTTTCGGAAAAAGTGAAAAACAACCCGCAGATTTATCTGCTTTTACGGATTTTTTAAATTTCTCCGTCAGTTCAGACAAATCTGCGGGCGAAAAATGCAACACGCAGTTGACAATTGACTGCTTTTCCTGATGCTTACTTATCGGCTGGATCGATGATCTTCCAGATGCAGGCAGCGAGCGCACCACCTACCAGCGGACCTACGATGAACACCCAGAGGTCGGCCAGGGCCTTGCCTCCCTCGAAGAGAGCGGGACCGATGGAACGGGCGGGGTTCACTGAGGTGCCAGTGAAGTGGATGCCAACGAGGTGGATGAGGATGAGCGACAGGCCGATGGCCAGACCGGCGAAGTTGTTGGTTGCGCCGTTGGTCTTCGACGTAGCGCCCAGCACCACGAGCACGAACAGCATGGTCAGCACAATCTCGACAATCAGACCGTTGGTGGTGCCATACGAGCAGGCGTTAGCACCCGTGGCGGTAGTGATGACAAGGCTGGGATCGGTAGCAACGATACCGGCCAGACATGCGGCGGCCAGCACGGCGCCAATCACCTGGAACACCATGTACATGGCGCAATCCTTGGCGCTGATGCCTCCGTTCAGGAAGACGCCCAGCGTGATGGCGGGATTGATGTGGCAACCCGAGATACCGCCGATGGTGTAGGCCATTGACACAACGGCCAGACCAAAGGCGATGGCTGTACCAACGATAGAGGCGGTGTCGCTACCGCAACCCAGAGCCACTGCGGCTCCGCAACCCAGGAACGTCAGAACGAATGTTCCTACAAGTTCTGCTAAATACTTTTTCATGTTTGCTTAAATTTTTAAGGGGTTATAAATAAAGTGAACTACTTTCCTTCATATTCCACATAGTCGAAGTCGGCAAACGAGCCGCCGGAGTGATGTTTGTTGCTACCCATAAAGGAGTAGAGCCCGACCACCACGCCGGTGAAGCCGCCCACCGTCTCGCTGGAGAACAGCTGACAGCTGAACGAATCAATCTGCCGGAACTTCTTGCCGTCTGTCGAATAGTAGAATTTGTACAGATGGCCGTCGCTCGCCACGCGCAGCCACACGTCGCTTGCACGGTGAATGGGGTGCAAGGCTCTCGTCAGGCGCAGGCTTTTCAGCTGCAAGGACACCTGCACGCGCATGATGCCTTGTGCGTTGCTCAGACTGACCATAGCATGACCGTCGTGCGACTGATAGACAGCCAGACCTGCCTCGTCGCTCGGTTCTGAGTCGAAGGCCAGTATCTTGGTGGTCATCGTAAACGTGGGATGCTCCTGGCGCAGTCCCACGAAGGTGGGTTGCTTGTTGTCCGAAAGATTGAGCACGCTGCCGACGAGCCTCAGTCGTCCGTCCTCCAGCTGGTATTTCGATACGTCGGGGTTCTGAATGTGTATCCATTCCGGCCCCAGTCTCTCTTCGTCAAAGTCATAGCGCCGCGTCACGGTGGTCGGCTGTGAGCCTGCCACATAGCCATACGGACGGGCTGTCATCAGCGTGTCCAACGGATTGCCGTCGTTGACCACGGGCCACTGTCCTTTGTCCCATCGCACAGGTGCCAGGAAGGTCTCGCGTCCCAGGTGATGATGCGACTCGTTCAGCTGTCGGTAGCCCAGGCAGAGCAGCCACCAGCTGCCGTCCACGGCCTGCACGAAGTCGCCGTGTCCCGTGCCTTGAATCTGTTTGTACTGGCCTTTCAGCGAGCACTGCGTCAGAATGGGATTGGCGGGATTGGCCTCGTAGGGACCGCAGATGTTCTTGCTGCGGGCTATAGTCAGCGAATGGGCCAGTTCGGTGCCTCCCTCGCTGATCAGCAGATAGTAGTAGCCGTCTTTCTTATAGAGATGCGGCCCTTCGGGATAGCGGCCTCCCGTACCGCGCCAGAGTGCCTTGCTCGGTGTGAGCTGCCGGCCCGTCTTGGGGTCTATCTCGCACAGTGTGATGGTATTATCGGGATTGCTCACCATGTAGCAACGACCGTTTTCAAAGAAGAGCGAAGGATCAATGCCGCCCTGTTTCAGCCATACTGGCTCGCTCCAGGGGCCTGCGGGATGTGATGCCGTGACGAGGAAGTTGCCGCCCTCGCTCACATTGGTCGTTATCATATAATAGAGGCCGTCGTGGTAGCGCAACGTGGGGGCGAAGATGCCCGAACCCGATGTGGCGCCCTCAAGCGATGCCTGCGAAGGTCGTTCGAGCGCATTGCCTATCTGTCGCCAGTTCACCAGGTCACGCGAATGAAAGATGGGTACGCCCGGCGCATACTGAAACGACGAGCATGCCATATAGTAATCGCTGTCCACGCGACATACGCTTGGGTCGGGATGAAATCCTGACAGCACCGGGTTCTTGTACTGCGCAAAGCCCTGAACACTTATCAGCAATAATATTGCAACAAATAGTCTGCTCATCATGGTAAATATAACGAGAACGGAAACAAAAGTACAAAAAAATTTCGAATCAGCAACTTTTTTTTCACTTTTTTGTAATGAAAAAAATATCCCAACTTATTTTTTCACCGTTACTTAGCAAAAGTCAAAAAAAAGGGTCACCGCTGTGACCCAGACCTTTGTTAACCTTAAATCTAATACTATGAAAAACACGATGCAAAGGTAAAAGCTTTTCGTCTGTTTTGCAAACAATTTATAACTTTTTGGTGTACGTTTGATAATTAATTGACATAAATCAAGTGTCGGAAGTAATAATATTGCGCAACAGATAGGTAGCGTTCTGATTTTAAATTATGAATTTTCTTGACAACAACCCCTCTGAGAATCGCATGGAATTCACCAAACACCAAGTGGCTTGCAAATATGCGAGTATTGAGAGGGGTTGCGCATCTCGTTGACTTCCAGTGTGTTGCGAAATTTAATTTCGCAAAAAGAACAGTTCCTATCCATAATACTTCCTCTTTCAAACAACTTTGAGCGGCCTTTGTGCTGAGATTAGTATTGAATCATAGTGGGTTTGCAGGCATATCAAACTGAGATCTTACTTCCGTTACGTTCTGATTAAAGTAAGATCTCAGTTTGATATGGTTGTAAACCCACTTTGATTCAATATCAATCTCAAAACAGCCACTAAGACATGCCGTGAGCACTGCGGTTCCTCGCTTCCAGAATGCCACTTTCAGAAGGGCCTTTTTTTTATGAATAATCTTGACAAAACACTTCTGTCCCTCCCAAAAAAATTACGTCAATTACGAAAATTTCTTTCACTCTAAGACGTAAATCTTTAGTCTTTTATTTTGTACTCTCTACAATTTATTGTACCTTTGCAAGCAAATTTACTATATATATTAATTAAGGTATAAAGAAACATGATTCTTTTCTTCAAGACCCCACAACAGAGCGTGATTGCCACCCAGGTGGATCATCAGCTCAACAAACAGGAAATCGACGAACTGTGCTGGCTCTACGGCGGTGCCACACTTTGCGAGGCTCAGCAGCTCGAGGGATTCTTCGTAGGCCCTCGCCGTGAGATGGTGACACCTTGGTCGACAAATGCCGTTGAGATTACGCAGAACATGAATCTTAGCGGCATTTCGCGTATAGAAGAGTATTTTGCCGTCGACAACGAGGAGGCCGAGCACGACCCCATGCTGCAACGCATGTACAAAGGGCTCGACCAGGACATCTTCACCGTCAACATCAAGCCCGAGCCCATCAAGCATGTGGAGAATCTGGAGGAATACAACGAGCAGGAAGGACTGGCTCTCTCGCCCGAGGAGATCGAGTATCTGCACGGACTGGAGAAGCAGAACGGACGCCCGCTGACCGACTCAGAGATCTTCGGCTTTGCCCAGATCAACTCTGAGCACTGTCGCCACAAGATCTTCGGCGGCACGTTCATCATCGACGGCAAGGAGATGGAGTCGTCGCTCTTTGCCATGATCAAGAAGACCACGCAGGAAAATCCCAACAAGATTCTCTCTGCCTATAAAGATAATGTGGCTTTCGCCCAGGGTCCTGTCGTCGAGCAGTTTGCGCCCAGGGATCAGTCGACTGCCGACTGGTTCCAGGTGAAGGAGATCGAGAGTGTCATCTCGCTGAAGGCCGAGACCCATAACTTCCCCACCACGGTGGAGCCCTTCAACGGTGCTGCCACTGGCACGGGCGGCGAGATCCGCGACCGTATGGGCGGCGGCGTAGGCTCATGGCCCATCGCCGGCACCGCAGTGTATATGACGGCATACCCACGGATAAGTGAAGCCCCCCTTTCTGCCCCCGAGGGGGCTACTATAGCTTCTTCCCTTGACAGCAATACTACAGAAGCCCCCTCGGGGGCTGTAGGGGGGGCCTCCGCCCGCTCCTGGGAGTACCTCCTTCCTGTCCGTGAGTGGCTCTATCAGTCGCCCGAGCAGATTCTGATTAAGGCTTCAAATGGTGCCAGCGATTTCGGCAACAAGTTCGGACAGCCACTCATCTGCGGCTCTGTGCTCACCTTTGAGCATCAAGAAAAGGAGCAAGGTGATGCTACCAAGTATGCCTACGACAAAGTTATCATGTTGGCTGGCGGTGTGGGCTACGGCACAAAGCGCGACTGTCTAAAGAAGGAGCCACAAAAAGGTAATAAAGTGGTTGTGGTCGGTGGCGACAACTATCGCATCGGCTTGGGCGGAGGCTCAGTTTCATCAGTTGACACTGGTCGCTACTCGAACGGCATTGAATTGAACGCCATCCAGCGTGCCAACCCGGA
>CACXXD010000096.1 GCA_902771445.1 uncultured Prevotellaceae bacterium
CCAGCAAGGCGAAAACTGGGAGCCCGACTGCCGTCTGTTCAGCCAGAGCTGGTTCCTTGCACCGTGCATGAGAATGTCGGAGAACCAGACCAATGCCGGCGGCAAGTCGTACACCTATTTCTATAGGGTGGAGGCTTCTGAACCAAAGCTGAAGGCTGCACATGGTGAAGAGCTTCCCATCGTATTCTGCCATCCGGATCAGACAGACATCGACCCCACCTTCTGCAAGACCATGCGCAAGATGTGGGTGCAGTTCGCCAAGACTGGCAACCCGTCGCTCACTGCCGAACAGTCTCCTGACGGCAAGGCCAAGGAGTGGCCCCTTTACGACACGACGGACAAGAAGGTGATGGTACTCGATGTGAACGACATCCATCCTGCAAAGGAGTCTGAAGTAAAGATCGTTGATTGGAACAAGAGCTATTTCCTGACCAAATACTACATGTTCTGATTAGTTCACAATACCGCCCGAAAGCCATTGGTTCGCTTTCGGGCGGGCTGACGCTGCACATCCGCCGTCGCAGGTATCTGGATGCAGATGACAAGAGCGTTATTCTCAGCGAATTCCCCATCAAGGCCGACGGCACCAGCATCTCCCCCGAGTTTGCTGATTTCTTAAAAAGGAGGAGTTAGATAACCGTCCTGTCACCTCGCGCTCCGTCGGTCGCAGTCACGGCATTGACGGTGACTATCTTGGCCAAGTGTACAAGAACCGCAACTATTGGAAGTATCTCAAAGCCAAATTAAAGCGACAGAACCAGAGTGAGGTGGTTAGTGCCACTACCCAACTGAAAATGACAGCTGCGGATGGGAAGAAATCATTGGGGCAAGCAGAACACACCTACCTAAGATAAGGGTTCATGCGTTTTTCCTCGCCAATGGTCGTCTTTGGCCCATGCCCCGGATAGGCTACCGTCTCGTCTGGTAGGTTGGCCACCACGTTGCGCAGACTGTGCAGCATCTGTTGCCAGGAACTGCCCTCAAAATCAGTACGACCGATGCTCATGCGAAACAGCGTGTCGCCCGTGAACACGATATGCTCAGCCTCGCAATAGAAGAAAATGCCGCCCGGCGTATGCCCCGGTGTGTGCAGCACCAGAAACTCATGGGAGCCGAAAGCAATCTTATCGCCTGCCGACAGGAAACGGCCGATGGGAGGTGTGAGACGATCGTAGCGCATGCCGAAGAAGTCGGCTGCCTGCTTTGTCAGGTCGCAAGCCAAGAAATTGTCGGCTGAATGCAGCTCTGGCTTTAGTCCATAGGCCTGAAAGAGTGTGTCGTTGCCAAAACAATGATCAAGATGTCCGTGGGTACAAAGCAAGCGGACGGGCTTCAGACCAGTGTCGGTCAAATACTGCAAGACGGCCTGGCGCTCCGTATCGTAGAAGGCTCCACAATCAATGATGACACACTCGCGAGTTTCGTCGCTGACGATATAGGTGTTCTCCTCAAGCGGATTGAACTGAAAAACTTTGATATCTAACATTATTATATATATATAAGGCTACATGGGCAAATAGATGCAATACTTCTCCTTGAACCACTCATCATCGAACCAGTCGCTAATGGGTTGCATCTGGACAATATGACGGAAAGGAGCAACCTCGGCTTGCACTGCGCCGCCCTTCAGACAAAGAATGCCATTGGGCAGGGCATTAGAACTCTTCTTCGAAATGTTCTTACGAACAATCTTAACCAAGTCGGGCAAAGGCATGACGGCTCGACTGACCACGAAATCGAAATGATCGTGCTCGTCCTCGCCCCTCAGGTGTTCGGCCACACAATTACGCAATCCGATGGACTTGGCCACTTCTTGCACTACGCGAATCTTCTTGCCCGTACCGTCAATCATCTTGAACTGGCACTCTGGAAAAAGAATGGCCAACGGTATGCCGGGAAAGCCGCCCCCCGTTCCGAAATCGAGAATCCGCGTACCAGGACGGAAGGTGAGCATGCGGGCAATGGCCAGCGAATGAAGCACATGGTGAGGATAAAGATTGTCGATGTCTTTGCGCGAAATGACGTTGATCTTCTCATTCCACTCATGGTAAAGTGCATCGAGTGCCGCGAACTGCCGACGCTGCTCGTCGGTGAGTTTCGGAAAATATTTTTCTATGTTCTGCATAACTATCTGACGGTAAGATGGAAACAGCCCTGCTTCACTTCATACTTGATGTAGCAACGCTCCTGCTGGCGGAAATCGCGAAGCACCTCGGTAAGCACCCATTTGAGCGAGTCGTTGCGCGACACCCTGCGAGTAGGGCCGTCGGGATCGAATACCCTCTCATAGCGATTGTAACAAATGTCGAGGGTTGTGCCGTACAAGTGACATGAGTTCTCGGCAGCATTGCCGTTGAAGCGGCGCAACTTCGTCACATCGGCTTGCGTGCGGAGCACACTGGTCACGATGAAACGATGGAGGGGCAGGCCCTTGACGTAAAGACTATCGAAAAAAGCCCTGCCTATATCGTCGAGCAGAATGGCTGCACGCGGTACGAGGTAGGGGATGCTCTGATAGAGCGGATCGACATGGTAATAGGGTGAAGCACTGATATAGACGAGTTCGTTCTTGCGTTCCTCAGCATCAGCACGATTGGCCACAGGCTTTACTCCCCATCGCTGGGCGGCCACAAGTTGCACCGCGTTGCTATCGGGAAAAGCCTCTTTGTAACTGGGTACGGAACGAATGCGATGCCGAGTTGAATAGTCGGTGGCTGTGGGCAGTGGAATTGTCTCGTCGGTTAAGGTTGGAGTTGCGCTTTGGTCCTCGTCGCTGGTTGCCGTTTGTCTTGCATCAAAGGCGCAACGCCCTAAAGCCAGCAGTATGACAAGTATGCCAAAGCCTTCAATATATCGATGTTTTAAGACTTTCTTCTTCATTTTTTCTTATTCAACGTGCAAAATTACAAAGAATATTTGTAACTTTGCACAAAATTTAAATTTTTATATTGATTTGATTGAGAAGCATATTGTACTTGAGGATATCGACCCCGTGGTTTTCTATGGGGTTGGCAATGCTCACTTGCAGATGATCAGGGCCTTATACCCGAAGCTGAGGATTGTGGCACGCGACAATGTGATGCGTGTGCTGGGCGATGAAGAGCAGATGGCATCATTCGAGGAGAATGCGGAGAAGATGCGTCAGCACGTGCTGAAGTTCAACTCGCTGAGAGAAGAAGACATCCTTGACATCATAAAAGGCAAACGGACGAAAGACGAAGTACCCGACGGTGTGGTGTGCTACAGCATGTCGGGCCGTCCCATCAAAGCAAGAACCGAGAACCAGCAACGGCTGATTGATGCCTACTTCGGCAACGACATGGTGTTTGCCGTGGGTCCGGCGGGCACAGGCAAGACCTATCTGTCGATAGCACTGGCCGTCAAGGCGCTGAAAGAGAAGACGGCCAAGAAAATCATCTTGTCGAGACCAGCCGTCGAGGCGGGCGAGAAACTGGGATTCCTGCCGGGAGACATGAAAGAGAAGATAGACCCCTATCTGCAACCCCTCTACGACGCGCTGGAAGACATGCTGCCGCAGGTGAAATTGCAAGAGATGATGGAGAAGCGCGTGATACAGATTGCTCCACTGGCCTTCATGCGTGGCCGCACGCTGAGCGATGCCGTGGTCATTCTGGACGAAGCGCAAAACACCACTCCGGCGCAAATCCGCATGTTTCTGACACGCATGGGATGGAACACCAAGATGATTGTGACAGGCGACACGTCGCAGATAGATCTGCCCAAGACACAGAAGAGCGGACTGATCGAGGCACTGCATATCCTGAACGAGGTGGAAGGCATCGGCATCGTGAGGCTCGACCGAACGGACATCGTGCGCCACAAACTGGTGACGCGCATCGTGAATGCCTACGAGGCTTTCGACAAAGAAAACAAACAAGAATAACTGAGAACATGGGGCGCTGAACAAGCGCAGACGTCCCAAAAACATTATAAACTTCATGAGGTCTGAAAAACGCTTGTTCAGACCCTTTATCCCCAGAACAACGGGGGACGAGAGCAATGAACGCATTAACCAAGACTGAGTTCCATTTTGAGGGACAAAAGAGCGTGTACCACGGAAAGGTGCGCGACGTTTACAACATTAATGACGACTTGATGGTGATGGTTGCCACCGACCGCATCTCGGCTTTCGACGTGGTGCTGCCCAAGGGCATTCCATTCAAGGGCCAGGTGCTGAACCAGATTGCAGCAAAGTTTCTTGATGCCACGACCGACATCTGCCCTAACTGGAAACTGGCCACTCCCGACCCAATGGTGACCGTGGGCCTGAAGTGCGAAGGATTCCGCGTTGAGATGATTATACGCAGCATTCTCACCGGTTCTGCCTGGCGAGAGTACAAGAACGGATGCCGCGAGCTGTGCGGCGTGCGCCTGCCCGACGGCATGAAGGAGAACGAGCGTTTCCCCGAACCCATCATCACCCCTACGACCAAGGCCGACGAGGGCCACGACATGAACATCTCGAAGGAAGAAATCATCGCACAAGGCATCGTCTCGGCTGAAGACTATGCCGTCATGGAAGACTATACCCGCAAGATTTTTGCCCGTGGACAGGAGATTGCCGCCAAGCGTGGCTTGATTCTCGTAGACACAAAATATGAATTCGGCAAGCGCGACGGCAAGGTCTACCTCATCGACGAGATTCACACACCCGACAGCAGCCGCTACTTCTATGCCGACGGCTACGAGGAGAAACTGGCCAAGGGCGAGCCTCAGCGCCAACTCTCAAAGGAGTTTGTGCGCCAGTGGCTCATTGAGCACAACTTCATGAACGAGCCCGGACAGGTGATGCCCGAAATTACCGACGAGTACGCAGAGAGCGTCAGCGACCGCTACATAGAGCTCTACGAGCACATCACAGGCGATAAGTTCGACCGTGCCGCCGAGACCGGCGACATTGCTGCCCGCATAGAGAAGAATGTGAGCGAGTATCTGAAAGGAAGAATTTAGCTTTTTTGAGAGCAGGCGATGCAGGCGACAGACAGCCCCTGCATCGCCACCATAACCCAATCTCAGCAACCACCATGTATAATCAAGAGAAGATCAACCCATACCATGCCGGCGAAAAGGCACAGCAGGTAGAGGCCATGTTTGACAACATAGCCCCGACCTACGACAAGCTGAACCATCGCCTTTCGTGGGACATCGACCGCTACTGGCGCAAAAAGGCTATCAGGCAGTTGGCTCCTTTCCGCCCGCAGGCAATGCTCGACATAGCCACGGGTACGGGCGACTTTGCCATCCTTTCGGCCCAGATGCTGAAGCCGCAACGGCTCGTCGGTGCCGACATCAGCGAGGGTATGATGGAGGTGGGACGACAAAAGGTGAGACGACTGGGACTGGACAAGACCATCACTTTCGAAAAGGAAGACTGTCTGAACCTGACGTACAACGATGAGACATTCGATGCTGTGACAGCAGCCTTCGGCATACGTAACTTTGCCGACCTTGACAAAGGACTGAAAGAAATGTGTCGCGTTCTGAAAAAAGATGGGCATCTGAGCATCGTGGAACTGACCACTCCCGTCAGCTTCCCCATGAAACAGCTCTTTCACGTCTACTCACACACGGTATTGCCCACATACGGACGACTGATTTCAAAAGACACAAGCGCCTACTCATACCTGACCAAGACCATCGAAGCCTTTCCGCAGGGCGAACGGATGGTTGAAATCTTAAGAAAAGCCGGCTTTGGCCAGACTTCATTCAGGAGATTAACATTTGGAATTTGCACGATGTATTTTGCAACAAAATAAATTCTGAACACTATGGACATTTACGGATTAATCGGCTACCCACTGGGACATTCCTTTTCCATCAGCTATCACAACCAACGTTTCGACGACGAAGGCATTGATGCTAAGTATGTGAATTTTGAGATTCCGTCGATCGACAATCTCCCTGAAGTCCTCAGCTCAACACCTAAGCTGAAGGGCTTGAACGTTACCATCCCTTATAAAGAAAAGGTGATGGAATTTCTCGACTATATCAGCCCGGAGGCAAGAGCCATCGGAGCTGTCAACGTCATCAAGGTCATACACGAAGGAAAGTCTATCATTCTGAAAGGCTACAACTCCGATGTCATAGGCTTCACGAAAAGCATTGAGCCCATGCTGGAGAAATGTCACACCAAGGCACTCATCCTGGGTACTGGCGGAGCCTCGAAGGCCGTCAACTACGGTCTGAAGTCGCTAGGACTGGAAACAGTCTACGTGAGCCGCTATGAGCGCCCGAACACGATTCAGTATGAAAGCATCACACCCGAGGTGGTGAAGGAATACAAAGTCATCGTGAACTGCACACCGATAGGCATGTATCCTAAGTCAGACGAATGTCCTCCCCTGCCCTACGAGGCAATGGACAGCGACAACATTCTCTATGACCTCATCTACAATCCCGATGAGACCATGTTTATGAAGCAAGGGGCCAAATACAACGCTCAGACAAAGAACGGACTGGAGATGCTGCTCTTGCAGGCCTTCGCTTCATGGGAATTCTGGAACAGTAAAGACTAAAAAAGACAAAGACTATCAAACCAACAGAAAACATATCGGCTACAACCTTGATGGTGGGCGCACTGGCATCCATCATCGGAGGTGGCATGGCATTCAGCTGGGGAAGCAGTGGAACGACAGAGGCCGCTGAGATGATCCTGGGACTCATGATGTTCTACCTGCTCGGCCCCGTCGGACTAGGCCTCTTCTTCGACCATAAGAACGCAGAACTCGGACGGCTGCTCGACGAAAAGATTGCCACGCAAAAAAAACTTGTGAGAAAGCATAATGAGGTGACTCGAATGCTGAGGGAGTCTTACGAGCAAGAAAAGATGAGATTATCATTCTTCGCCAGTAGCTTAGAAGAAGCTCTCCGTCAACGCTATGAGCGACTCTATAAGCAAAATGTGCAAGAGTATCAGCAAGAAGTCAAGCTTCTGGATAAGGACAAGACCACGGATGGTCCCAAAATCAGAATCTTCAAAAAATACTGGAAGACGATCATTGTGGCAGGCATTGTGCTCAACATTGCAAGTTGTTGCTATACGGCAGGTGTGGCCAGTCAGCATATATCAGACCCAGTAGCACAAGCATCGGCTCCTGTACCATCGGAAGAGACACCCGTATGGACCGCAGACAATGTTCCCATGCCTCATCTGAACGATGGTTCGCGCTATGTGTCGAACCCAGACGGTGTGGTTTCGCAGAACACCGAACAGCTCTTGGACCAATGGCTAAAGCTGCTGGATGACTCGCTCCAGATAGAGTCGGCCATGATCATTGTGAACCACGTTGACAATGGCGATGTCTTCACTTTTGCGCAAGACCTCTTCGATAAATATAAAATAGGTAAGGACGACCGTGGCATGGTGATTGTTCTGGCCTATCAGGATCATAAAGTGCGCACCCATACGGGTCGGGCTCTGGAAGCCGACCTGACCGATATTGAGTGTTCGCGCCTGCAACAGACCTATGCCATTCCGTTCATGAAGAGCGAACAGCCCGACAGCGGCATGCTCTACTTGACCGAAGCCATCTATAACACGCTGAAGAACAAAGACCTGCCACAGACATGGGAAGCACCCGCTAATCTGGATGCCGACGAGCTCTCAGGTCTCGTCATGCTCTATATGATGATGCTCATGGCATGGCCACTGCTTGGGTTCTATCTGAAGCGTCGCTATAGCGGCAAAGGCTTGAACTTCCTCAGCCCTAATCCATTCTACAAAATGCCCATCATCATCGTCGGTGGAGGCGGTGGTGGAGGCAGCTTTGGCGGGGGCGGAGGCTTCAGCGGAGGAGGCGGAGGCTTCAGCGGAGGCAGTTCGGGCGGTGGCGGTGCCACATCGAGCTGGTAAGAAAATGACTAAACATTAAAACAGTAAGAATATGAACAAGAAGTATTTAATCGGAATTGTTGTTGCCATCGTGGCTGTTGCAGCCTGGGCAATCAGTGCCTACAACGGCATGGTGGGTGTAGAAGAGGAAGCCACTACGGCTATGGCCAAAGTACAATCGGCCTATCAGCGCCGTGCCGACCTCATCCCCAATCTTGTAGAGACCGTAAAGGGATATGCTGCACATGAGAAAGAGACCCTCGAAGGTGTAGTGAGTGCTCGTTCGAAAGCCACTCAAGTCACACTCGACCCAGACAAGATGACTCCAGAGAAGATGAAAGAATTTCAGGCTGCCCAGGGAGAGTTGTCGTCTGCTCTCGGTCGACTGATTGCCATCCAAGAGAACTATCCCGACCTGAAGGCCAACGAGAACTTCCGCGATCTGCAGGTGCAGCTCGAAGGCACAGAGAACCGCATCAACACTGAGCGCAACAACTACAACGAGGCCGTTCAGCGATACAACGTGAAGATTCGCCGTTTCCCCAACTCGTTGCTCTCTGGCATGTTCGGCTTCGAGAAGATGCAGAAGTTCGAGGCTGAAGCTGGTGCAGAGAAAGCTCCTCAAGTGAAATTCTAACATCCTGTATGTTGCGCAGACTACGCAACAAACGCAAAAGAAATTATGGACAATCGCTATATGCAGCGCGGCGTCAGTGCCGCCAAAGAAGATGTGCATGCAGCCATCAAGAACATAGACAAAGGGCTCTATCCGCTGGCTTTCTGCAAGATCATTCCCGACATTCTGGGAGGCGATCCTGAGTATTGCAACATTATGCATGCCGACGGTGCTGGCACCAAGTCGAGTCTGGCCTACATGTACTGGAAAGAGACGGGCGACCTCTCGGTCTGGAAAGGCATTGCACAAGATGCCATCGTGATGAATACCGACGACCTGCTTTGCGTGGGAGCGGTCGACAACATTCTTGTATCGTCGACCATCGGACGTAACAAGCTGCTGGTTCCGGGCGAGGTCATCTCGGCCATTATCAACGGCACCGACGAGTTGCTGTCCGAGTTGCGAGAGATGGGCATCGGCATCTATCCTACAGGCGGTGAGACTGCCGACGTTGGCGACTTGGTACGCACCATCATTGTCGACAGCACCGTGACATGCCGCATGAAGCGGAGCGACGTAATCGACAATGCCAACATCCGTCCGGGCGATGTCATCGTGGGACTCTCGTCTACCGGGCAGGCCACCTATGAGCATCGCTACAACGGCGGCATGGGTTCTAACGGTCTGACCTCAGCTCGCCACGATGTCTTCGCCAAGTATCTGGCGGAGAAATATCCAGAAAGCTTCGACCACGCTGTGCCAGACGATTTGGTATATAGTGGCAAATACCGTCTGACGGATGCTGTCGAAGGAGTGTCTGTCGATGCAGGCCAGTTGGTACTCTCGCCCACCCGCACCTACGCTCCTGTCATCAAGCGACTGCTCGACGAGTTGCGCCCCGAGATTCACGGCATGGTCCACTGCACGGGCGGCGCCCAGACCAAGGTGCTCCACTTCGTTGGCGAAAACTGCCGTGTCATCAAGGACAACATGTTCCCTGTTCCACCATTGTTCCAGGCCATTCACGAATGCTCAGGCACCGATTGGCGCGAAATGTACCAAGTGTTCAACATGGGTCACCGCATGGAAATCTACGTGCGCCCCGAAGTGGCCGAACAGGTCATTGCCATCAGCAAGCATTTCAATATCGACGCACAGGTGGTTGGCCATATCGAAGAAGGTCCACGCTCACTGACCATCCATAGCGAGTTTGGAACTTTCGATTATTAAATTTTGATAGCCTAATAGTATTTTATGGCAGAAACAACGAATAGTATTCTACAAAAGCTCGACGGACTGGAGAGTCGCTTCGAGGAAGTGTCGACACTCATCACCGACCCGGAGGTGATTGCCGACCAACAACGCTTTGTAAAACTGACCAAGGAGTATAAGGACCTGGGCGACATTATGGATGCTCGCAAACGCTATATCGCCTGCCTGAATGGCATTCGCGAAGCCAAAGACATTCTGGCCAATGAAGACGACCCGGAGATGAAGGAGATGGCCCGCGAGGAACTTGCTGCCAACGAGGCCATGCAGCCAAAGTTGGAAGAGGAAATCAAGTTAGCCCTCATCCCCAAAGATCCCGAAGATGCCAAGAACGTGCAAATGGAGATTCGCGCTGGCACAGGTGGCGACGAAGCCTGTCTGTTTGCCGGCGATCTGTTCAAGATGTACAAAAGCTATTGCGACTCGAAAGGCTGGCAGCTCTCCATCACCAGCGTCAGCGAGGGGGCCGTAGGCGGTTACAAGGAAATAGACTTTGCCGTAAGCGGAGCCGATGTATATGGCACACTGAAGTACGAGTCGGGCGTTCACCGCGTGCAGCGTGTGCCTGCCACTGAGACTCAGGGCCGCATGCACACTTCTGCCGCCACAGTGGCCGTGCTGCCAGAAGCCGACAAGTTTGAGGTGCATGTCAACGAGGGTGAAATCAAGTGGGACACATTCCGTTCGTCGGGTGCCGGTGGACAGAACGTCAACAAGGTGGAATCGGGTGTACGCCTGCGCTATATGTGGAAGAATCCCAACACGGGCGAGACAGAGGAAATCCTTATCGAATGTACTGAGACCCGCGACCAGCCGAAGAACAAGGAGCGTGCGCTCTCACGTCTTTACACCTTTATCTATGATAAGGAGCACCAGAAGTACATGGACGACATCGCTTCGCGCCGCAAGAGCCTCGTCTCTACGGGCGACCGCTCAGCCAAGATACGCACCTACAACTTTCCCCAGGGCCGCGTGACCGACCATCGCATCGGCTTCACCACTCATGACCTGCAAGGCTTCCTCGGCGGTGACATTCAGCCCATGATCGACGCACTCACGGTTGCTGAAAATGCAGAACGCATGAAGGAGTCTGAACTATAATAAAAACTCAAAAAGAGAATCCCGACATGACAAGACAAGAACTCATACAACAAATCCGCGAGAAGCAGTCGTTTCTCTGCGTAGGTCTCGACACTGACCTGAAAAAGATTCCACAGCACCTGCTGGCAAACGAAGACCCCATCTTCGCGTTCAACAAGGCCATCATCGATGCCACAGCCCCCTACTGCGTTGCCTACAAGCCCAATCTGGCTTTCTACGAGGCATTCGGTGTGAAGGGCATCATCTCATTCGAAAAGACCATCAAGTATCTCAAGGCTAACTATCCTCACCACTTCATCATTGCCGATGCAAAGCGTGGCGATATTGGCAACACATCGGCCATGTATGCCCGCACGTTCTTCGACGAATACGATATTGACTCGCTGACCGTGGCTCCCTACATGGGCGAAGACTCCGTCATGCCGTTTCTGGGCTATGAGGGCAAGTGGGTCATCCTGCTGGCACTGACCAGCAACAAGGGCAGCCATGACTTCCAGCTCACCGAGGACAGCAACGGCGAGCGGCTATTTGAGAAAGTGCTGAAGACGAGTCAGCAGTGGGGCAATGAAGAAAACATGATGTATGTGGTGGGTGCCACGCAGGGCAAGATGTTCGAGGACATTCGTCGCATCGTTCCCAACCACTTTCTGCTTGTACCTGGTGTCGGTGCACAAGGAGGAAGTCTGCAAGAGGTGTGCAAGTATGGCATGACCAAGGACTGCGGCCTCCTTGTCAATTCAAGCCGTGGCATCATCTATGCCTCCAGCGGTGAAGACTTTGCCGAAGTGGCTAGTGCCAAGGCGAAAGAGTTACAAAAGGAAATGGAAAAGGAGCTGACAAGCATGTAGACCAACCCTCCCTTTTCCTGACAAACACGCTGCCCGAATATCTCGGAGGCGAGATATTCGGGCAGCATACTTTCTGATTCTAAACTTTCTGATTCTAGCTTATATTTTTTGCCATTTTCTTTCTAACATTTTGTTTATTTTATAGAAGATCTGTACCTTTGTACAAAATAACGTGTAACTAAACAAAGAGAAAAGACGTGTAAAGGCGCAACAGAAAAAGACGTGCGGTTCCACTTTAGCAAACAGTGTGCAATAAAACATAAGTCGAAATGGCAACAATATTTCCGTCAGAACCCAATTTCTGCAAGAATTTGCCTTCAAATGGTGAAAGACGAATCAGAAATATACGGAATTCTTGCTAACGAAGGAGCAAGCACCCGTGCAGGACGTCTTGTCGGGGCTTTTCGAAATATAGGCAGAGATAAAATAGCAAACAACATCCTTGGGCTTATGAAACGTCTGGGATACGACGTGCGTGAAGAAGACCCGTTTGAGGATAAGGTAGAGAGCATTTCTCCCTTCCCCATTTCACCATACGTTGCACGGATTAATGCCATTAAAGTGCACCATGTGGTCAGGATCTTCGGCTATCCATACTTCAGATTCCCAGGCGATGTCATCAGAGAACTTTCTGAATTTCTTCTTGTCTTCAAAGGCAGAGACAATAACCACTTCTGCGGTACATTCTTTCAGCTTCTCCTTAATCTTCAT
>CACXXD010000097.1 GCA_902771445.1 uncultured Prevotellaceae bacterium
TCACGTACATGGCGGTCAGGCGGTCGTTGATCTCGCGGTTGCGAGCTTGCAACTTCAAAAGTTCTTTTTTCATCTTAAAAACAGTTTTTAAGGGGTTAAAAAATAAAAGTTTCGATGTCTCTGTCCTGTAGAGCCAGGCGGTTGCGACGCATACGCATCACGGCCACGGCCTCGCGCTCTTTCTGCTCACGCTCTGCCAGTTCGCGGGCTTCCTTTTCGGCATTGGTCTCACCGCCGTTGGCTTCGCGTTCCTTGGCTTCACGAGCCTCACGCTCGGCTTTCTCGGCATTGGTCTCACCACCGTTGGCCTCACGTTCCTTGTCCTCGCGGGCTTTCTTCTCTTCGTCGGTCTCCTGATGCTCACGCTGCAACTGGGCTTCAATGGCCTTGTCGATAGCGTCAGACTGCTCACGGGTAGCGACTGATGTCTGCTCGTAGGCTGGGTGGGTGACGATGCTCACGTCGTAGAGGGCTGTGACCTTCTTGACGTGACGGAGCCACACTTCCTTGCCCTTGTCGTTGCGCTCCTCGATGCGCTCATACGATACGCCATTCTCGGAGTCTTCCCAATCGTCATCGAATGCGAACGACATACCCGTGATGTCGCCACGCTTGATGAGTTCAAGAGAGTCGTTGCCGGCATTGGTCTTGGGCAGGTCGCACTCACAACCGATGTCGCGCAGGTTCTTCGTAAGTTTCAGTGTCCCCTCACCGTTCTTGCAGCGACCAAGCACGTTGAGCACGCTGCTGTTGTGGTTCAGGTTCAGGATCACGTCCGACTCACGCAGCAGTTGGTCGCTGATGCAGCCAGGCTCCATGACCTCGTACACTTCGCGGTAACTGCTCCACGGGGTCAGGTTCACGGAGCGCACACCGAACACGATGGGAGTGCCCACCACGGTACGGCTCTCTTCCTGGCCCTCACCTTCACGGACTTTCAGCCCGCAGGTGGCAATGGGGATAAATCTTACCTGTTTCATATTCTCGTTTTACATTTGAAAATGTTATCTACTTATCGGGCGTTTTAGCGTCCCGGGTTTACTGCGCGTCTTACTTTCGTATCGCGCATTTCTCGTTGGTCTTGAATTTCGCGCTCCAGTGCTTCAACTTCTTTCATCTTCCGCTCCAGAGCGTCGATTTCCTCTTTTGTAGGGTTTGGTGTCATACTTTTGCTATACTTTATCGCTTTGGTTTTCTATACTAAACCGCTGCGGTTTGCTATACTAACCTTATGCGGTTTGCTATACTAACTTCATGCGGTTTCCTCGCCCTCCTTTGGCGGTGTAGGCTGTTGCGGTTCCTGAGTGGCGGGTCTGCCGCCGCCAGCCACGTCGCGCAGTTTCGGACTGCCCAGCTCTGCCAGGTTGGTGATGACGTACACGATGTCGCCGTCCTTCACGGCTGGCATGTCGTACTGCTTGCGCAACTCGTTCACCGTTGCCGTACCCGTGCGCAGTCGCTTCTCGTCCACCTCGGCCTGCGCCTTCTTATCCATGCGCAACAGGGGTTGCTCGCACAGGTGGAAGCGTCGCCGTCCGAAGTCGTACACCGACAGCAGCTTGCGGTTGCACTCGTTCTCAATCTCCACAGCGTCGGGCGCGATGGTGCGCTGTAGGTACTCCATCGTGGCGTTCGTGTAGTCGTTGTAGTGCGAGTTGGTGTCGAGCATCAGCAGGGGTCGCGGAGTGGCGTAGAAACGGGCCACGTCGTCCAGTCCCATGTTCAACTGCTCCATGAGTTGCATGTCCTGCGCGTTCATCGAAATGTTCTGGATGTGCGAGAGGTTCTGAAGAGCCACCACGTCCTGCTGGTAAATCTCGCGGTTGATCTGCTTGGCATACGCCTGAGCCTCCTTCGGGTCGAAACGGCCTGCCGATATGGGTGCAACGGTCGAGTCGGCACCCTCCGAGATGAGCAACTTCACACGACCGCCCTTGGCTGCATTCTCCAGGGCCTGCGCCTTCTGCGTCTTGATGAGCGTCAGCGTGTCGAAGGCATAGCGCAACGTGGGGATGCCCCAGAAGCCGTTCTCCTCCTTGAACGTGTTCGGGAAGTGGAGCACGTCACGCGCCGGAATGTTGGCACGGCTGCGCTCGCCACGGTCAGAGAACCACGTCAGGTTGTACGTCCCCAGCCCCATGTTGTAGCCGCCACACGTGGCACGCCACAGCGCAATCGGCTCGTCGGTGTCCGTGTCGCGCTCGATATACACAAAACCATTGCCGCGCTGTAGGCGGTCAATCGTCACCTGCTCCCACAGCGTCGCCGCCGTCGTTATCGGGTTCGGCTCCACCTGCAACAGGTAGTTAATCTTCGTACCCTGACTCTGATAGCGGTCAGAGTTCGACACGTCCATCACGAAGTTGCCGCCCTCGCGGTCGAGCCGCTGGTACTGGAGCTGCATCTGTCCGATGGTCTTCGCCCTCAGCTCGATGGCACGGTACACCGCCGAGATAGCCAACGCCATGCGAGGCGACTGCACCGGCACGATGTTCTCCTCGAACGACCCGCCGTGACCCTCCAGCTGCTTCTTCGCATAGTCCGTCGTGTCCGTCGTCGATGCCGGCACCCCGACGGTTCCCTGACCTATCGGGGCCTCGCGGAAGTTCAACGCCTCCGTCGGTGTCGCTGCCTTGAAAAGATTACTGAAAAAACTCATATCTATTTCTGCTTTTTACTTACCTTGCGTTTTTGCGTCTTGGGTTTACTCTTCGTCTCAGCGGCCACCGTTCCCGTCGCGTCAGCGTCGGGCTTCTCTGTTGAGTGTGCTGCTGTGGCACAGCAGCCAAGAATCTCCTCTTTCTCTGCCGTGCGCTCGTTGATGCTAAAGAAGTAGTCCACATTCTTCGCCTTCATCTCGCGGTTGTACTCGTCGCCACATGGTGACAGCCGGCGCATCTTCAGCGTCGCCCATTCCTCAGCGGTCTTCGTGTTGAAATGGAGTAGTCGCGCCACGCTGTGAATCACCTTCGGCTGCACGGCCTTCTGCTCAATCCGTTCTCCCAGCACATTCATGCACACCAGTTCTGGAGTGGTCGGGATGTGCGGGTCGCAGAATGTCACGCCCTCCAAACCACCACGCACGAACGACTTCACATGATGATTGATGCCGAAGTCCTCGCCCGTTCCTTCCGTGAAGCGTTCCTTCATCGGTCGCGGGTCGTAGTGCGTCAGTCCGTTGTCGGTCATCACCTGCCAGTTCAGGCACACCACGTCGGCATTGTACTGGTCAATCCATACGGGGATGGTCATCCGCACGTTGGCGAAGTCCACCAACTCGTCAAAGTCAAAGAAACCTATCCAGTCGTATTCGTCGGAATGGTCGCGGTAACACTTCTCATAAGCGTCGCGCTGCAAGCCTTCGAAATAGGTAATTTCCACAAAGCCCGCCTCGATGTATGGCTGGAGCACGTCGGCAAACAGCTCGCCATCCTCCACGCGGTTGTTGTCGTAGATGAATATCTTGTCAACGCCCAGCGCATTGTAATGCTCCACCCATTCCACGGCGTAGCGGTTCTCCAGCCTGCCGATGGCACAAATGGCCACCTTGGTACGCAGCGGCAACCTCACGTTATCATCAGCCGTCGGCAACAGGTTCTTGTGCTGTTCCAACCATGCCATCTGCTGCGCGAGGTCGTTGCCTTTCCACGAGCCTGAGCCGTAGTGCTCCACGAACTCACGGATGTCGCGGTGGTATCCCTTCAGCCTTGGCCGCTTCGTCATGATGTCTTCGAGCAGCACCGCGCCCGTGTCATACCAGTTATTGCGGTTCTGACGTCCGCCTGGCAACAGACCGTAGGTGCGCGTGGGGTCGAAATACTTGGCACCCTCGCGGGTCAGCATCGGCACGTTCATCCAGCAAAGCATGGGCAGCATGCGCCCGATGTTAAAAGGGTTGTGCGGCTGCGCCTTCTGGCAATAGCCATAGACGCTGTAATGTTCATTGAAGAACTCGTCGATGTTCTTCTTGATCAGAATGTCCGACTCCATCAGCACGAAGCCCTGGGGCAATAGCTCCCAAAGTTTCTGCACCGTCATCATGTGCTTCACGCTGCCGAACTCGCAACCCTTGGCACAACCAATCGAGCGGTCGCGCTCTGGGTACTTCTCCAGTTCCTTCTCGAAGTCGATAATCTGCCCCTTCGTGTTGTCAAACACCTGCACGTTCGTCGCGCCCTCAAACGGTCGCTGGTCGCTGTTGTCGAACACCACCACGCGGAACGGCCCGCCGCCATTCTTCAGCAGTGAGCCAATCGCCGCCATCGTCAGTTCCGGGGTGTTGAAATTGATAATTGCTACTGTCTTCTGTCTCATAGTTAAAACTTCGTTTTGACTGTTGTCACGACTCGGCCAAAGATGCAAGCATCATGGCTCTCGCTGCTCCAAAAGTTCTCTATTTTACAATTTCTGTTGCGGTGATTTGCAAGGTGTCCTCCTGCCGGTCGGCATGGAGGCTCTGAATCTGATAGGTCACGCCCTCGCATTGCAGTCGGCAGTCGCGCGTCACGATGCTGTTCCACCTCATGCGGAACATCACCGTGTCCTGTGCGTCCAGCGCACCCTCGTTCAGAGCCTTCTGTCCCTTCTTCCATGTCAGGTTAGCATGCACACACGCCACCTGCTCATATTCAGTCTTCTCTCCGAATTCCAGCTTGTCGGCATCCTTCTTCTTCAGGATAGCCACCATGTGATTCAACATTCCCGATGAATATCCCATAGCTTTATGCGTTGTTTGGTTCAGGTTCCACGTAGTTAGTCAACCGCATGTACGGTTTAATGAGCAAGTCGAAGGTATAGGGCACCATACTCACATTAGTCGGGCTGATGGGACTGCGATACTGGTAGCTGACATCCACCAGCATCAGTGTGGCATGAACGATGGGTGCCGGCATATGACCATACACGCTTTTCAGGTCGGCCACCATTTCCTTTGCCGTCTTGCCGCGGTTCAAGTATTGAGCCATCGTTTCCTCAGCCGCTTCGCCATAGAGTTCCAGCAGGCTGTCCTCGCAGTCGTAGTCAATGCGCGAGTGCTGCTTGATGTAGTCTATCTTCAAGTATTCCATACTTTTTTGTTTTTTATTATTAATAAACCCCCGAAACGCTGTCGGGGGTTTACTTAGGTCGTTTACTCGCCCTGCTCGGGGTTCAAGGCTTGTTCGTATGGAGTCCAGTCGATGCCGTCCTTACGCTGCCAACCCTCGTTCAGAGTCTGGTTTATGAAGTTCACGCCTGCTATGTAGAAGCGCGTGATCTCATCCACCGTCTCGAAGATGTCGTAGACAGCCGTGCCGTCCTCGTTCTGTCCGACCTTGAACTTCATGGGCAGGCTTGCACCGTTGGTAATCTGCGCCATGCGCTGGCCTTCCGAGTAGTTGCGCTGGTTCTCGGCTGAGAGCCACAGCGTCACCTGCTTGCCTGCGTCGCTGCCGTGGAGCACCGTCCACGGGCATTCCTTCAGTATCTTCTCGTCCGTCTGGCGGTCGATGTCGGCAAGCACCGCCGCCTTGATCTGCTCCAGCGACGGGCTGGCCGTGCGGTTTTTCCAGAAATAGACCTCCTGCCAGAAGGCGTTCTTCTTGCCGTCTGCCTGGTAGTCGTAACTCACAATCACTTGGCTTGCGTCCTGTCTCACAGGCACGAAGCACTCTTTAGGGCCGTGCATTTTACTCATATCTCTATCGTTTTTTACTATTACATTTATACATTACGCGCACATAGCCGTCACGGGTTTACTCAGTTCGTACACCGTCATGTCGCGGTCGAAGGTGCCATAGCGCAGAAACCGAGTCTTCATGAACAACTCGCACCTGATGTTGAACGAGTCGTAATGACTGAGCACACCAAGCCACGAGTTGACGGAATGGTACATGCTTTCCTTGCTTACATTCCCCATGCCTTCCATCTGTTCCATCATCCGTCTGAGCGATTCGTTGCTGATATATGTGCGGTATGGCAGTATATAGGCACCCAGGAATTCTACACCCAGGCGGACATCAATCACCTGCGTCTTTCCCATGTGCAATTCCAGATGCAGGCGGTCTTTCAGGAAGTCACGAATTTGTGGAACGAGCGACAGCAGCCAGTCGCGTTCACAGCTCACGATGTAGGCATCATCCACATATCGCCCGTAGTGCTTGCATCCGAGTGTGCGCTTGCAGTATTGGTCGAGCTCGTTCAGATAGACGTTGCTGAATAGTTGTGAAGTAAGGTTGCCGATGGGCAGTCCGCAACCGTCAGGCGTATGGAAGAGTGACTTGTTCTTATCCAGTCCTTCCCATTCCTTGGCTGTGCCTATAATCTTGCATGAGGTCTTCGGGTCGAGCATCACGATCTGCTCCGTCAGCCACAGCAGGAAGTCCACGTCCATGCCGTCAACTATTTCTGCCATCTTCCTGAGTGTGCCGGTGGCTATCTCCATCAGCCGCTGGCGGTCGATGTGCATGAAGTAGCCGCGGATGTCGAGCTTCATCACATAGCAGTCGCGCTGCCAGTTGCGCGACTCCTGGCGTATGTGCTTCTTCAATCGGTCTATGCCGTAGTGCGTGCCACGGCCTTCGATGCAACTGTAGGTGTCGGCAATGAATGTGCGCTCAAAAAGTTCGTGGGTATAGTTGAAATACAGGTGATGCACCACGCGGTCGCGGAACTGTGCGGCAAACACCTCACGCTTCTTGGGACGCTGCACAACAAAACAGCTGGAGGGTTCCGGCTGGTATGTCCTATTGATCAGGTCGTCGGCCATACTGTTGATGTTGGCATCCAGATTCTTTTCGAACACACGCACATATGGCTTGCCCGCCTTCTTGCGCTTGGCCGACTGGAATGCGGCATGAAGGTCGAGCAGCAGTGCCTCTCTTGTCAGTGTGTAAGCCATACTATCCTCTCTTGTGTTTCGTTCGTTGCTTCGGGCGAGTGCTGAACGGGACGAACCGTTAAGCCACGGTAGCGGTTGTTGTTGTTCTGAGGGTTCACGTTCGAACTATTGAAGTTCAGGTTGTAGGCGTTCGTCGAATCGTTGAACGATGCACTCCAGTAGTTGCCGTTCGTGCCGCGGTTTTCAAGCGTCGTACCATTGTAGCGACCGCTGGCGGGGAAGAACACGTGCCTCTGATTATCAGTTGCCACCTGTTACGACATCGGGATGGAATCTATGGTGAAGCCGTCCCGCGTCTTTTGTTTTTCCCTCCTGATAGGAGAGACGTGCAACCTATGAATTCGCCTTATTCTGAACATTTGCGCCCTGTCGAAGCATGAGGTGGTTAATGATATGTCAGAGCAGAGCGGCAACCTCCTGCCGCAGCTGACTGATGAACTCTATATTCTCGGCGGGCGTTTTTGCCTCTACGGGGTACGACAGCACCTTGACAAGAATGGAGAAAATGCCGCTGCGGGCCAGTGCCGGTGCCTTTCCGTCTGAGTGCATCATGGCGGCATTGCTCTTGCCCTTCTTCTCCTTTATAGGACAGTTAGCGAACCACTCTTCATACATCATGCTCAGCGTTTCGTAGTCTGCATCGCCGAAGTCTATGCCGACGGTTATCTCCATGTCGTCACTGTCTTCCATCTTCTGTGCTTTCTCGTAAGCGGGAATGTACTTCGAGATGCTGTCGAGCGGGAATCCCAACATGGCATACTCGCCGTGCTTCGACGGGTAGCGGCTTACCTGAAGAAGTTTCTCGTCGCCGCGCTGCTGCTGGAACTCCTCGGTGCAGACGTACTGCTTGATGAGCCATGCGCTCCAGTCGTAGGCGTGGTAGAATTTGCCGTCGCGGTGTAGTATCACTTTATTCCACGAGGCCGCGTCCTCGCGTAGCTTTTCGTATTCTAAAGCTGCGGATAATTTCATAGTTCCTTTTTATTTATGTTTAAGATTTTTCTTTTTAACGATTTCCGCGTCTGGGCTTTTGTTCGTCGCGCTTGTGGCGCGACAAGCCCAGATGCGGAAATCGGTTGCAGGCGAATTACTGAACGGGACGAACCGTAAAGCCACGGTAGCGGCTGAGGCTGCTGCTCTGAGGGTCCACGCCCGAACTATTGAAGTTCAGGTAGTAGGCGTACGTCGAACCGTAGAACGATGCACTCCAGTAGTAGCCGCTCGAGCCGCGGCTAGCAAGCGTCGAACCATTGAAGCGACCGCTGGCGGGGAAGAACACGTAGACAGAGTGGTCGGTCTTCTTCATGAACTTACGACCTGCCACACCCGTACCGTTGTAGTCAGACACCCACTCAGAGTCGGTGTTGTCATACAGCTCTTGGAAGTCCTCCTTCGTCGGCAGGTGCCACGGTGTGCCGAGCGTAGCCAGAGCAATGTCGTGAGCGGCATCGTTGCTGGGTATGTTGGCAGCAACCTGCTTACCGGGCGTGCTGTCGTAGTTCGTGCTGCTGAAGTCATAGCCTTCGCCCTCGTTGTGGCCGATGATGTTACCCCACGAGACGTAGGTTCCCCAATCGGTTTCCTCGCCGATAGAGTAGTTGCCCTGCGAGTCCTTCACCAAGTTACCGATGGCCCACTTCTTACCGCTTGGCAGTCCGAGGTCAACGAATCCTGCCTGCTCCTCGTAGGTCATAGTGACGGTCTGAGCAGCGTCGGTGGTGCTGGCGGCAGTGCCTGTGGCGGCATCTGGAGCCTTGTAGCCTTCCACGTCGTCGCTGACGGCCACCGAATAGCCATGTCCTGAAGGTATCTTATACTGACGGGTGGCGAACGGGCTTACGGTAGCCGAGGCGGTGGTATCGGTCACGGTGATGGTAACGTTCGACAGGTCGGCCAATCCCGTGTCTGATGCCAGTGCCACGGTGATGATTTCCGTGGTGTAGGCGGCTGTGTAGGCGTTGCCGCTGTTGGTGACGGTCTTGGCATATCCAGTCACGTCGGGGAACGTGATGGTCGGTGTGACACCCGTCGGGACGTTTATCGTGTCGCCAGAATCCAGTGTCTCGCTCTCCGAATGTCCGTCGTAGGTCCATGCAACCGTGGCCTGGAGTGCCGCAATCACAGCATCGCCCGTCTGGTTGCTCGTCATGTTTACCGTGAACACCGTTGCCGAGTAAGCTACCGTGATTGTGGCAGCGTGAGCTGTCACCGTTCCTATGGTCACGGTGCGGCTGTAACCCTTCACATAGTCGGAGGCTACGGTGGGCACCGTTCCGGCAGGCACCTTCACGGAGTTGCCTGAAGATATGGTCTTCGATACCGTCTGACCGCCCTGCGTGTACTCGATTGTCTCTTGGCGCGACTGACCCGTGACGGTCAGCGTATAGATGTCTGTCTCGTATTCAGCCGTCTTAGTCTCAACACCACTGCCCTTCGTGTCGCTGATGTCAGCAGGTGTGGCATAGCCCTCCACCGTTCCGAAGGCGATGACGTAGGTATCACCAGCGTCGAGGTTGGCTTGGAACACCTTCTTGTGGTTGGTGGTGTCAACGGTGCCTGTCATCGCAGTGGCACTACCGCCATTGATGGCGATGGTAGCCGTCACCAGAGCCAAATCGGTGTTGTCGTTGTCTGACATTGTGACCTCCACATTCAGCACACCATAGACGTAGCTGGCCTTCGTTGCGGTCATGCTTGTGCCTGCTGCTGTGGCTGAGTAGGTGGCAGGTGTCGAGTAGTTAGCCACAGCATCGTATTCGATGGTGAACGCCGTACCCGTAGGCACCTTGGCTGTGGTCGAGTTGTCGATGGCTTGGTCTGTACCGCCCTGATACTTCACCACAGCACCGGCTCCTGTCGGTGCGGCACCCTCAGTACCATTCACTACACCCACCATGTTCACCGAGATGATGGTTGTCTCGTAGGCAGCAGTAATGATGCGCGAAGATGTCACCACGCTGACGGTCTTGGCGTAGTTTGTCACGTCGTCGGCTGTGGCGGTTGGTGTCAATCCTGCTGGAACTTTCACCGTTCCGTTGTTACCAACCTCTTTGGCGGTGGTCAGTCCCGTGTAGGTCACGCTCACCTTCTTCGAGGTGATGGCTGTGTCGCCCGTCTGGTTCGACGTGACATAGATGGTGTAGATGTCAGTCTGATAGGTAGCCGTCTTGGTTTCCAAACCACCACCGAACGTGCCGGTGATGGCAGCAGGTGTCTGATAGCCGTCCTCAACCAGTGAGTTGAAGGTGATTTCGTACTCGTCGCCCACCTCCATGTTGGCGGTGAAGACACCTGCGCTTCCCGTCATTGCTGCCGGTGTGCCGCTATTGACGCTGATCATCGGGGCAACGCTGGCCAGAGCCGTTGCGTCTCCGTCGCTCATCGAGACGGTCAGCTGGAGTGCGCCATAGATATAGGTGGCCTTGGTAGCGGTCATCGATGCACCCGTAGCCGTTGCGCTATATGTTGCAGGCGTTGCATAGCCACTCACGGCAGCATAGGTCACGGTGAATGCCGTACCCGTCGGAACTTTCGCCGTCTGGGTGTTGTCGGTCAATACCTGGTCGGCACCGCCCTGATAGCTGACGGTGGCCTGTGCACCTTGTGGGGCAGCACCCTCCACGCCAGCATTCTCGCCGACCATATTCACACTGATGACGGTGGTCTCATAACCAGCGGTGATGATGCGCGAGGCAGCAAGCACCGTCACGGTCTTGGCATATCCAGTCACGTCGGGAGCCGTAGCCGTTGGTGTCAGTCCAGTAGGCACCTTCACCGTACCGTTATTTCCAACCTCCTTGGGTGTGCTCAGTCCTGTATAGCTAACGCTCACCTTCTTAGAGGCAATCGTCGCGTCTGGGTTCTGGTTCGAGGTGACATACACCGTGAAGATAGTTGTATCATACGATGCACTGACGGTCTTCGTTCCAGTCGGCATGATGAAGGTCTGGTCTGCTGGTGTGGCATACCCCTCTACGTCGGTGAAGTGTACCACTACATTGCTCAGCGGCGCAACAGGAACGGGAGCCCCCGTGTATGCAATAGGTGTGCCGCCATTGATGGCTACGGTAGCACCGGCAAGGGCCAATGCTGAAGCATCGCTGTCACTCATCGAGAGATTGATGACTACCACACCTTGCACGTACTCGGCTTTTGTTGCTGTCATTGAGTTGCCTGTGGCCGTTCCGTTGTAACCAGTCGGTGTGCCGTAGTTGCTGACGGCAGCATAGGTGACGGTGAAAGCCGTACCCGTCGGCACCTTGGCATATTCGCCGTTGTGGATGGTCTGACTTGCACCACCATCGTAGCTTACCGTACCGGCAGCACCCGTCGGGGCCGATGTCTCCACGCCTGCCACATTGCTAACCATGTTCAGCGTCACAAGCGTCGTGCTGTAGGCAACGGTGGCAATATAGCTTGCACCATCAGCCGTCGAAGCGGCGGTCACGGTCTTGGAATAGTTGGCAATGTCTGGCGATGTAATGGTCAGCGCGTCACCCGTAGGCACCTTCACGCTCTGTCCGGCAACGACCTCAGTGCCGTTGATCTCAAACGTCAGACCCGTCAGCACGGGGTCGATAATCTGCTGCGTGCTCTGGTTCGATGTGGCGTTGATGCTGACCAAGGTTGTGTCATACTGGACGCTGATGGTCTTGTTAGTCGAGCTGACAGTGATGGTCTTGCGATAGCCGCTGATAGTGGTAGCCGTCGCAGTTGGTACGGTTCCAGTTGGAATCTTCACGGTGTCTCCGTCGTGCAGCGTCTTGTCCTCCACGCCGTCGTTGACGACAACGGTTGCGTTCTCGATGTCGGTCTTGTCGCTCTGGTTCGAGTCGATGCTGACGGTATAGACATCGGTTGAATACTGAACGGTTGGTTTCACAATGGTAGTGCCTTCGGCGGTGAAGGTGGCGATGCTCGGTGTGCGGTAGCCCTCCACGTCTGGGAATACCACCACGACACTTGTGCCAGTAGCCACCTTGATGGTGTCGCCGCTGCTGACGGTGCGACCGTCAACGGTAGCCTGCACAGCGTCGATGACGGGATCGGTGCCAAGGTTCGACTCCCATGATATAGTCACGAGAGTGGTTTGATAGACTAATGAAGGCGTGAGCTGTGCGGTGGCAGCGGTGCCGGTATAGTTGGCTGGTGTCACGTAGTTGGTGATGGCATCGCACGTCACGGTGATGCTCTGACCCATAGCGACCTTCAGCGTGTCGCCATAGTTGACGGCCACACCATTGATAGTACCCGTAGCACCTTCTATGGTGCTGTCGCCTGCACCTTGGTTAGAGGTCGGTTGGAACGTCACCACACAAGTCTCATAATTAAAGTTCATCGTGCGCTCACCGGCAACAGTTGACTCGAAGCTCTGCGTGTTGCTTGCCAGGTAGTAGCCAGCCTTGCTGCCTACAGTCACAACAACCTGCTGAAGCGGACTGATGCGGCAGAACAGCGTATCGCCTGCCCATGTGGTGTCAAGGATGGTCTCATTGTCGGCTTCCACCTTGACGGAC
>CACXXD010000098.1 GCA_902771445.1 uncultured Prevotellaceae bacterium
TTTACGATGTGGCAAGTTCGACGGCCTGAAGAGTGAGATGAGTGACGAGCACGAATCTCACGCTTTTTGTATGTGTATATTAGCCGAAAACAGAAGTAAAAACTTAAAACGATAATGTGAATTGGACTACAACTTTTTAGATGACCACCAGATCGTCGATGGTATTTTGCAACACGACAGACCGTTGACCGAGTATTTCTTCCGTGAGAAATGCTCAGGCCTGTTCTCATATATCCTGCTCAACCTGTTCGACGGAAACATTGACCGCTGGGAACTTGTCAGCGAGCTGTATCTGTTCATGTCTGGCAACGACTGGCAAGTGCTCCGCAATTTCCAGTATCGCAGCAGTCTGATGACCTACGTCACCGTGGTTGCCGTGCGATTTTTCCAGAAAAAGAGGGTGCAACTGATAGATTCCCCATCATCAACTGCCCTAAACGAGAAAGAAAGGAAAGGACAGACCGCAGGATTCGCCACAGACTGCAGGATCGACATACAGTCGGCACTTCGGAAGATGCCCAACGAGCGTTACCGTAAAGTCATTGAGATACTGGACTTGCAGGATGTCCGCCCAGAACTATTAGCAGAAGAAATGAACGTGACAGTAGACAACTTGTATAACATTCACCGCCGCGCCTTGGTGCAGCTTCGCCTCGTGATGGGCAGAAAGGAGGATTACGTATGATTGATTTCTTGAATATTGACGATACCATTTCCGACGAAATGCTGGCTGCATATATCGACGGCAACACATCGTTATCAGAAAGTGCGATGATAGAAAACTCTTTGCAAGGTAACTCACTACTTTCAGAGGCTGTAGATGTTGCAAAAGACAGCATAACCTTTGGAGGCTGCTTCGACTGGGACATTCACAAAGGTGACTTCGGGTTCTGGGAGTTGGGGTTGCCGCCTGTAGTGCCAGAAGAAGATATTGCTAATTGGATAGATGACAATAATGAAATAGAAGATTATAGTATGGCAGACATTTTTAATTCACAAATGCAAGTGTATGGTGAGGCTGGGGAAAATTTAAGTGATCCAATATATATTCAGCAGCCAGATGACCATTCGTGTGCGTTACGCAGTCAACAAATTGTGCTTCGTGACTTTGGCATTGACATTCCATTCGACAAACTTGAGCAAATAGCCTTAGAATACGGAGTTTATACAAACAAAGGAACTAATATGTACGACGTCGGCAAGGTTCTTGAACTTGCTGGGGTTAAAATGCACCAAGTAACAGGCAGTACGATGCATAACTTGATGAACGAACTTGCACAAGGTCATAGAGTTATAGTAAGCGTAGATGCAAATGAACTTTGGGATGACCATATTTTAAAAAATTGGTTCGATGATGTATTTGGACGGCAAGGAGGCAACCATGCCCTCATTGTGGCAGGTGTAGAAATCAATCAAAATGATGTAAGTGATGTAAAGGTTGTGCTTACCGACCCAGGCTCAGGAGATTTAAGGATTGAATATCCCGCAGAGCAATTTATAGATGCATGGAAGGATTCTAATTGTTTTATGGCCGCAACCGACAATCCTGCTCCATTCCAATATGACGCAAATACAGGTATGGAAGTGCCATCTAATTTTGCTATTCAACAACATTTCAATCATTTTATTGCTGATAACAGTTATCAATTATCACCAGATTTGATAAACATTCCAAGTAATTATCATCCAGCCTTTACTGGACATCTTGACATGGTGGGTTCTATGGACTATAATACGTTTGCTGAACAATTTAATGCTATGAATACAAGCAACGATTATGCCAACTGGTTGAGCACTTCCTCTCCAAAAAATGAATTGAATAATAGTTACAATCCACCTTTTTCAAGCCTAACAGACAAAAAAGTTGACACAGATGTTTTGTTATCCAGAAAAGACGGTAATGATAACCCTCTGATAGATGATGATCAACAAGAAGATAAAACAAACATTGAGCAGGATTTTGAAGAAGATGATTCTGAGAATGAAAGTGAGGATATTTACATTAATGAGATATAATCAAAAACTATAAATTTATGATTGAAGATTTTATAAGTGACAGTCTTGATTCCATTGAATCAATTGACACGGCATCTGTAGAAACAGATGACTCCGACAACGAGGAGTCTGATTTCTATGATTCTTTTGGTGAAGACGGAGGTGATTCTCTTTTTGATTTTGATGATGATGTGAGCGAAGAAAGTACTTTTAGCTTGTCATTGAATGAAAATGTGGAGAGTGAACCTCTGCATCATATTAATAAAACTTCTTCAGCAATTTCATTCACTGGACTTGGCCGCTGCCGTGTCTGTAAATGCGGCGGATGGGCCGGCTATGGAGATACTTGTGAGAATTGCGGACATCTTTTTAATAATCACATATAATTATGGAACCAGTATCATTCTTTGCAACTATGATGATTTCACGCCTTCTTGCCCCTGTGGTTACAGATGGCTGGAAAAAAATCACGAATGCTGATGCAAAAGAGGAAGAGAAACGCATTAAGAGAAGTAAGGACGAACTCGCCTCCAAGTTAATGCTACAGCGTGAAAGTCACAAGGACAGACTCGAAGAAGCAGAAAAGGCTCATGAACTGTCTATGAAAATGTGGGAACAAAAAACCTACTATGAACGTTGTTGGCCATTAAGAAATCCTTTTGAGATGCAAATTTGTCAACCTATTTCCGATGACAAATCTTATTTTGGAGATAACATCATAGTACCATGTCGTATTATTTCAGCTCTCAAAGATAATGACCATCCTTATGCAAGAACAATCAATGGAAATCTATCTTCTTTCATTGTCAACTATTATCCAACAAACAGTGTACATGCGGTAGTATCTGAAATAGGAGCCTGGAAAGACGAAGTTCCATCAAATGATGCGTCGGTTAATTATCTGTATGCTGGATTAAAAAAGCAACCTGTGATGGTCGTGTCACCGACTCTAATTAACGATGGAAAAACTTTCATCTTCAAAGTATGGTCTTGGGGATTAGGCGAAGAATTGAACTATCCTGCAGGCTTTGAATTTGGCCGTCTGGAACTGAAGCCACTTTTCTTGAAAGCCACTTATGAAGAAACTCTTAAAATGGTAAATCTTGCTAAAGAATTGGGACAAACACCTAAATTCTTCTCCCCTAAACTACAGCATAACATTTCTATTATTAAAGAAATACAAGATAAAGAACTTGAAGGGGAAGCAAAAGAGCGTTTACTTTCCTTCTTATCGGGTGCACCAGAAATAGATGAGAAAGTAAAAGAAATTATGGAAAGGAACGTATCTGGCATTTTCTGTTGTATGGCAGGTATGTATGCAGATGCTTACCATTTATTAGAATACAAGACAATACCAAAACTGCCAAGTATATTGCACAAAATACCTGGAGTTGAATATATGCTACCATCATTGAAAGCATATTACTATGAGTTATTGAATAAGATGGAAGAAATCGAAAATGACAAGCTCTTTATATCAAGAATATATCTTGATGTGGCAGATGCGTTTTCCAAACTCAACTTCTCTTTTGCAAATCGCGAAAGTATTATTGAACCTTTTGCGACAAAAGCACTTGGACTTTACATAAAAAATGAAAGAGAGGATGAAGATGAAGAAGATTTAACTCATCTTTCTGTTATTCGCCATATTATAAAGGCTGACTCTGATTTGCAAGATGCAGAGATAGTAAAGGATGCAAATGAAGTATTAAAACGTGTAAAAATCGAGAAGGTATGTTAGATAATCAACAACAATTAGACAATGCACTTCGCCAAGTTTGCGAAATTGAGACTATTGCGAGGGAGCTATACGAAATGAACAAAACTGCTTTTGATGGCAACAAATTGCTATCTAAAAGCTTCAAGGATTTCTTCCTTGTTCTTACAGAAACAAAAGCAAGGTTAGAAAATCCAACTTTGTCAATAGCTATGGTAGGCACTACAAGTGCTGGAAAATCAACAATCGTGAACGCCCTTTCAAGAAGGAACGTTGCACCGATGGAGAAAAAGGAAACCAGCGCCGGTATTCTAAAACTCATTCATAGCGATAAACGTTCCATTAATATCGTTAAGACCAAAGGGGCGAAATGGGCTGTAGGTACGACATCTGATATTAGTGATGACGAAACACAGGCCATGATAGCTGGGATTTATGACAAATATAAGCGTTTCATAAAAACTGCTGCGGCTCCAGAAATTGTTGTATCAGGCCCATTACAATGGCAGACAAACAGAGAATTGTTAGATTTGCCAGAGAACCTAAATGTGGAGTTTATTGACCTTCCTGGACTTAAAACACTTACAGATAATAAGAATCTAAGTGTCATACAAAGTGCTTTGTCAAAATCTCTATGCGTAATAGCTATGGATTTTAACGATGTTGATGAAAAAAGAAAAGAACTTCTCTTGGAAGAACTGAAAGACATTGTAAAAGCAATGTCAGGAAAGACAGATTCTTTACTGTTTCTCCTCAACAAAGTTGATGACGTAAAGAGTACAGATGTTCCTGTTGATATTGTCATTAATGGTGGCTTACATAATGGGATTAAAGTTAAAGGACTAAAGAAAACCATAGCTGAGGGATTAGCTTTAGGTAAAAAGGACAATATCAATATTATTCCGTTTGTTGGTTTGTTGCTCTATGATATTGAACAGGCTATAGTTAAAGATGCCAAAGGGAATATTATAGATTACAATTCGCAGAAACTTTCTGAACTTTTCGAAGATTGCGAAAATGTCTTTAGTAAGAACAAAAAGAGTTTTACAGAAGAAGAGAAAAAGACATATCGATTTGTACATGATGCTATTGAAGATGGGGATAACATTTCAACGGAAATAATGGTCAAATTCTCCGAACTCTGCTATCGTATAAGTCATGCTTCAGAATTTTATGAAGAATTACGTAGTCGAATCCAAAACTCATTTAACGATATTGTCATATGCCCAATAATTTTTGACCTTAATAATAACCTTAACAAATTGATAGCCGATGTTGTCTCGTATATCAATATCAATAAAAAAGCATCAAAACTAGAATTGTTTAGTGAAAGATTGGGTGTCCTGAAGATGAAGCTATTTCTTCTTGGTACAAACTCAGAAGAAACCTACGAATCCATTAACCAAGAACTTGGAAAAATCTCAGATGAATTAGATGGATTAAAAGTTGCCGAAGATGAAGATGCGCTGTTCGTATATAATAGGATGAAACGAGATGTTGCCAAGCTAAAAGAAACAATAGCACAGCACCCTATGGGGTTTATTGATGCTCAAATTGAAGACATCAATAATTCTATTACTGATATTACGATGAATCTTGTCGGCTTACAGGGAGCTGATAATGTTAATAAGTACTTGAATGACATTAAAGATACGAACCGTGCTGTAAACGTATTTAATGGAATTTCCAGTATTCCTGAAAATATAAAGAAAAGGCTAATAGCAGAGGTTATCACTCCATTTAGAAAATCTATTGACGGGAAAAAAACAAAAGGAGAGTTTGTACAACTTGCAAGCCAAACGATGCCTTACGTTTTTGCAGAGAGTATGGGTGGACAATATTCCAATTTGTTCAATTTGTTCTATAACACATTTTCTTCTTTTACAAATAGAGATTTGTATTGGGAGCAAAAATCATCCTCGCCTTATTCTGACAGTTGGGAAAAGAATGTAAAAGAGGTATATCATAGCGTTGATGTCAGGATGCGTGATATATTGTCTAAAAAGACAAATATATATTTCCAACTTGACACGAACACTTTTGTCTCTGTATTGAACAAATACCTTCACGAAGAATTAAATTTGATATTGAAAGAATTGAGAAAGAAACTTAAAGTAAGCGATACAGACCTTTCCGTTCTTATTGATAATCTAATGAATGTCAAGCAACATAAAATAGTTATGCCTGATACTCTTTTCCAGTTCACTACTCCTCAAGGTACTGACGGTGATGTTGGATATGATTCTCGTCGCATACTTGACTACTACGAAACTCATAGTTGCAGTTCTGATGAGGCTGTTTATAAAACAGTTTATGACAAGTACTATCTCTATAAATATGAAAACTCCAAATCTGTTTATTTGAGATGGGATGCTGGAATTGAAAAATCGTTCGCACCATTTTGGTCAATTATTACAGGTTGGATAAGAGATAGCGTTCAATCATATATGGAGAATATTAGAGAGTCTTCGTTGCAAGTTGCAGAAATGACAACTTCTTTCTTGGATGAAAAGATGAGTCAAATCAATGCGAACAACAAAGTCAACATAGCTATTTACGAAAAATTAGAAGAGAAAGTTAAACAATTGTCACTTATAAAGATGCTTTAGTATGGGACATATATATGAATTCGAAATTCCTTGGTTTGATGGAGTATTAGTATTTCAGTATAAACCAAATAAACAGAAAAATCATAAAAAACAAGTTAACAGTCCTGTTCGTGAAGAGACATATTTTTCTGAGGATAGACTAAAAACTCAAAAAGATTGTACGTCACGAATAATTATTCCGACGGTATTAATACTTTTTATAAAAGCAGACGATGCAAGTACGCTTATTGATAACATCAAGCAGAAAAGGAAATTGTACGAAGGTGCAGAAACGGCATTGTTCGTGAATACAATGAAAATGTGGGTAGGGAATGATTCTCAGTACGCAATCTCTACCTTAAAGAAAGAGTTCTTAAGAGATGAATGTTCTGATAGCTTTGTTAAGGAATACGATTATGTTGCAATGAGATTTGAATTAAGTCGAGAATATAAAGGCTATAATAGGAATGATGATTCATACGAAAGGAACGAATTCTTTACTGACATCTGCAAAGATGGAATTAAACTTGTAGAATGTAGTAAAAGACTGGCTTTTGGTGCAAACTCTGCCTCAGAAGCATATAATGTTTATTAATATACCCTGAAAAACTGATAGATTTGTACTGCTCATACGCTCTATATCAATAAACATTAGAGAATATGGGCAGTACAATTATGCTGTACTTTAAAAACCGTTACAACTGAAAACAAAATAACATTATGGGTCACAAAAAGTATTACGGCTACAAGAAACCAACAGAGCAATATTCCATCAAGTTCTGCGACGATTCTATGAATGGCTGCGCGGATGTCGGTACACTATTCGCGATCGGATACCAAGACGAGAAATTCTACATGGTGAAGGTGAACTGGGGTGCTGAAGAGGATTGGGAACGTGCCAGAGACGGGGAGGTGGAGATGACGTGGAGCTTCGACGAAGAGAACACCAAGAAGATCATGCTCCGCACAGGTACGCACAATGCCAAGGACATGATGAAAGCCATGCACGAGCGTTTCGGAAAGTATGAAGCTTTCGCCGACTTATACATTGAAAAGTGGTGTCAAGAGAAAGAAATCAAATACGACTATTACGTACATTATTAATGACACGATACAAATGAACAGCAACACGACTAATGCTGTTGCGAGAAAGAGTGATAATAAAAGAATAGAATGAGTATGAAACGAGTGTTTTTGATGTTAGGGCTGCTATCTGCTATGACAGTATGCGGCCAGGAGGTTGAAGCTGTCGATTCCATCGACTTACGAACAGGTGTCATTCGTCAAGCCAAAGGAAGTGCTGTTGACACGATACACACTGATTCGATTGATTGCGCGAAACCACCTATTCCGCAGATTCCGTTCAGCAAACTGGACAGTCTGACGATACGGCAGTTTGATGACCGCTACTGTGTGGTGTGGAAAGACGGGAAGTGCGGTGTGTATGACTTGCTGAAAGAGAAGAATGTGACGCGCATTGAGTACACCTCTCTTCGCTATGCCTTTCGGAAGAGAATTGAAGAGGAGTACTACACGTATTTTGCGTGGGAAGAAGAAGAGACACTTGGCATCGTTAGTATCGCCGAGGCAAACAACCAGTTTATGACTATTGCCATGCCTAAAAAGGAGAAAGACGAGGATGGGAAAGAAACACTAAAATAGAGGGGTCGTTGTCGTGTCTGACAAAAAGTGGATTAGAAAAGATTTGTCGTTTTATTTGTATTTTTGCTCACTAAATCGTACCTTTGCATCGCGAAAGCAAATAAAATAATCATTAATCATATTCACAAAACAATGCTTTTATGAAAAAACTGTTATTTCCGTTTATCATCGTCTTTGTAGCCATTCTGAGCGGATGCAAAGACAGCGACAACTCTGAAACACCGGCAGCTCCACCCGCAAAGGAGTACTTCACGCTGTGGAACTCATGCGAGGCTCTGACCGCCCTGAAACAGTATGTGGAGGACGTGACCAACCCTGAGTCGAAGAACTATATCAAGGTGGAAGAGAGAATTGCGACGTTCGACATGGACGGCACCTTCGTGGGCGAGCTCTACCCTACTTATTTCGAATACAACCTGCTGGAACATCGCGTACTGGACGATCAGGCCTACAAGGACAAGGCGCCAGAAGACGTGAAGGAGACGGCACAGGAGATCAGAGACTTTGTAAGGGAAGGCAAGAAGCTGCCCGACCATTTCGACATGAAGCATGCGCTGGCTGCGGCAAAGGCCTACGCAGGAATGACACTGGCCGATTTTGACACCTACGTCAAGGCGTATGCTGCCAAGCCGGCCAACGGATTCAGCGGCATGACCTACGGCCAGAGCTTCTACAAGCCCATGCTGCAGGTGTTTGAGTACCTGAAGGACAACGGCTTCACATATTATGTGGTTTCCGGCTCCGACAGATTCATCTGCCGAGCACTGGTCGATGCCATCGGCATTGAGCCTAACCGCGTGATTGGCATGGACGTGAAACTGCGCTCCAGCAAGCAGGGCATTGAGCCAGGCGTAGACTACACCATGAACAAGGCCGAGAGCCTTATCCGCACAGATGAGCTCATCATCAAGAACCTGAAGACCAACAAGGTGCTGCAGATTACACAGGAGATAGGCAAGGTGCCTGTGCTCTCGTTCGGAAACAGCGGTGGCGACTGTGCCATGCACAACTACTGTCTGAGCAATAGCGCCCACAAGACGGCTGCCTTCATGCTGATTGCCGACGACGAGGACAGAGACCATGCCAACCGCGAGAAGGCACTCAAACTGGGCGAGCAGTGGCGCGAGGCCGGCTACCATGTCATCTCTATGAAGGACGACTTCAAGACCATCTACGGTGAGGGTGTCGTGAAAACGGACTTCACCTTCAACTAAAAAAACAAGGCCAAAAACCTGTAGAGACGTCACACCGTGGCGTCTCTTTTCATGTCACGATGTCTCTACTTTGAGACGGACGGACTATTCCAAAGCAATAGGAAAGAGATAAATGAAGGAGAAAAATTTGTTTTTATTTGCATTTTCGCTCGCTTAATCGTACCTTTGCAACCAATTTAAGAACAAACAAGCATCATAATATGGCAGAAAAGGTTATTACTGAGAACGAAGAGAAGAAATCTGTGAGTTTTGTAGAGCAGATAGTGAAGGACGACCTGGCAGCAGGAAAGAACGGCGGACGCGTGCAGACGCGATTCCCACCAGAGCCTAACGGCTATCTGCACATAGGACATGCCAAGGCTATCGCCATCGACTTCGGGATGGCTAAGAAATACGGCGGCATATGCAACCTGCGCTTCGACGACACGAACCCCGTGAAGGAGGACACCGAATATATTGAGAACATCGAGCAGGACATCAAATGGCTGGGCTACGAGTGGGCCAACGTCTACTATGCCTCCGACTATTTTCAGGAGCTGTGGGACTTCGCCGTATGGCTCATCAAGCAGGGCCGCGCCTACGTTGACGAGCAGAGCGCCGAAGTGATTGCCCAGCAAAAAGGCACGACGACCTCGCCCGGCACCAACTCGCCCTATCGCGACCGTCCTGTGGAGGAGAACCTGCGGCTGTTTGAGTTCATGAACAGCGGCAAGTGTGAGCCGGGAACGCTGGTGCTACGCGCCAAGATCGACATGGCTCACCCGAACATGCTGTTCCGCGACCCGCTCATCTACCGCGTGCTGAACATCCCTCACGTGAAGACGGGCGACAAATGGAATGCCTACCCCATGTATGACTTCACACACGGACAGAGCGACTATCTGGAGGGCGTCACCCACTCGCTCTGCACACTGGAGTTCGTGGAGCACCGCCCCCTCTACGACCTGTTCGTTGAATGGATGCGCGAGTGGATTGCCGACTGCGGCAAAGATGCCGAGAGCGACAGCAAACTCTCAATTCTCAATTCTCAACTCTCAACCTACACGGGTCCTCGTCAGACGGAGTTCAACAAGCTGAACCTGAACTACACGCTGATGTCGAAGCGCAACCTGCTGGCACTGGTCAACGAGAAGATGGTGAGCGGATGGGACGATCCCCGCATGCCGACCATCTGCGGATTCCGCCGTCGTGGCTACTCGCCCGAAAGCATCGTGAAGTTCATCGACAAGATTGGCTACACCAAGCTGGACGCGCTGAACGACATGGCTCTGCTGGAGAGCGTGGTGCGCGACGACCTGAACAGCCGTGCCATCCGTGTGTCGGCTGTGCTCGACCCCGTGAAGGTGGTCATCACCAACTATCCTGAAGACCAGGTGGAACTGCTCACGGCCATCAACAACCCGGAGAACGAGGCCGACGGCACACACACCGTGGAGTTCGGTCGTGAGATCTGGATTGAGCGCAATGACTTCCAGGAGGTGGCCGAGAAGAAGTTCATGCGTCTGGCTCCCGGCAAGGAGGTGAGACTGAAGAACGCATACATCATAAAGTGCAACGAGGAGCATCCCTGCGACAAGGACAGCGAGGGCCGCGTGACCACCATCTACTGCACCTACGATTCCGAGACACGCAGCGGCATGCCCGGTGCCGACCGCAAGATCAAGGGCAAGACGTTGCACTGGGTGAGCTGCAAGCATGCCGTAGAGGCAGAGGTGCGTCTGTACGAGCGTCTGTGGAAGGTGGAGAACCCACGCGACGACATGGCTGCCATCCGCGAGGAGCAGAACTGTGATGCCGTGACGGCCATGAAGCAGATCATCAACCCCGACTCGCTCCACGTGCTCAGCGCTACTTCAACGTCGACCCCGACTCTACTCCAGAGCATCCTGTGTTCAACAAAACAGTAGGACTGAAGAATTGAAACGCACCGGAGACGAATATTTTGACAGCGACGATTTCCGCAACATGCTTGCGGAATACGAGGAGGCCGTGAACACGGGGCAACCTGTGTTCATGGATGCCGACGAGCTGGCTGAGATTGCCGACTTCTACCAAATGCAAGGACTGATGGAAGAAGCCGAAGCAGCCATACAGCTGGCTCTCAATCTTTCGCCTGGCGCAATAGGCCCACTCACCTACCGCATTCACGAAGCACTCTATCACGGCCACACGCAACGGGCCTGGGAACTGCTCGACCAGATTATCGACAAGGACGAACCCGACTACGTCTACGACCGTGGCGAGATTCTGATTGCAGAAGGACACATCGCCGAGGCCGACGAATACTTCCGCGAGGAATTCAAGAAAGTGCCTGCCGACGAATATCAGGACTACGTGGTCGACGTGGCCAACATTTACTCTGACTATGGCATCAACGACAAAGCGATGGAGTGGATGACACGCGCCCGATATGAGGACACACCTGAGTTCAAGGAGGTCATGGCCCGCACCCTGTTCGGGCTTGGCAAATACAAGGACTCTGAGAAACTGTTCAACGAGCTGATAGATACAGACCCTTTCCAGAAAAGATACTGGAACGCACTGGCATCGGCACAGTTCATGAACGAAGACTACTCGGCTGCCATACAGAGCAGCGAATATGCCATCGCCATTGATCCCGACGACCCCGAAGGACTCATTGCCAAGGCCAACGGGCTATACCGCCTGAACAACAACGAACAGGCACTGGAGTACTATCGCCGCTATCTGGAGCACGAACCGAACGACGAGTTTGCCATCTTGCATGAGGGAACCTGCCTCATCAACCTTGACAGGACCGACGAAGCTATCGAACGGTTGCTGCATGGTGTCCAAGTGGCCAGGCAGAATGCTGAAGAGGGCATCACCGACCTGTCGCAATTTCTGCCTGACATCTTTCAGGAACTGGCCTTTGCCTTCAGCGAGAAAGGCGAGACCGACAAAGCCCTGGATTATCTCAACAAGACTGACGGCCTGGACTGCGACCACGTGCAAATCATGATCATCAAGGGACATGTCCTGCTGTCGGACGGCAGACTGGAAGAGGCCGAAGAGATGTTCCGCAATGCCGTCATCAACAGCGACGATGCCACGCAGACGCTGCTGCGCGTCATCGCCTCGCTCTACGACAACAAGTATCTGGAAGCCACCTACAAGATGCTGCAGAAGTTCTTCCAGATAGCCTCGCCCAACAACATTGAGGGCTATGCCTATATGGCACTTTGCTGCCACGACCTGAAGTACCACGAAGAGTTTCTGAAGTATCTGAAGAAAGCGTGCGAGGTCAACCCTAAAGAGTGCCGCATGGTGCTCGGACATCTGTTTCCCAAGGACATGGAACCAGAAAAGTATTACGATTATTTAAAAACAAAATTGTTATAATGAATTGGATTTCATCTTTATTAGGCAACCTGAACTATGGCACCATCCTGCTGCTGATGCTGCTGGAGAGCACCGTGATTCCCGTACCGTCTGAGCTGGTGGTGGCTCCAGCTGCCTATCATGCCGCCAGTGGCCATCTGAACGTATTCCTGGTGGTGCTCTTTGCCACGATCGGGGCCGACATCGGGGCCAGCATCAACTATTTCGTGGCTCTCTACGTGGGCCGTCCCGTCATCTATAAGTTTGCCAACAGCCGCTGGGGCAAGATGTGTCTGCTCAATCAGGAGAAGGTGGAGAAGAGCGAGCGCTACTTCGACGACCACGGCATCGCGGCAACGCTCACTGGCCGACTTATCCCCGGCATACGGCATCTCATCTCGCTGCCCGCAGGCTTGGCCCGCATGCACTATTGGAAATTCTTGCTCTACACCACCATCGGTGCCGGAGCTTGGCACGGCATTCTGGCTGCAATGGGATGGTATCTGCATGCCATCGTACCCGAGGACCAACTGGAGCAAACCATCAAGGAGTACAACCACTACATCGTAGGCATCATCCTTGCCCTCGTTGCTCTCGCCATCGCCTATTTTGTAGCCAAGCACTACCTGGGCAAACGCACAAAATAGAATTAATATCGGATTTTATTTGTGGCTATCACTTTTTTTTGTTACTTTTGCGAATTATTTTCATAAAAAGACACATTACTATGCCAAAAATCAACAATCATTTGGTCATTATGGCAGGTGGCGTGGGCAGCCGTTTCTGGCCCATGAGCACTGCGGAGAATCCTAAGCAGTTCATTGATGTTCTGGGATGTGGAAAAACGCTTCTCCAACTGACTGTAGAGCGTTTCGGCGACTTGGTTGCACCTGAGAACATCTGGGTGGTAACCAATGAGAAATATGCCGACATCGTGGCTCAGCAGTTGCCCTCAATGCCACGCACAAACATCCTGTGCGAGCCCTGCCGCCGCAACACGGCCCCCTGCATTGCCTATGTAAGCTGGCGCATCAAGAAGAAAGACCCGAAAGCCAACATCGTCGTGACACCTTCCGACCATATCGTGATGAACGTCCCTGAGTTCCAGCGCGTCATCAGCGAGTGCATGAAGTTCACCAGCGACACCGATGCTATTGTCACGCTGGGCATGAAGCCCTCGCGTCCCGAAACGGGCTATGGTTATATTCAGGCTAACCTCGCAGCACCCTCGCTGCGCAACAAGGGCATCTTCCGTGTTGACTCGTTCCGCGAGAAGCCCGACTTGTCCACCGCTCAGCAATACATTCAGCAGAACAACTATTTCTGGAATGCAGGCATTTTCATCTGGAATGTCAACACCATCGTGAATGCCTTCCGCATGTATCAACCCAAACTGGCCAAGATCTTCGAAAACATGTTGCCTATTTACGGCACACCTGAGGAACAGGCGGTCGTAAACGAGAAGTTCCCGGGCTGCGAGAATATCTCCGTCGACTATGCCATCATGGAGAAGGCTGAGGAAATCTTCGTATGCCCTGCCGACTTCGGATGGAGCGATCTGGGTACGTGGGGCTCGCTGATGACACAGTCCAAGCGCGACCTCTATGGCAATGCCGCCATCGGACCAGACGTTCAGCTGTTTGAGTGCCACAACTGCATCGTCCACACAGCACAGGAAAAGAAGGTCGTGGTACAAGGCCTCGACGGTTACATCGTAGCCGAAAACAACAACACCTTGTTGATATGCAAGCTCTCCGAAGAGCAACGCATCAAGCAATTCTCCGAACCTAAGCCTTGATCTCTTCCAAGATTAGGAGACGGAAAAATGCATCGTTTCCGCTAAATAGTAAAAATCATATATAACATCCTTATGAGCAATAACAACAACACCCTCCCCTCAGGAGGAACAAAAGAGAGGTCGAAAGTCGCCCTTATCACAGGTATCACAGGACAGGATGGCAGCTATCTGGCAGAATTTCTGTTGGAGAAAGGCTACGAGGTTCATGGCACCATCCGTCGCTCCTCAGTCGATTTTCGCGAGCGTATAGCACACTTGGAGGGAAGCCCCAATTTCCATTTGCACTATGCCGACCTGGGCGACTCGATGAGCATCCTGGGTGTCATCGGCAAGATTCGTCCCACCGAAATCTACAATCTGGCAGCTCAGAGCCATGTTCAGGTGAGTTTCGATTCGCCTGAGTTCACAGCCGACGTTGATGCCGTAGGCGTTCTCCGCGTGTTGGAAGCCGTTCGACAGTTAGGACTGACGGATACATGCCGCATTTACCAGGCCAGCACATCAGAGCTTTACGGAAAGGTAGAGGAGGTTCCGCAGAACGAGAACACACCGTTCCATCCCTATTCGCCCTACGCTGTAGCCAAGCAGTACGGCTTCTGGATTGTCAAGGAATATCGCGAGGCATACAACATGTATTGCTGCTCCGGCATTCTGTTCAACCATGAGAGCGAGCGGCGGGGCGAGACTTTCGTCACACGCAAGATTACACTCGCTGCCGCCCGCATCAGACAGGGCAAGCAGGACAAGCTCCATCTCGGCAATCTCTCATCGCTGCGCGACTGGGGCTATGCCAAGGATTACGTGGAGTGCATGTGGCTCATCCTGCAACAGCCAGAGCCCGAAGACTTCGTGATAGCCACGGGCGTGCAGCACTCTGTGCGCGAATTCTGCCATCATGCCTTCCAGCATGTGGGCATCCAGCTGGAGTTCGTAGGCGAGGGAGCCCAAGAGAAAGGCATCGTCAAGAGCCTGTCCCCAGACTTCGCAACACTCAATCCCAGTCTCGCCGTGGGCGATGTCGTGATCGAAGTGTCACAAGACTTCTATCGTCCTACCGATGTAGTCAACCTCTGGGGCGACCCCACGAAGGCAAAGACAAAGCTGGGATGGAATCCTGCCAAGACCTCTTTCGAAGACCTGGTCAGAATCATGGTAGAGAGCGACATGGCCAAAGTCGCCGCCGAAGGTGCAGCAGCCAAGGTGAGAACCAACCTGGCCGAATATCTGGAAAAAGGCATTGTGAAGTAGTACCGATGGCTCGCAGGCTTCCTGCCTGCAAGCCATTATTGTTCAGGCGCAGCAATAATTTTCAATTCTCAATTTAATTTTCAATTCTCAATTCTCAATTTAATTTTCAATTTTCAATTCTCAATTTAATTTTCAATTTTCAATTCTCAATTCTCAATTTTAATTTAGTTTTCAATTTTCAATTTACAAAGATGCAAGCAATCATTCTCGCAGCCGGGATGGGCAGACGGCTTGGCCAATACACCAAGGACAACACCAAATGCATGGTGCCAGTGAATGGCACACCCCTGATTGACCGTCTGCTCAGACAATTGTCCGAAATAAAGCTCAGCCGCATAGTCATCGTCGTAGGCTATGAAGGACAGAAGCTCATGAACCATCTCGACCAAGAGTGGAAGAACCTCAAGATCGAATACATCGTCAATCCCGTCTACGACAAAACCAACAACATCTATTCCCTCGCCCTGGCAAAGGACAAGCTACAGCAAGACGACTCTCTCCTCATCGAGAGCGACCTCATCTTCGACGACGGCATGTTCCGCCTCCTGCTCGACAACCCACACCCCAACCTCGCACTCGTCGCCAAGTACGAAAGCTGGATGGACGGCACTATGGTACGCATCGACGCCGACAACAACATCGTCAACTTCATCCCTAAGGCAGCATTCAGATACAGCGAGACCGCATCATACTACAAGACAGTCAACATCTACAAGTTCTCCAAACAGTTCTCGCAGACCAAGTACGTCCCATTCCTCCAGGCCTACACCAAGGCCGTCGGCAACAACGAGTACTACGAGAACGTCCTCCGCATCATCTCCTTCCTCAACAGCCACGACCTCAAGGCACTGCCCATCACCAACGAGAAATGGTATGAAATCGACGACAAGCAAGACCTCGACATTGCCGAAGCACTCTTTGCCGACGAGAAAGACATACTCCGCAAGTACTATGGCCGCTACGGAGGATTCTGGCGATTCCCCAAGATGATAGACTTCTGCTACCTCGTCAACCCCTACTTCAACCAGAGCCCACTCATCGACGAGATTCAGGCACAGTTCCCCACACTCATCGCACAGTACCCCTCCGGCATGAAAGTCAACACCCTCCTCGCCAGCAAGTGCTGGCACGTCAAAGAGGACTACATCATCCCCGGCAACGGAGCTGCCGAACTCATCAACATACTCATGGACCTACTCCCCGGCACACTCGGCATCACCCGACCCACCTTCGAGGAGTATCCCAACCGACGACCCAAAGACAAACTCGTCACCTTCGTCCCCAACAACAGCGACTACCGCTACACAGCCAAAGACCTCATCCACTTCTTCACCGCCCATCATGCCGACAACATCCTGCTCATCAACCCCGACAACCCCTCCGGCAACTTCATCCCCATCCACCACATCATCACCCTCGCAGCCTGGTGCCAACAACAGCACACCCGCCTCATCGTCGACGAGAGCTTCGTCGACTTCACCGACGGCTATCAGGACAACACCCTCCTTCGCGACAGCATCCTTGAGGCATATCCCCAAACCATCGTCATCAAGAGCATCAGCAAGAGCTACGGAGTGCCAGGCATCCGCCTCGGCATACTCTGCTCAGCCGACACCACCCTCATCAGCGAAATGAAGAAAAGGGTCAGCATCTGGAACATCAATTCCTTCGCCGAGCACTTCATGCAGATCCTCAACAAATACGAAAAAGACTACATCCACGCATGCGACACATTCATCGCCGAGCGAGAACACTTCCACCAACAGCTCAGCCAGATCCCCTTCCTCCGCGTCATGCCATCCCAGGCCAACTACTTCCTCTGCGAAATCCTCCCACCCTTCAATGCCCGCCAGCTCGTCCTCACCATGCTCAAAAAGCACAACATACTCATGCGCGACTGCTCCGACAAGCAAGGCCTCGACGGCAAGCAATACATGCGCATCGCCGTGCGCAGCCATGACGACAATGCCAAACTCATCGCAGCATTCAGACAACTCCAACAGTGATTAATTTTCAATCTTCAATTTAATTTTCAATATTCAATTTCCAATATGACTATCAGCAAACATTCCAAGATCTACGTAGCAGGCCACCGCGGACTCGTAGGCTCCGCCATCTGGAACAACCTCCTGCAAAGAGGCTACACCAACCTCGTGGGCCGTAGCCACAAAGAGCTCGACCTCACCGACCAGCTCGCCGTGCGCAAGTTCTTCGACGACGAACAGCCCGAAGCCGTCGTCTTGGCAGCCGCCTTCGTTGGCGGCATCATGGCCAACTCCCTCTATCGGGCCGACTTCATCATGATGAACATGAAGATACAGTGCAACGTCATCAGCGAGGCCTACGCCCACCACGTCAAGAAGCTGCTCTTCCTCGGCTCCACCTGCATCTACCCAAAGAACGCGCCACAGCCCATGAAGGAGGACTGCCTCCTCACATCGCCACTCGAATACACCAACGAAGAGTATGCCATTGCCAAGATCGCAGGCCTCAAGATGTGCGAGTCCTACAACCTCCAGTATGGCACCAACTACATCGCAGTCATGCCCACGAACCTCTACGGACCAAACGACAACTTCCATCTCGAGAACTCCCACGTCATGCCAGCCATGATGCGCAAGGTCTATCTCGCCAAGCTCATCAACGACCACAACTGGCAGGCCATTCGTCACGACATGGACAGGCGACCCGTCGAAGGCATCAGCGGAACGGCCTCAGAGGCTGACATTCTCAACGTGCTGGCCAAATACGGCATCTACGACAACAAGGTCGTGCTGTGGGGAACAGGCACACCCCTGCGTGAGTTCCTGTGGAGCGAAGACATGGCCGACGCCTCCGTCCACGTGCTGCTCAATGTCAACTTCAGCGACATCATCGGCATCGAGAAATACTCCAGCGTACACTACGGTGCCAGCGTCGACGGTGCAGTAGACCGCAACCACTCCGTAGGCCGAGGCGGAGCCATCCCAAAGCTGGGCGAGATTCGCAACTGCCACATCAACGTCGGCACAGGCAAGGAGCTCACCATCCGAGAGCTGTCCAAGCTTGTCGTCAAGGCTGTCGACTTCAAGGGGACAGTCGAGTTCGACACCTCCAAGCCCGACGGCACACCCCGCAAGCTCATCGACGTCGAAAAGCTTCACAGCCTGGGATGGACACACAAAGTGGAAATCGAAGACGGTGTCAAGAAACTTTTCGAATGGTACAGAGAAAATTGAAGATCCAAGCAAATAAGTCTCTAAAAAATTGCAAGTATCTGTATATGAAAACATATCAGACACTTGCAATTTTTATCATCATGTCCTCAAAACCATTGCTTAATATAAAGGCCGATGGTGGTGTTTGTTTGGATGAGAATAGTCTTCCGCTGCTTTCTGGATATTGGGGTAGCATATCTATCTCATCATCTGGTGCATCCATTCATCTCATACATTCACCTTAGTGAAAATTCATCTACGAGAAACAGAACTATTTCTCAATTCTCAATTTTCAATTCTCAATTTTCTACAGTTCCGTTTGTTCAACTATTTGTCCATCGAGCATGTTGACGATGCGCTGTGCATAGCCGGCATCGCGCTGCGAGTGGGTCACCATGACGATGGTGCAGCCATCTGCGTTCAACTGGGTGAGCAGCTGCATCACCTCAATGCCATTCTTTGAGTCGAGATTACCCGTAGGCTCGTCGGCCAGAATCAGCTTGGGACGACAGACCACGGCACGGGCTATGGCCACACGCTGCTGCTGACCGCCCGACAACTGTTGCGGAAAATGATGGGCGCGATGACTGATGGCCATACGGCGCAGCACCTCTTCTACGCGCTGGCGGCGCTCCTTCTTCGGCACGCCGAGATAGGTCAGCGGCAACTCCACGTTCTCCTCCACATTCAGCTCGTCTATCAGGTTGAAACTCTGAAACACGAAGCCGATCTGTCCCTTGCGCACCCGTGTGCGCTGGCTCTCCTTCAGCTGTCCCACGTTCTCTCCGTCGAGCACGTAGGTGCCATTGGTGGGATTGTCGAGCAAACCCAATATATTCAGCAAGGTGGACTTGCCACAGCCCGACGGCCCCATGACGGCCACGAACTCACCTTGCTTCACTTCGAGCGACACGCTGTTGAGTGCCACTGTCTCCACTTCCTCCGTGCGGAAGATTTTTTCGATGTTTTCCAGTTTAATCATAGTTCCTATTCTGTCTTTAAATAATGAGCGGGATTACTGGTAGCCACACGTCGCGTCTGCAGGAACACGACCGCAGCGATGATAAGCCCAACAAGCAGGGCATCGATGGCAAAGACACGCCACAGCAGCGACACTTTGTCGGTGAATTGCTCCATCAGCAACGAACTGAGATGCCTGCCCAGGCCGATGCCGACAACCACCGACGGCAGAGCAACCAGCGCTACACTCCGCATGAAGAGCGCCTGCACCTCGCTCACCGTGGCCCCCATCACCTTTCGGATGGCCAGCTCACGCGAGCGGCGCTGCACCTCGTCGCGCACATAACCTGTCAGTCCGATGAGCGTAATGAGCAGTGCGGCCAGACAACCAATGATCACCAGATCTCGCGTGTGCTCCGTATCGCGGTAGTGGTCGGCCAGTTCGTTGGCATATCGCTTCACCGTCAGTTCGGCATCGGGGTAAAGTCTGTCGCACAGTTGCTGCACCTCTGCCAGATGCTCTGGTGTCAGGCTCTGCAGTTTTATCAATAGGTTCTTGGCATGAATGTTACCGTTGACGAAGAGGGCTGGCCGCTCATCTACTCCTGCCAACGTACCCAACGTGAAATCTTTCACGACGGCAACAATGGTCAGCGGAATCTGTTCGCCAAACTCAGTCGAAAGGATGGTGTGGCCCACCACGTCGTCCCATCCAGTGTGCTGCTTCAGCTGACTGGCAAACTTCTCGTCGACTATGGCTTCCGTCTCCCACCCCGCATGCCCCAACCGCTCCGGCTGACGACCTCTGGTCACCTGCAAGTTCATGGTGGGAATGATGCTTGCCTCGGCAAAGTACAGACAGGCGAAGTTGAAAAGCTGCCTGGGATTCCCCGGCAACATTACATTATTGCCGCTCTGCTTTTCCAGAAAGAGCGACATGCAGGTGGCAGTATGCTCGACGCACGACAGTTTCTCAATCTCACGGGCCAGCGTGAAGGTCGAGTCCGACTGCTGCGGTATCTCTATGTAGGCCACGTCCTTGTAGTCATAGCCCAAGTCCTTGTTCAGCATATAGTCATACTGACGGTAGATGGTGCTGAGGATGCAAAGCAGCATCGTGGAGAGCACAAACTGGAAGGCCAGCAGCGACAATTTCCACACGCGTCTGTTCTCGGAGAACAACCGATAGGCATAGACCATCGGAACGCGAGAATAGATGTAGCCAGGCAACAGTCCGCAACCGACGACCACCAGCAGGCAGACCGCCAACAGCACCGCAAGGGTCTGCCGGGAGAAGAGCGTGGTGACACTGGCACCCATCAGCTCGCGAATCCAGTCCTGTCCTACCCAAAGTAGCAGGGCCATGACTGCCAAGGCGAGAAGCAGATGGACAAGCGCCTCGCCAAATGTAGTCTGATAGAACTCGCGCTGCGGTGCGCCCAGCACCTTGCGGATGGCCACCAGTCGGGCGCGACTCACCAGCGTACTGATCACCACCAATATATAGTTCATCACGGCTGCAAACAGCATCACGAGCGCAACAACGAAGAGGATGATGCAGGTAGTCTTCACCGTAGTGTTCTCCATTCGGCTCTTGCTTACAGGATGGAACCTGAAGCGATAGTCCTCCACTCCGGCGGCATGCACCTTCTCCCAGGGAATCTGTTCCTTGAGCATCGTGTTCATCTCTGCCTCCACCTTCGCCATGTCGGCATCCGGTCGCAGTCGGACATAGGAACGATAGCGGTCGTTGCCCATCAGATTGGCGGTTCCGTCGTAGGAGAATGTGCCAATCGACGGCATCGACATCACAATATCAAGCAGACTGAAGGTGCTGTTCTCGTCGAACGTCTCAAACACGCCGCCAATGGTCATCGGCCTGTCAGGAGCGGCTATATAGCAAAAGGTCTTGCCCACCATGTTGCCTCCAAGCCTCTCGTTGAGCCTACGGCTGATCAGGCACTGCCCCGCCGTGCTCAGTATCTGCCGGGCATCGCCCTGCAAGATGCTTGTACCGAAGATGTCGAAGAAACAGGAGTCAACAAAGACGGAATGGTTGAACGAGAAGCGCTCACCGTTTTCGAGCATGAGTTTCTCGTTGACGAACTGGTAGGTGTAGCGCGAGCCAACCATTATTTCGGGGATGTAGCGGCACAGCGCAGGAATGGCTCCGCCCGGTGTGTTTTCGAATTCGGCAGCATCCTGTCCCTGCTTCTTGAAACTCTCCGACACGGCATATACGTGCTCCCTGTCCACGATGCAGCGGTCGTAGTTGCGCTCCAGCTGCACCTTGGCAATCAGCACCAGCCCGATCGTCAGTCCAATGGCCAGCGAGAAAATCTTGATGAAGGTCCCTTGACCTCTATGTAATACATTCATAGATGCTCTTTTGTTTGGCAATACAAAATTACTACATAAGAGCGAATCTGCCAAGGCTTGCGGCCACAGCGAATACGGATTGTCTAAAAATTAGACAGTTCATCGTATGAATCTTTTACATCTGCGACGAAAGGAGGGCGAACTGCCCATTAGTCAAACAAGCGCCCAAAAGCTAAGCCGTTGCCATTGCAGTTCTATCAGTAGAAAGTCCGTTTCAGCCAAAGGTCAAGAAAACGATCATAGACAATATAACCTCTTGCCGTCTGATAGACAATGTCCTTATCCAACAATGCTGTGAGTGCTTTCTTGATGCTACTGGCACTTGGCAACTCATGCTTTCGCAAGAAATCGTTGGCCTGCAACTGTGCCACGCAATTGTCCCTGGCAATAGCTTTCAAGAGGTTGCGCTGATTGTCTGTCAAGAAAGTCATGATCATCTCATATTGGCTCGATTTGTCTTTAAGAATGCTCAAGATAGCCTCTCGCACCTGCTGATAGTCAGTTACGTGCTTCTCCGTCGCATAAAGACGATTCAGAACAGACTGGAGATACCAAGTATAGCCGTCGAACAAGGTATAAAGCTGGCGGAACACTTCTTCACTGAGAGAGCCATTGTTAGCCACGAACCAACGAGAGGAAAAATCATAATAGATTTCCTCATGCAACGGCTGAAGCGTCATCATGGCTGTGCTCTGATAAAACGGGCGCTTGGGCGAACCGAACATCTCATACATCAAATGCTGCCTGCTACCTGAAAAAATAAAATGTGCATTATGTATAAACTGTATATATGACCGCAGAAGCGCCTCAGTACCCTGTTCTGGATAGTCGGTGATGGTCTGAAACTCATCAATGGCAACATACACTTCTTTGCCACTCTGCTTTAGATAGTCGAAAATACTCTTCAAGGTATATTCTGTATTCGACCGCTCTATGGTGACAGATACCGTGGGAACTCCCGTTACGGGGTCAGGACTGATGGTTGGCCGCCACTGACTGAAGTAGCTCAACACTTTCGACATAGAGGTTCGCGTGTCCAACAGTCTTTCTTCCACGATAGCTTTGCCCAGTGTCTGCACAAAGTCATGCTGATTCTGTGTGTGGAAAATATCTGTATATATGCAGACGGCTCCCTTATCCTGCTGTTTGATTCTATTAAGTAATCGTTAAAAAATAACTTGGTACGATTCCCGCTCTACAAGAGCAGTCGCCAAATCTCTATTTATCTCTTTGAAATTGTTTTTTGCTTTTA
>CACXXD010000099.1 GCA_902771445.1 uncultured Prevotellaceae bacterium
TACTTAGTTGCTTGGACACCACTAAGATACTAAAAATCAACGACATGTGCAACTTTTTTAGCATAAATATTTTACAATTTAATTCATCCAACAGGTAAATAAAATATCTGACTGACATACAATATGAATCAATGTACAATGACAATGAAGAGATCGTCAAGATTCTCGTAAAGATCATCAAAACAATGAAGGAGAAATACAACCTATAAGACACTAAAGGTAGCACTCAAAGCATCAGACATGGAAGAATCTAATCATAATTCTCAATTCTCAACTCTCAATTCTCAATTCGACGAGATTCGCCCCTACGAGGCGCATGAGATGCGGCAGGCATTCGACGACCTGCTGAACGACAGACAGTTTGCAGCCATCATGAAAGGACTCGTGCCTTGGATGCCCAAAGGACTGCGCAACGGGATACTGAAACTGGCCTTCACGGGCGTGAAGACACCTCTCGACTTCCAGATGAGATTCATGAAGCCCGTCGCGAAGTACATCATACGCAAGCATACCGACGGATGCACATTCGATGACAACAAACTGAAAAGCAACACGCAATACCAACAACGCTACACGTTCGTGTCCAACCACCGTGACATCGTGCTCGACTCGGCCTTGCTCGACGTGCTTCTGATGGATGCGGGCTATGAGACCACGGTGGAGATCGGCATCGGCGACAACCTGCTGATCTACCCGTGGATCAAGCGACTGGTGCGCATGAACAAGGCGTTCACCGTGCGGCGAGGACTGTCGCCCAAGGAGATGCTGCGCTCCAGTCAGCTCATGAGCCAGTACATCCACCATGCCGTGACGCAGAAGCGGGAGAACATCTGGATTGCACAGCGCGAGGGAAGGGCCAAGGACTCCGACGACCGCACGCAGGACTCGGTGCTGAAGATGCTGGCAATGGGCGGACCAAGCGCCGACGACGGACAGGAGGCGATGCCTGCTTACGTCAAGTCGCTCATGGAACTGAACATCGTGCCGCTCACCATCAGCTATGAGTTCGACCCGTGCGACTACCTGAAAGCGAAGGAGTTCCAGCTGAAACGCGACAACCCTGCCTACAAGAAGAGCCGACAGGACGACTTGGACAACATGAAGACGGGCATCCTGGGCTACAAAGGGCGCGTTCACTACCACTGCGGAACGCCTGTCAACCAATGGATCGCCGAACTGGCCCCACTGCCCAAGAACGAGTTCTTCCACGAACTGAGCCGGCGCATTGACAGGGAGATCCATGCCAACTACCGCATCTACCCCGACAACTACATCGCTCTCGATGAACTGAACGGCAACCGACAGTTTGCCGACCACTATACCGAGGCCGACAAGCAGCGCTTCGACGACTATCTGAACAGCAGACTGGACAAGATCGACATCCCGGGGAAAGACCTTCCTTTCCTGCGCGAGCGCATCATCACCATGTATGAGAATCCTTTAAGAAACTACCTGACAGCACAATGAAAAGACTTGCTTTTGCCATGCTCTCACTGCTGGCACTCACTGCCTGCACCAACGACTCCTACGACAAGGGGGAAAGTGACTACTCTACGATGCAGGCCGACTTTGTGGAGGCGCACACGAACAGTGACCTGCAAGTGGACTATGTCATGACCGACGACAATGAGCGACTGGTCATGGACAAGCCCTTCGCACAAGACTGGATCAAGAAGGGCGATTCCATCTACCGCAGCGTACTCTACTACAAGAAGAACGAGAAGACGGTGGAGCCCGTCAGCATCGCACCTATCAGCGTGGCCACGATCTCGAATGCCGACAGTCTGGCTAAGAGGAAGGCAACGGTGAAGACGGATCCGCTGACCATCGAGAGCCTGTGGGTCAGCAAGAACAAGCGCTACCTGAACGCAAGCATCTATCTGAAGAGCGGATCGACAGACAACAAGGATGCCATGCACAAACTGGGACTGGTGGGCGACTCGGTCAGAACCAACAGAGACAAGACCCGAACGCTCTGTGTGCGACTGCATCACGATCAGGGGGGCATGCCCGAATACTACTCCGTCCATACCTACTTCAGTGTCGCCCTTGACAGTATAAAGGTCGATTCCATCGAGCTAAGAGTGAATACTTACAGTGGCTGGATTACTAAGCACATCAGTCTGAAATGACTGTTCCAAAGCTCTAAGTGACAGCAATTCACGATTATAATATAAGGACAGAAATTACAAAAAATTTCTGTCCTTTATTTATGTCAATTACGAAAATTTCTTCCAAAAACTAACCACGCATGACATTGGCAGGAGCACGACCAGCCATGACCTCAGCTGCCATGAAGTCCATGGTTGGCTCCACATGTTCAAAGAACCTACGGTATCCTTCGCAAAGATAGTTCTCATGTCCTGGCAGAAAACGGTTGCGAGGACACTCACCATGACAGGCAAAGAGGAAACTGCATCGCCTGCAACGCTTGCTAAGTCCGCTCAGCTTGGCCCGCGCAAAACTTTGCTGTTGCTCGCTGTACATCATCTCTACAATCGTGTGCTGACGAATATTGCCCAACAGATGTTCGGGAAACACGAAATGATCGCAACTGTACAGTGAGCCGTCGGGCTGCAAGGCGGGCGACAAGCCACAGACTGCCGACATGGAACAGACACCGGGCGACTGATGCAGCCAACTGGCCAAGGTTGCATCGAACAACTGTACAAACACCTTGCCCACATCTTCCTTGATCCACTCATCGTAAAGACCTATCAGAAAGTCGCCCCACTGTTCGGGCTGTACGGAAGATGGGTGTAGTGAAGAGTGAACAGTGGATAGTGAACAGTCAGGATTAGAACTGCTATCATGGTGGTTGCTGTCCACAGTCAGGTCTTCACTAATGACCACGGGAGTAAACTGGAGGTACTTACAGCCCAGCTCTTTGAAAAAATGATAGAATTCATCGGGATGGTCGGCATTCGTGCGGTTCACCGTTGCCATCGCGTTCCACTCCACACGATGCTTCTGCAACAGTCGGATGCCGCGCAAGGTCTGTTCAAACTGCTGCCGATAGGTGTCATGCATCCATTCGGGGCCGTCGACACTGATGCCTATCAGGAAATGATGCTCATGGAAGAACGCGCACCACTCGTCGGTCAGCAACGTGCCGTTGGTCTGCAAGCAATTGTCCACATGGCGGCCCTTCGCATATTTCTGTTGCAGAGCCAATGCCTTCTCATAATATGAAATAGGTAAGAGCAACGGCTCGCCGCCATGCCACGTGAAGAGCACTTCGGGAGTGGTCTGTGCCTCGAAGTTCTGACGGATAAACGTTTCGAGCAACTCAAGATCCATCCGTCCCGTCGCCTTCGACAGATAGTAACAGTAGCTGCAATGCAGATTGCAACTGCTGCCCACAGGCTTGGCCATCACATAGAAAGAGTGGCCAAAAGGGGTAGCAACGGTACTGTCAAACATCATCATAGGTAACCTTGTTGTTTCAGCTCATCGGCAATGCCACACAGCTCATCGTACCACGTTTGGCCGAAACGACGGACCAAAGGACCTTCAAGAAAACGATAGACAGGCAGATGGAGTGCGCGTCCCTTCGCCACGGCATCCTTACACACCGCCCAACGGTGATAGTTCAGGGCAACGGTGCCATCGCTGAACCGCTTCTCACGGATGGGATAGAGCGCACAGCTGATGGGCTTGCAAAACTTGGAGCGGCCAGCGCGAAAGGCTTTCTCCAAGGCACAGAGGCAACAGCCCGAGATGGGCTTGCCTGTATCAAAATCGCTGATTTCATCGTAATAGGTAAACACGCAGTCCTTGCCATTGACAATGCTTGTCACGAGGTCGCCTTCCTGATCGGTATAGGCCACTCCCTGCTTGTCGATCACGGCCTGCGCCGAAGCACTCAGGTCGGGCCATGCCTCATCCAACGACTCCTCGATCTCCATGATCTCGTCCATCGTCACGGGTGCTCCCGCATCGCCCTCAACACAGCATTGTCCCTTACAGGCCGACAGGTCGCAACAGAACTGTTCGGTCAGTATGTCCGATGAAATCAGCACGTCGCCAATCTGTAGAATAGGAGGAAGTTCTTTCTTCATAAGTCTTTCGCTAATCGTCTTTCTGTTAATCCGTTATGCAAAAGTAATACATTTCTCAGCAATCAACAAATATGTAGGACAGAAATTGTTGTAAGTTTTTGAAGGAGGGGACAGAAATTATTATAATTTCTTCCAATTTATAAACCAAAAAAGAAATAGAACAATGAAAAAGATATATCAAACTCCGGAAGTGACAATTATGATGGTGCAGTCTTCTCCTATCCTGGCTGGATCGGATACCCCAAACTATAATGTAGGAAGCACAATGTCAACAGGTGGAAACTTATCTCGCGGCGGATCATGGGAAGATGACGATGACTATTAATCCCCTTCACAAGCTGTGAGAAACAAAACAGTGCGACGGCGGCCATCAAATTGGTCGCCGTCTTCGCATTCTCTGATGCCAATAGACTATAGCCCGAAAGGCCGGCACAGCCACGATTTTACAGAAATAAGAAATAAAAACAAACAAATTGATAGTTTTCTGTAGCAGATAAAGAAAAAAATGCCTAATTTTGCAAGCAAAAAAGAGCAAAAAGATATGAATGTTCAGATTGAAGAATCGTGGAAACAGTACCTACAGGAGGAGTTTGACAAGCCTTATTTCCAACAACTCACAGAGAGCGTGCGACGCGAATATATGGCTGGGGTGTGCTACCCACCGGGCAAACTAATCTTCAATGCGTTCAACCTGTGTCCGTTCAACGAGGTGAAGGTGGTGATCATCGGACAAGATCCGTACCATGAGCCGGGACAGGCCCACGGCCTGAGCTTCTCGGTGCAACAGGGAGTGATGTTTCCGCCCTCACTACAGAACATCTTCAAAGAGATTCACGACGACCTGGGCACACCCATGCCCACCGACGGCGACCTAAGCCGCTGGGCGCGGCAGGGGGTACTGCTGCTGAACGCCACACTCACCGTGAGGGCGCATCAGGCCAACAGCCACTCCACCCTGGGATGGCAACAGTTTACCGATGCGGCCATCCGCGCACTGGCCACCAACCGACAGGGCATCGTCTACATGCTGTGGGGCGGCTATGCACGGTCGAAGGCATACATGATAGACAAGCAGGCCAACCTCGTGCTGGAGTCGGTTCACCCGTCGCCCCTGTCAGCCAACCGTGGCGGATGGTTCGGCCTGCACCAGTTCTCGAGAGCCAACAGCTATCTGGCACAGCAAGGCAAAGAGCCAATAGTCTGGTGAAGAACATTGGATACAATTCGTGGTAGAAAAAAGTGGGAAGTTTTTATTACCATAATATATAGTATATGGAACCCATCAACGACCTGTTCTCTCTGCTCAGCTCCTTCCTGTGGGGCTGGCCTATGATTGTGCTGCTACTCGGCACACACGTCTTCCTCACCTTCCGACTGCGCATTCCACAGCGAAAGCTGTTGACGGGCATCCGACTGTCGGTGCAGAAAGACGACAAGGCCAGCGGCGACGTGAGTCAGTTTGGCGCACTGGCCACGGCACTGGCTGCCACCATCGGCACTGGCAACATTGTGGGCGTGGCTACGGCTGTGGCACTGGGAGGACCGGGCGCTGTGCTGTGGTGCTGGCTGACAGGCATCTTCGGCATGTCGACAAAATATGCCGAAGGACTACTGGCCGTGAAATACAGGGTGAGAGGAAAAGACGGACGCACCTATGGCGGACCGATGTATGCACTGGAGCGCGGACTCGGCATGAAGTGGCTGGCCGTGCTCTTCGCCGTGTTCACGGCACTAGCCTCGTTCGGCATAGGCTGTACGGTGCAGGCCAACAGCATTGCTCTGCTGACCAACGAGACGTTCGGCATTCCCACATGGATAGTGGGCATCGTGGTGTGCGTACTCACGGCAGCGGTCATCCTGGGCGGTGTGAAAGCCATCGCCCGTGTCTGCACGGTGCTGGTGCCTTTCATGGCAGTGCTCTACGTGGTGGGGTGCATCGTCATCCTCTGCATGAATGGCAGCTATGTGTGGCCGGCCATCGAACTGATTGTGCGGTCGGCCTTCAACCCGTCGGCGGCAGGCGGCGGCTTCGTGGGTGCCACGGTGATGATGGCAGCTCGCTATGGCATAGCCCGCGGACTGTTCTCGAACGAGAGCGGCATGGGTTCGGCCCCCATCGTGGCCGCAGCGGCACAGACGCGCAACCCCGTGCGACAGGCTCTGGTAAGCAGCACAGGCACCTTCTGGGACACGGTGGTCATCTGCGCCCTCACTGGACTGGTGCTGGTGAGCAGCATTCTGGCCTACCCCGACATCACCTATGCCGACGGTGCTGCGCTGACCAAGGTGGCGTTCTCGAAGATTCCATACATAGGTGCTCCACTGCTCACATTCGGCATCCTGACGTTCGCCTTCAGCACCATCCTGGGCTGGAGCTACTACGGTGAAAGCGCGGTAAATTACATTGAAGGGCGCAAAATCAACCGATTCTATCGAATCCTGTACATCGTTGCACTCTTCTTCGGCAGCATCATCAATCTGGACATCATTTGGAACATTGCCGACTGCATGAACGCACTCATGGCTATCCCGAACCTTGTGGCACTGCTGCTGCTTAGCGGTGTGGCGGCACAGGAGACGAAGAAGTATCTGTGGGCCAACAGACTGGACGAAGAGATGGAGGAAACGAACGAAACACAAACGGGCGATGGAGAATATTGAAATCATGCTGGCACTGCTGGCCATCGTCATCGTGGGATACGTGGCCGCCCGACTGGGCTATATGGGAGGCGACTTCGACAAACGGCTGTCGAGCCTCGTCATCAACTTCACCTGTCCGGCACTGATTCTCTCATCGACGATGGACGGCCAACTGCCCGACCGCCGATTCATCCTACCACTACTCGTCATCAGTATCCTGTCGTATGCATTGCTGACAGGCATTGCCTTCTGGCTACCTCGTTTCCTGACCAAACGGAAAGACGATGAAGGCATCATAGGCTTCGCCATTATGTTCGGAAACGTCGGTTTCATCGGTTATCCTATCGTGGCATCCATCTTCGGAAATCATGCCGTGTTCTATGCCGCCACACTCAACGTCATCAACACGTTCACAGTCTTCACCGTGGGTGTCATGCTCATTCAGGGCGAGCGAGGAAGAGTGCGACTCTCCCGGAAAGCACTCTACAGTTCACCGATGATTTCGGCCTATTTGGCCATTCTCATCGTAGCACTGGGCATCGACAACGTGCCGCAAGTGATCAGCAAACCGCTCACCATGATTGGCAACATCACCGTGCCTGCCGCCTTGCTCATCATCGGTTCGTCGATGTCCGATCTCTCAGCCCGTGCGCTGTTGGGCAACCGAGTGGTCTACGTCACGACATTGCTCCGTCTTGTGCTGGTGCCATTTGCACTCTACCAGCTATTCACCTTCGCAGGCTTCGACCCACTTGTGGTCAGCATCAACACCATTGTCCTGGCCATGCCCGTAGCCACCTACGGCACCATTCTGTGCCTGAAGCATGGCAGAGACACCGCATTGATGGTTGAAATCACGTTTGTCACCACCCTACTCTCCGTCATCACCATCCCAATCCTTGCCCACGTTTTTCAATGAGAAAATAAGCATTTCACGCAACAAGGGAGGCTGTTTTTCGATGAAAAACAGCCTCCCTTGCTATAGAAACTAATGAGAATGAATCTTATCGGTTGTCCTGAATCAGGCACTCGCCCGTCATATCCTTCGGCTGCTCCAGTCCCATGATGTGCAGGATAGAGGGAGCCACGTCGGCCAGACGACCGTCCTTCACCGTTGCCGAGTTGTTGTCGGTGACGTAGATAAAGGGAACAGGATTCAGCGAGTGGGCCGTGTTGGGCGTTCCGTCGAGGTTGATGGCATTGTCAGCATTGCCGTGGTCGGCAATGATGATGGCCTCGTAGCCGTTCTTCTTGGCGGCTTCAATCACCTCGCGAACACAGTTGTCAACAGCCCAGACAGCCTTGGCGATGGCATTGTAGACACCTGTATGTCCCACCATGTCGCCGTTGGCGAAGTTGACCACAATGAAGTCGTACTGCTGTGTGCCGATGGCAGCCACGAGCTTGTCCTTCACTTCGTAGGCGCTCATCTCAGGCTTCAGGTCGTAGGTAGCCACCTTCGGCGAAGCCACAAGGATACGGTCCTCGTTCTCGAACGGAGCCTCGCGACCACCATTGAAGAAGAACGTCACGTGGGCATACTTCTCCGTCTCAGCCGTGTGCAGCTGCTTCTTGCCCTGACGGCTCAGATATTCGCCCAGCGTGTCCTCGACGTTCTCTTTCGGGAAGAGGATGTGAACACCCTGGAACTTGGCATCGTAGGGAGTCATACAGTAGTACTGCAGGCCGGGGATGGTCTTCATGTCCTGTTCGGGCATGTCCTGCTGCGTGAGAACGATGGTGAGTTCCTTGGCACGGTCGTTACGGAAGTTGATGAAGATGACCACGTCGCCCTCTTCGATGCAACCGTTGACCGAAGCATTGTGGATAGGCTTGATGAACTCGTCGGTCACTCCCTCGTCGTAGCTCTCCTGCATGGCCTGCACCATATCGGTAGCCTGCTTACCGGTACCCTTGACTATCAGGTCGTAGCCCTCCTTGACGCGCTCCCAGCGCTTGTCGCGATCCATAGCATAGAAACGGCCCACGATGGAGGCGATGGCGGCATCGTTGGCAGCGCAGACTTCGCTCACCTGCTGAATGAAGCCCTTGCCGCTGCGGGGATCAGTGTCACGACCGTCCATGAAGCAGTGGACAAACGTCTGGTTCTTCAGACCGTATGCCTTGCCCACTTCGATGAGCTTGAACAGATGATCGAGGCTTGAGTGGACACCACCGTCGGAGCAAAGTCCCATCAAGTGCAGTTTCTTGTTGTTCTCTTTTGCGTATGTGTAGGCAGCCTTCACCTGCGGATTCTCCATGATAGAGCCGTCCTGACAGGCACGGTTGATCTTCACCAGGTCCTGATAGACGATACGACCTGCACCGATGTTCAGGTGACCCACCTCAGAGTTGCCCATCTGTCCGTCGGGCAGACCAACATCTTCGCCACTTGCCTGCAGCTGTGAGTGAGCCGACACGGCATTCAAATAATCGAGATAAGGAGTGGGCGTATTGTAAATCACGTCGCCCTTGCCGTGCTGACCGATTCCCCAACCATCGAGAATCATGAGTAATGCTTTCTTTGCCATAATGTTAATATCAATAAAATGTATTGTTTCAACGCGCAAAATTACACATTTTGTACGAGATAGCAAAAAAAGGCAGTAGAAAATGTCTACTGCCCGATGGGTTTTTGCTTTTAGCGGTTACAAAAAAGTTTTCTTCAGTCGCTCTGCCTGCCGCTGCAAGTTTTTCAGCTGTTTGTCGGGTCGCCAGTCGGGAAAGACGTTCTTCAGCCGGAAGTCGCGTGCCTTCTCCTTGGCCATGATGGTCTCCACGGTGTTTTTCTCTTCCTTCAGCGTGAACGTCACAATGTTCGACTTCGGTGTAATGTCTTTTCCCGCTGCATCCATTGTGTGATACTCGTAGAACTGACTGTTCACCGTGCGCATGCCGCGATGGTCGAAGCGCGTGTCGAGCAGCAATTCGGGATGCTCGAGCGTAGTGTTCAGGAACGCACAACGGGGACTGGTGTGCCAGCCGCGTGCATAATGGAAGGCACTGCCAAGGTTCTTGATGGTGCAGCCGTCGAACACATAGCCGAACTGCGTCTTCGACGTGCGGGGAGCGGCAATCACGCAGCGCCCTTTGTCCTCAATGGCACGGCGCTCCGTCACGATGGTGCAGCGACTGAAGAACACGTCGCCCGCTCCGCAGATGAAGTCTATCGTACCATGAATCTCTGAATCCAAGAAATAGAACTGACCTTCTTCGCTGTCCGAATAATAGGTGTCCTGATAGGACAACAGGCGCACGCGGTTGCAGATGGTGCGTGTGCTCTGCTTCTCATGGAGCGTGACGGCGCGTCCTGCACTTCCGCACTCATAGTATTTCAGCGCATTCTGGAGGGTCAGGTCTTGCAGATAGGTGCCTGTAGCCATCACACGGATAGTGGCCGTCTTCGAGATGCCCTCGTTGGCCGCATCGGGCGCATTTCTGATGATCGTACCGTTCATGCTCTGCCCTATCAGACTGACATTATGCCCGGTAATCGTGGTCAGCACACGTTCGCCCAGGTCGTAGAGACCATCGGGCAACAGGATGAACAGACGTTCGGCAGTCGAGTCGGCATTCTGCCTGTTGGCCTGCTCAATGGCCTGCAAGAGGCTCTCGGCATCGCCGGCTTTCACTACAATCGTGTTGTCGGCGGCATGCAGACGCACAGCAACCACCATCATTAAATAAATAAGGAGAAAAGTGATTCGTTTCATTTTTTTTAGGTTGTTAGTCTGACGAAAAAAAGCACCAATCGTTTTCCGATCAGTGCTTTTAGTGGTGGTACCTCCAGGAATCGAACCGGGGACACACGGATTTTCAGTCCGATGCTCTACCAACTGAGCTAAGGCACCATCTTTTTGCGGGTGCAAAGGTAGTAAAATAATATGAATTATGAGCGAAGAAAGCATGCCAGAACGTCGAATTTAACTTTTTTTACGAACACAGTCAAAAATAAATCATGATTCAGCATGCGTAATTCATAATTATTTGCTACCTTTGCAACCGCTTTCGGGCAATCGGGATGTAGCGCAGTTGGTAGCGCACTACGTTCGGGACGTAGGGGTCGGGCGTTCGAGTCGCCTCATCCCGACAAAATAAAGGGTAATCGGCTGAGAAACAGCCGATTATCTGTGTTTAAGGGGTCTTTGCCGGGACAGAAACGCGTCACGAGTAAGACTGAAATTAAGTTCAACCGCTGTCCGTTTTAGAAATGAAATGGACAAAAAAATGAATTCTCATGTTGAAAAATCCGCAGATCGCGTAAAAGAGTACAGGGAGCCCACCCTGTGCTGGGGAAAGGACGTGTTCGTCAGTTTCTATGCTTTCGACCCCTCAGCCGGCAGGCTGAGACGGAAGCGCATCAAGCTGAACCGCGAGCTGGCCAAGATCAGCGGCAAACGTGCAAAGAAGGAGTATGCCGAAGGTGTCTGCAGCAGGCTCCGTGAAGAGCTGTCAGGCGGTTTCAATCCGTGGATAGACCAGAGCAAGAACCTTGTGTACTCGCGCTTCGACGATGTGTGCGACCAGTATAAGCGCTATCTTGCCAAGCAGGTCGAGTCGAACAGCATGCGCCAGGAGTCGGTGACCAGCTACCTCAGCTATCTGCGCGTGATGACGAATTGGATAGCCGAGCACAGGAAGAACGTGTACTATGCCTACCAGTTCGACAAGCGCCTTGTGGACAACTTCCTCGACTATGTCTATCTGGACAAGGACAACTCCGTTCAGACCAGGAACAACTACCTGTCATGGATCAAGGTGTTCAGCCACTACCTTCTGCAGAAGTCATACATAGAGAGTGACCCGACCGCCGGCATCCCGAGCATCAGGAAGAAGGACAAGAGCAAGAACCGCGACGTTATCCCCGACGGCGTGCTGAAGTCAATCAGGGAATACCTGGAGAAGAACAACCCCCACTTCCTGCTTGCCTGCTACCTTCTGCACTACCTGTTCGTCCGTCCGCATGAGCTGGCCCTTCTCAGGATCCAGGACTTCAACCTTCACGACAAGACACTGTTCATTCACTGGGAAGTGGCGAAGAACTGGAACGACGCGGTCGTAACGCTTCCGATGCACGTCATCAATCTGATGCTCGACCTTGACGTGTTCAAGTCCCCCGGCTGCTACTACCTTTTCTCCGAGGGGTTCAGGCCCGGCCCCTCGTTCAAGAGCGAGAAGGGGTTCCGTGACTACTGGACGCGCACGCTGCGCAAGTCCCTGGGTTTCTCCGACAGGTACAAGTTCTACAGCCTGAAGGACACCGGCATCACGAACATGCTGAGGGCGAACACCGACGTTCTGAGCGTGCGCGACCAGGCACGCCACTCCAGTATCCTCATCACGGACATGTACACGCCGAAGGACATCAAGAAGGCCAACGAGCTGCTGATGAACTACAAGGGTGTGCTATAGAATCTCGTAGAAGTAGCCTTTCTTTTTCCTGTCTATCCCGTCTTCCCTGACCGTCAGCTCTATTTTCCGGCACTCGTATTTTTTCCCCCTGAAGATATAGGTGGAGAGCGGGTCGGGAATGGCGTCGGTGATGAATGTGTAGACATACTCCAGCCGGTTCTCGACCGTCCTCTGCGAGC
>CACXXD010000100.1 GCA_902771445.1 uncultured Prevotellaceae bacterium
AGTTTTTATTTACGATGCAAAAATAGCGAAAAATCTTCTTTCTGCCAAGCCGAGAGACAGAAAAAGTGTTTACAAACCACCATCAGCTATCCATATATGTTTTTCGTTGTCGTTCCTGACCGCGATATGTTTCTGTTCTATTTTTATGAATATCAAGGTTGTCGGGAATGATGAGGTTATTTCGGGTGAGATAGCGTAAATCGTTGATATTGCCGTCTATTTGCGACCGTTTGCGCTTTTGAGATTCTTTCGGATTGGAAAGAACGTTGAGCCTGTTCCGTTACCTAAGTGTTACCTTGGTTACCGCGTTTGGTAACTGGGACTCGAGCTCTGCTCGCTTCGCTCGTCGAAGAACACTTGTTGAAAATGGGGCAATCTGTCCGCATTTTCGTGAGCCTCGGAAAAACATAAATATTCTGACATGTTTTGCATAGACAGGGACGCTCTGAGATTGTATAACTTTGCACCCCAAAACTCAGAAGCGTATGAAAACAAACAAATTCAAGGTGTTGCTCTACCTCAAAAAGAGCAGTCTGGACAAACAGGGCAAGGCTCCCATCATGGGACGTATCACCCTCAACAACTCGATGGCGCAGTTCTCCTGCAAGCTGTCGTGTAACCCCAAGTTATGGAACTCCCGTTCCAGCCGTCTTGAAGGTAAAAGCGGCGAAGCAACGGAGACCAATGCCAAAATTGAGCGCATTCTCTTGTCTGTCAATGCCGCTTTTGACAATCTTGTCAAGCGCAATGGGTTGAAGTATAAGCGCAAAAAGACGGGAGTACAGGCAATGGTGAAACTTCTTCCCGAAGCCATAGAGTTGATTTCCAAGTACGAAAATGCAGGGCAGTCAACCTTAATGCCGCACCAGAACTACTTTTTTTGAAAAGCAATCTCGACCCAGGGGCGGATTATCTCGCGACTCAGCAAAGCAAAAACAAGTTTTTCTCTGCGTTCGCTGCTCGAAAAGTTGGAAATGTCAGACAAAAACCTTATTTTTGCACCCGAAACAAAAGTGTTAGGATTATGACAGCATTAGAACTGAATGCGGAGTTATACCGTGCCATGGGTGAGATAGCAGACAACGAGACGCTGCTGGCCAAAGTCTTGGCGTATGTGAAGGGATTGGTAACTACCCAGCAGAAGGGAGCCAATGCAACCGCCCGCAACGGATGGGCTGCAGCTGCTAAGCAGGCGCATGCCGACGGGGAGGACAAATTGATGGCAGCCGATGTGTTTGAAGATGAAACGATGGAGGACTGGAAATGGTAAGCCAGTTTGATGTTTACTGGGTGGACTTAAACCCCACAGTCGGTGCTGAGATGCAGAAGATTCGACCATGCGTTATTGTCAGCCCCAAAGAGCTTAACGACCATCTCGATACGATAATTATCGTACCTATTACATCGGCTATCCACGGCTATCCTTATCGGGTTGCCTGTCGTATCATGAATCGTGATGGCGAAATGGCAACTGACCAGATTCGCACCATTGACAAACGGCGATTGAAGAATCGTATAGCCTCACTCACTTCTGATGAGATTACCGCTCTACAGGATGTACTGCGCCAGATGTTCTGCGAATAGATTATCAAATGGGCGTAAGACTACCATATCTATCTCAGACAGCGGAAGCACCTCTGCCCGGCGACAGCCAATGACTGCCTGGCATGGCTGAGCCGCCTTGTTTTTCTGGCTGTTGACAAGGAGATACTGCGCTCCAATCCTCTGGAGGACATCGAATATGAGAAAGTAAAGCGTAACGTGGAAATCCGCTATCTGACCCGTGAACAGGTAAAAAAGTTGCTTGCCCACCCGTTCCAGCAACGGCAGATGGAACTTGCAAGGCACATGTTGCTTTTTACAGTGTTCACAGGACTGGCTTACGTTGACCTGACAAGGCTTCGCCGACCGCACCGTCCTGCAGCGCATGTTCAAGAAAATCGAAGGCATCACGCCCCAGAAATATCTGGAGAACCTGAGCAAGGGGAGTGATGATTTTAAATCATTATTTTGTAAAAAAAATTCATAGAAAAAAGCACTCACAAAAAAGTGCATTCTGGAAGCGGAGAAACATAGATGCTTGCGTCTGGCATGAGCCTCGTCTTGAGATTGATATTGAATCAAAGTGGGTTTACAGCCATATCAAACTGAGTTTTAGCATTAGTTGCGTTCTGTTCTAAGTCATAACTCAGTTTGATATGCCGAAACTAAATTTCGCAACACACTGTAAATCAAGGAGATGAACAAACCCTTCCAATACTCGCATATTTGCAAGCGACTTAGTGTTTGCTGAATTCCACGCGATTCTCAGAGGGGGTGTTGTCAAAATAATTCATATTTTTTGCTCGGTCAAATTTTGCTTGGTAAGGTCGAAATTCCCTCGACCTGTACGGTCTGAACCAATGATTTCATCTCGATTGATTTCAACGCAGTATGAAAATTTTTCAGCAGCATCCTTGATGGCATCGTGATGTCCCGACACAGCTGCAAAGGGAGCAAACTGTGCCGCCCGGTTCCACATCGACATCTGCGCATGCCGCTTAGACACATGATGTGGCAAATCAATAATATCATCGTACTTCCCCATAATCTTCAATTTTCAATCTTCAATCTTCAATTTTTCACGCTCTATGTCCTCCTATCTGTTCGTTGCGCTCCTTGCCCGTGGCCCCCTCCTCGAAGTTCAGTCCACGCAAGATGGCATTCTTGCCGAAGCGCTGCTTGATGGCCAGCTGCACCTCCTGCATGCGCCGCTCCTTGTCGAGTGCAGCCTGCTCGGCCTCTCGCTGCTGCGCCAGTGCCTCATAGTCGACGAAGAGATCCAGCTGTTCGGGAGCTTTTTTGCTCATGACCGAAGCCTCATCCACCACATGATTGACAGAGAGGTTCAGCCGTCTGACCAACAGATCCTTGTTGACGATGCTGTCGAACAGCCCCACCACCGCCTCGGTTATCAGCCGCGTCGACGAGGTCTGTCGCCCCAGGTTGGCAGAGCCGTGCGCATGCTTAGGCACCACGCGCCCGTAGTAGTCGGTGCTCACCTCGCCATGATAGCTGGCCTTGATGGCCGGGTCGGACAGGCTCTCGCGGTCGTAGCCCACATAGAGCACCAGCTGGTCGGCCACCAGCCGTTTGGACACCAGCTCCAGGGCGATGTTCTCGGCCATCTCCTGTATCACGACCCGCGCCTTCTGGAAGTCGTAGGCACTCTGCAGCACCTGTCCGTTGCTGAACGAGTTAGAGGCCGGCCTGTAGGCTTTCACCATCTCCATCGTGCAAGGCTCCCATCCCCAGGCATGGTCTATCAGCAGCTCGGCATTCACGCCAAACAGCCGATAGAGCAGCTCCTCGTTGTGGACCGACATGCGGGCCAGCTTGCCCATCGTGTCGATGCCGTGGACGGCCAGCTTCTGTGCGATGCCGTGGCCCACGCGCCAGAACTTCGTCAGCGGGCGATAGTCCCACAGCTCGCGCCGATAGCTCATCTCGTCGAGCTCGGCAATGCGCACGCCGTCCTTGTCGGCTGGTGCCTTCTTAGCCATGATGTCCATAGCCACCTTGCAGAGATACAGGTTGGTGCCAATGCCGGCAGTGGCCGTGATGCCCGTCTGCTGCAACACGTCGCGAATCATGCGCATGGCCAGCTCGTGGGCCGTCATCTTGTAGCTGTCCAGATAGGCGGTGAAATCCATGAACACCTCGTCGATGCTGTAGACGTGGATGTCCTCGGGTGCAATATACTTGAGATAGATGCTGTAGATCTGGCTGCTCACCTCTATATAATGAGCCATGCGCGGCGTGGCGGCGATGTAGTCGACGGCCCAGTCGGGATGCTGCGCCAGTTCTGTGTCGGAGGTCGACTTGCCCGTCAGTCGGTTGCCGGGAGCCTTCATCTGTCGCTCGAAGTTCACTTCGCGCAGTCGCTGAATGACCTCGAACAGCCTTGCCCGTCCGCCGATGCCGTAGGCCTTGAGCGAAGGGGTCACAGCCAGACAGATGGTCTTCTCGGTGCGCGACACGTCGGCCACTACCAAGTTGGTAGTCAGCGGGTCGAGCCCTCGGTCCACACACTCAACGCTCGAATAGAACGATTTGAGGTCGATGGCACAATAAATGCGTTTCTTCTCCGTCATGCTATCGTCTTTCTGACAGTCAGTCATCAGTAAAACGGCAAAATTACTGATTTATATTTAAAAAACAACATATTACTACCCATTTTGTATCGTTCAAACTGCATACGATGGGTTATTTTTTGTAATTTCCGTTCCCTTTTCGAAAAAATGATGTAATTTCGCAACCAGATTCACCAAAAAAGAGATTGAGTAAGAAAAATAATTATACCCTCAGCGGTACTCAGGCCACCGACTCCACCCGCGGCATTGTCATCGAGAACAACCAGAAGGTTGTAAGGAAATAAGTATTGTGTATTTTAATCGTTACTTCGTCTTTTCCCTCCTATACCACAGCATGAACCACACGCAGGCCACGATAAAAGAAGCTATGCCCAAGGAATAGCCGATGGACTCAGGCAGATGAAGCATCTGTCGGGAAACAAAGACGAACGTGGTGCAGACGGTAGTCATGAACAGAGCCGGAACGAGCATGACCCAATAGCTTTTCCGACGACGCACCAGATAGACGGTCAGCATCCAGAGCGTGAACACCGACAATGCCTGATTGATCCATCCGAAGTACTGCCAAATGACGTTGAACCCGTCAGGATTGCCCAACTGCCACATCAGCAGGGCAAAGCTGCACAGGAAGATTGGCACGCTCACCATCAGACGCTTGCCGATGGGACCTTGATCCAGTTTCAGCCACTCAGCCACAATCAGGCGACAGCTGCGCAAGGCCGTATCGCCACTGGTGATGGGTGCTGCCACCACGCCCAGCAAGGCCAGAATGGCACCAGCCACACCCAGCCAGTCCTTGCACACCAGGTTGACCACGGCAGGGGCCGACGTGTGGAAACCGGCATCAGCACCGGCTATCAGTTCGTAGCCGGGGGCAGGCTCGCCGTAGAAGAACCATGCCGACACGGTAGCCCATATCAGTGCCACGATGCCCTCAGTAATCATCGAACCATAGAAGATGGGACGCCCCATGTGCTCGCTCTTCATGCAACGGGCCATCAGCGGACTCTGTGTGGCATGGAAGCCGGAGATGGCACCACAGGCAACGGTGATGAACAGTGCGGGAAAGATGCTGTCCTTCCATGTGTCGGGTTCTGCGGCGGCTCCCATGTTGTAGCAGTGCGACCAGAGTTCCGGCACGCTGGGCCAGTGCAGGAAGAGCCACACCATGAGTGCTCCAGCCATGAACAGCAGCGAGAAGGCAAAGAGCGGATAGATCTTGCCGATAATCTTGTCGATGGGCAGCATGGTGGCTATGATGTAATAGCAGAAAATGATGGCTATCCACATCAGCGTCTCGCCGCCAATGGAGTGGAGAATCTCGGCTGGCGAATAGACGAACACCGCGCCCACCATGACGAGCAGCAAGACGGTGGACAACAGCATCAGCGACTTGGCGGTCTTGCCCAAATAGTGGCCTATCATCACGGGCAGTCCGGCTCCGTCATGGCGCATGGAGAGCATGCCGCTCAGATAGTCGTGCGTGGCTCCGGCGAAGATGCAGCCGAAGACGATCCACAGATAGGCGACAGGCCCGAACTTGGCTCCCATGATGGCACCGAAGATGGGTCCCGTGCCAGCGATGTTCAGAAACTGAATCATGAAAATCTTCCATCCGGGCAACACCATATAGTCCACGTTGTCGGCCTTGCGCACAGCTGGGGTCACACGGTCGTCAGGACCAAACACCCGCTCAACGAAACGACCGTAGAAGAAATAGCCCAAGACAAGAGCAAGAAGGCTCAAAGAAAAAGTAATCATCGTTCTAAGATTTTTATTGTTAAATCTAATTTTGGTGCGCAAAATTACAACCTTTTTGCCAAATATCCTTCCGAAATCGACAATATTAACACTTATTCCGACAGATTTCCATCCTTTTTGCGCAAGAAACATGGGGTAGTTTATGAAAAAACGCTAAAATTCGCTCGTTCATTACAACCTTTTCTGTAACTTTGCATCATTCTACCAGAACTTTAAGGCATGAAACAGCAAATCATAGTGGGTCTCGATGCCAAGCGCATCGTGCGCAACGGAACAGGACTGGGCAGCTACGGAAGGACGCTGGCCAACGACCTGAGCCAGGTCGAGGGCCTCAACCTGCGGCTCTATGCGCCCGACGAAGGACGTGCCGAACTGAGGAAACAGGTGGCTGAACGCGCCAACCTGTGCTACTGCTACCCCCGGTCGCCACTGGCCAAGCCTGCCACTCCCATCTTCGCGCCGATTGCCTCGCTCTACAAAAGCTACTGGCGCTCAAGAGGCATCGTCGGTCAACTGAGGCATGACGGTGTGCAGCTCTATCACGGTCTTTCGGGCGAACTGCCCATTGGCATTCGCAAGGCAGGCATACGCACCGTTGTCACCATCCACGACCTTATCTTCCTGCGACATCCCGAATATTATAATTGGATAGACACCAAAATCTACCGCCGGAAATTCTTTCAGACACTGAAGGAAGCCGACCGCATCGTGGCCATCAGTGAGTGTACACGGCGCGACATTGCGGTGTTCGGACAGATACCCGAAGAGCGCATCGACCTGATCTATCAGAGCTGTGCGCCGCGTTTCAATGCCGACAGCAAGTCGCTGCCCGTCGCACAGGTGCGTGCAAAATATGAGTTGCCCGAACGCTACGTGCTCAGTGTCGGTTCGATAGAGGAGCGAAAAAACATGCTGCTGGCCGTCAAGGCACTCCATTGGTTGCCCAGCGAGGTGAGTCTAGTGATGGTGGGCCGTCCCACAAGCTATACCCGCAAGATTCTCAATGTCACCCAACGCGAGCATCTGTCTCATCGTGTTCAGATCCTTCACGGAGTACCCGACGAGGATTTGCCTGCCATCTATGCCCAGGCCGATGCCTTTGTCTATCCCTCCCGCTACGAGGGCTTCGGCATTCCCATCATCGAGGCCATCCGCATGGGGTTGCCTGTCGTAGCCTGCACAGGCTCCTGTCTTGAAGAGGCCGGCGGTCCCGACAATCTCTATGTTGCGCCCGACGATGCCGAGGCAATGGCGACGGCCATCAAGCAGGTGCTGAGAGGAGCCGAAGGACGGGAACAGCGCATTGAACGCAGTCAGAAGTACATTGAGCGTTTCGAGAACAGCAGTGCCGCCCGGCAGTTTGCCGATCTCTATGCCTCAATCGTGTAGCATTTTTAAGATTTGGTGATTTAGGAGTTATTTTTCGATTGATTCCATGTTCCCCACAGTTGCCTAATTCCCAATCTCAAACTCCACTCTTCGGTTCAATGTGCGACCTTCCTTGGTATCGTTAGTCGAAAGGGGCATCGAAGAGCCATAGTAGGAATAGGTTATCTTGCTGCCGTCGACACCTTTTCTTATAAGATACTCCATGACAGCCACGGCACGCTGGCGCGACAGCCTGATGTTGAGCTCCTCAGAACCCACATTGTCGGTATGCCCTTTCACCCTGATGGACAGGTTGGCACTGACGATGATCCTTGCCAGCCGGTCCAGATAGGGGAACGACCGCCGCTGCAGGGTGCTCTTGCCCGACTCGAAGTAGAGGTCGCTGATGGCGCAGATGGTCTTGCCCCTCACGCTCTTGCCCCGGGCTATCAGGTCACTGATTTCTTCCAGCGTGTAGCAAGGCTTCGCAGGTTCAGGCTCTGGCACGGCAGCGGGAATGACCACGATGGGTGTTTCGGCAAACAGTCTTTTCTCTTCCTTGTAGCGCCGGAATGCGCTGAACGGGATGCCCACCAAGGCCTGCAGACTGATGCCCGAATGCTTGCGTGTGCCGTCGAGCCTGACGATGTTCCGATTCACCTCGCCGTCGCTCTCCGTGGCAACATTGGTGTCGGTAAGTTTTGCCTCGTAGCTGGCCTCCAGATTGACGAATATGGTGTTCTGTCCCTTCTTGCCGCTATGGAAATTGAAGCGCACGCCCAACGTAGGGGCTATCGAGAACAGCGCAGACTTGAAGTTGTCGCGGCTCACGTCCTCTTCGTCACCGCTCATGCTCTTGTCGACGAAATCTCTCTGAAGCCGAATCTTTCCGCCGCTGACGAAGCCCACGATAGGCATGAGGCCAATGTAAGGACGGAAGTTGCTCTCCCGCTCAAAGAACTGATAGAGCAGTGGCAGTCGGAGGTCTACAAAGCGGGCATCGATTGAATAGGTCACGTCTTTCAGGTTAGGGTCGGCATATCCGCTGTAGCGGCCAACGTTCGTCAGTTTGCCGCCACGCTTCAGGAACGACACCTGCGGACGGACTGCGATATGGCCTTCACGACCGAAGTCCTTCTGCACGAACAGCGACCATATAGGGCTCGTCGTGCCTTTTTTGTTGGGGAAGCGTTCGTTGTCGAGGTCGGGGTAATATAAGGTGCTGAACTGTATGCCTGCGCCCATTCCGAAATACCAGCTTTGCAGTGGGTCGGTCGGGGTCTGCGCCTCAGCGGACTGCGGAGCGGTCAGCAGCAGGGCAGTGGTCATGACCATGTTGAGCAGTTGCTTTTTTTTCATCATCGTTAGGTTGATACGTTTCATGCCTATTATAATATAGTTGCTAAGATTTCTACTGTTTTGGAGTTTCAAAGGTAACAATTTATATTAATTTGGCATCATAAAGATTTCATTATTCACGTTTTTTTACATTTAGAGATTGTCAAGCAAACGATGACTTTTCTTGGCAAAAGCTGTGCGGAGAACGTTCAGAAAGGCAAGTTATTCTCGGTGTTGACATCAAGACCGAAACTATCAATTAGTTTTGCGAGCGCCGGATTGCTGTCTATCATTTCCTTCACCATCTCAGGACTGGCAGGCTGCGACTGAACAGGCTCCGTCTTCTGCTGTACGGTAGGCGTCTCCTGCACCTCTGCCCATTCCTCGTCATCATACCGATGCTTGGGCTTCAGCATCTCTTCGATGGACGGGTCGGTAGGCTTCCTGTACCGTTCGTCCAACTGCAGATAGGCATATTTGCGTATCGCATCAATCATCCGTTGTTCATAGCCTACGTCGGTCACCGACTCTGCGCATGCGTCCTGGTACTCGCGACTGGTGACGATGGCCTGTTGCACCTTGCCGTTCCATCGGTCAAAATGACTGATCACCGATTCACAGCCTAACTTATCCAGATAGTACAACATCAGGCCAATCTTCCGCAGATCCCTTGGCCCCACGATATTTCCTTTTTCTATGCGGACATATCTGTCAAAGGCAAAATAGAACTCACAGTTCAGGCAGAGGTCGTGCATGACACCGAACAGCAAGGCCTCGGCCTCACTGCACTCGACCGACCGCCCGGTATGATAGAGCAGAGCCAGATAGTCTGTCGGCGAGAGCCTGTCCTTGTCAATCACGAACTTCTTGTTTACGGCCAATCGCAGGCAGGCAAAGTAATAGTTGCGGCCATCGGAGAACTCCTTGAGATGCTGAGACAAGAACTTCAGCGGGAAATGACGTATGACGACCCACGTGCATTTCTCCTCGTGCAGCTGTTCCCAGAGCGCGTTTATCTTTGTCTGAAACGACTTATCCCAGAGGTCGAGCAGCTTGGAATAGGCCCACTGCCTGTCGGTCTTGCCGGAGTCAAGAAACACCGGGATGATTTTTTTCTGGTCTTTCCATTCCAGGAAGTCGAACCGCCGCTGAATCTCTTCACGCGATGCGGTCACCTTGCCGCCCTTCTTGTCGGCAAAGTTCTTTAGCAGTGTTGCAACGGGTGTATTGCGTTTCATTTCATGATTGTGTACCATCAGCAATAGTTTTTTTGAGAGAATTCTTTAGCACCGCTTTTTTTGCATGTTACTAAACAATCCTAAATTATGCAGGCAAAATTACTAAATATCAGATAGAAATTTGTATCTTTGTCAAGTGATTTAATAAGATTTAGCGATAACTACTAAAACAAGACTATTATGAAAGTACTCCTATTAAACGGAAGTGCCAATAAAAAAGGCAACACCTTCACCGCCCTTTCCGAAGTGGCGGGACAACTTGAAAAGAATGGCATCGAGGCAGAAATCATGCAATTGGGCAACAAGCCTGTACGCGGATGCATAGCCTGCGGCCAGTGCAGAATGAAACAGCTGGGACGCTGTGCCTTCGACGATGATGTGTGCAACCGCATCCTCGACAAGCTCAACGAGGCCGATGCGCTCGTCGTGGGCTCGCCCGTCTACTATGGTCAGCCCAACGGTGCCGTAATGGCCGTGCTGCAACGCGCCTTCTTCGCTGGGGCCAACGTGCAGAACAAGCCTGCCGCTGCCGTCGCGGTGTGCCGTCGTGGCGGTGCCACGGCTGCCTATCAGACGCTGAACATGATGTTCGAGATGATGAACATGCCCATAGTGACCTCGCAATACTGGAACATAGCCTACGGCATGGCACCCGGCGAAGTGAAACAGGACACTGAGGGCATGCAGACCATGCGGACAATGGCCGACAACATGGCTTGGCTGCTGAAGAAGATTCACGGCGACGACCGCTCGGCCCAGCCCGACTATCCTGAACGCGAGCCGTGGCAAGGAATGAATTTCATCAGATAGTATATTATGCAAAAACCTAAATATAAAAAGAATATATGGAAATCAAAGCAGTAAAATTCAGAAAAGACGGGTTCTACACCCAGCCCTTCGCCTTCGGCGGCGAGGGACAAGTGGCAAGCGACGGTACGGCACTCTATGACACGGACATCCGCTTTCGCGGCAGTTTGCAGAACTATCTGATCGACACCGGCTCGGAGGTCATTCTGGTGGACACGGGCATACCCGCAGGAACACCCGAAGAAGTACCCAACGAGAACTCGGTGGCCTTCACCGGCAAGGACATCTGCACGTATATGGAGGCTTTCAGGGCGCTCGGCTACAAGCCCGAACAGGTGACGAAGATCCTGCTCACCCACCGCCATGCCGACCACTCCGGCGAGTTGCGCTCCTTCCCCAACGCAAAGATCTACGTGAACAAGGAAGAGACCGATGCCGCCGAACTGCAGGGCATTACGAACATCGTGCCAGTCGACTTCACCGATGGTGCCTACTACAACTTCCCTGAGTGTCAGAAGATCCAGGACGGCATCTATTTCATCAAAGCCAAGGGCCACACCAAGGGCAACAGCATCGTGGTAGTAGAGATGGACGGTCTGTTCTACATGATTCATGGCGACATCACCTACGTAGACGAAGCGCTCTATAAGAACAAACTGTCGGTGGTCTACGACGACCAGCCCGCAGCGCGTGAGACACTCGACCGGGTGCGCGAGTTCATCCGCAATCACCCCACAGTGTACGTCTCTACCCACACGCCACAGGGCTATGAGAACCTGGAGGCCAAGCGTGTCATGGACCTCGACCATCCTGTTCCTACCGTCTTGGCCGATTTCGATTTCTCCATGCAAGAGGCTACAGGCAAGTACGTCTGCTCCATCTGCGGCTACGTCTACGACCCGGCAGAGCACGACGGCGTGGCTTTCGACGACCTGCCCGACGACTGGAAATGTCCGCGATGCAAGCAGGGCAAGACGAAGTTCAATAAGGCATAGTAAGTAAGTAAATGAGTAAAAAAATAAGTTGAGACTTTGAATCGTCCCAACTTATTTTTTACTGTCACAAATTCAATTTGTTTGAACTGCAATGGTAGGCTATGCCTGTTCGTTCTCTATATAAATATGGATATATTACTTAATAAAAACAAAAAAAATTGTTCAATTCATGAAGGATAGCAATTAAATGCTTATCTTTGCATGATAAAAAGATAAAAGCAACACATTAGTTAGAAAGAAAAGTCATGAACAAAAAGCAAATCCTGATGCTGTCGGCAAGTGCCATCATGCTGACATCATGTTCCAGCAAGCTGGGCCAACTCAGTGCTGATTACTTTAATGTGACTCCCAGCCCACTGGAGACACAAGCAGGCGAGGTGCCTGCCACTATTAGCGGCATGTTCCCCGAGAAATACATGAACAAGAAGGCCGTGGTCACCGTGATACCCGAGCTGCGCTACAACGGAGGCGCACAGAAAGGCACCAGTGCTACGTTCCAGGGCGAAAAGGTGCAGGGCAACGACCAGACCATTTCCTACCTGATGGGCGGAGCTGTATCTGACCTTCAATGCACAGATTGGCAACAAGACGGTCAACGTGCCTGCCGTGAAGGTGGCCAACGGTGTCATTGCCACCTCTGAGCTCTACAAGCGCACGCTGACGTCGGCCCACGGTGCCATCGCACAGGATGCCTTCCAGCGCGTCATCGAGCAGAAGCAGGAGGCCAACGTCAAGTTCCTCATCGGACAGGCTCAGCTGCGCAAGAGCGAGCTGCAGAACAACTCGGTACAGGAGTTTGTCAGACTGCTGGCCGACATCACCAAGGACCAGGAGGGCAAGATGCTCGACAACGTAGAGGTATCGGCCTATGCTTCGCCCGACGGTGGCTATCAGCTGAACGAGAAACTGGCCGGACAGCGCGAGAAGGTGACCAGCGACTTCCTGAAGAAACAGATGAAGCAGACAAAGAACGATGCTCCCGTGGACACCAAGTACACGGCTGAGGACTGGGAAGGCTTCCAGGAGCTTGTGGCCGCCAGCGACATACAGGACAAGGATGTCATTCTGCGCGTACTGTCGATGTACACCGACCCAGAGCAGCGCGAACAGCAGATCAAGGCCATCTCGTCGGCTTTCCGCGAACTGGCCGACGGCATTCTGCCTCAGTTGCGCCGCGCACGCCTCATTGCCAACTACCAGCTCATTGGCCGCGACGACGACCAGATTCTGGAGCTGATCGATGCAGAGCCCTCTAAGCTCTCTATCGAAGAGCTGCTCTACGGTGCTTCGCTCTACGACAACGACGCCAACAAGGCTGCCAAGGCTTACCAGAAGGCCACAGAGCTGTTCCCCAACGACGCACGTGCCTTCAACAACCTGGCTGCACTGGCCTTCGGCGAGGGCAACTATTCCAAGGCTGAACAGTGGCTGCAGAAAGCTGCCGCGGTGAACGGCAACCTGCCAGAGATCAATGCCAACCGTGGTCTGCTGGCACTGATGAACAGTGACCTGAGTGCCGCAGAGAACTACATAGCCAAGGCCAGCAATGCTTTTGGCATCAACGAGATTATGGGCAACCTGCACCTGGCTCAGGGTAAGTATGCACTGGCCGAACAGGACTTTGCCAACCAGAACACCAACTCTGCCGCACTGGCCCATCTGCTGAACAAGAACTACACCTCGGCTGGCAAGACTCTGCAGGCCGTGAAGAATGCCGATGCCATGACCAGCTATCTGAAGGCTATCGTGTGCAACCGCACAGGCAACAAGTCGGAGGCTGCCAATGCGCTCGCAGAAGCACTGAAGAAAGATCCCTCTCTGCGCAGCTATGCCGACAAAGACCTGGAGCTAAAGTAACGGCTCTTCGTCAATGAGAGGTGAGAAATCATCGGCTTACGAGGTGCGAGGCGCCAAGCACAAGCGTTTTTGGGACTTGTGCTTTGCGGTTCTCGCACCTCGTAACGCTCAATACTCCAATCTCTTTTTCCCGTTTTCAGTAAAGTGACGACCAAACAAACCGTTTTCCTGCTCTTCATCAGTGTGCTCCTGATGGCTTCGTGCAGCTCCGACAGCAGCAGATTCAGGCTGGAAGGAAAGTTCAGAAGCATCAACCAGGCCGAATTCTACATCTACGACAGTGAGAAAGGCACCAAGGATACCATCCACGTGCAGCGCGGACGGTTTGTCTACGAGAAGACGCTGGAAGACACTGCCACACTCGCCCTCATCTTCCCCAACTACTCCACCATTCCCATCTTTGCCACCCCCGGTGCCGAACTGTCCATGAAGGGCAGTGCGTCGCACCTGAGGGAGACCGAAGTGGAAGGCACGGAGGAGAACGAGGACATGACCGCCTTCAGACTGAAAGCCAACCAACTGACACCGCCCGAGGTGAAAGAGGCCGCACGCCAATACATCACCGAGCAACCTGTGTCAATCGTCAGCCAATATCTCTTGCAGACCTACTTCATGCAAGCACTCACACCCGACTACAAAGGGGCCGCCGAGCTGTGCGACATCATGAGAAAGGCCGACCCCACCAATGCCCGACTGGCCATTCTGCACAAGCAACTGCGCGAGCAGAACGCCTGCGACGTGGGCGGCAAGCTGCCCGTCTTCGTCGTGCTCGACACGAAAGGCAAGCCGCGCACCAACAAGGACCTGCAGAAGAAACTGAACGTGATATGCCTCTTTGCCACATGGAGCTACGAGAGTCAGCAAATCATGAAGACGGCACAGCAACTGCAGCGCAAGCACCCCAAGGAGATTGCCCTCATGGGCATCAACATCGATGCCAACATGCGCGACTATAACATAAGAATAAAGAGCGACACCATCACCTGCCCCATCATCTGCGACGGCAACATGTGGCAGTCGCCACTGGCCCGCAAGATGGGACTCACCATCATGCCCTCGAACATCATTGCCGACAAGCACGGCAAGGTGCTGAAACGAAACATCAAGGATGCCAAATCGCTCAAGGAAGAGATTGAGAAACTACTGAAGTAAATCATCACAAAACAATCTACCAACATGTCCTACTCGCTCAATATACGCGGACAACTGTTCTCACTCGACACTCCCCAGGTGATGGGCATCATCAATGCCACACCCGACTCATTCTATACCGCCAGTCGCCAGCAGAGTGAAGCCGCCCTCTGCGACCGTCTGTGTCAGATCATGGCCGAAGGTGGCACCCTCGTCGACGTAGGAGCCTGCTCCACACGACCGGGAGCGCCGTTGCCTTCGGAACAAGAAGAGATAGCCCGTCTGCGCAAGGCACTCACCACCCTGCGCGATGCCATCGACCGTCTGGAGTGCGCCCCGCCAGTGCTCTCCGTCGACACGTTCCGTCCCGACGTGGCCCGCATGGCCGTCGAAGAGTTTGGCGCCGACATCATCAACGACGTGAGCGAGGGCAGCGAAGCCATGTTCCGCATGGTGGCCCGACTGTCCAGACCCTATATCCTCACCTCCACACAGCCCGACCTGCGCTCCACCCTACTCACCTTCGCACAAAAAGTGCAGCAGCTGCGCGACTTCGGACAAAAGGACATCATACTCGACCCGGGCTTCGGCTTCGGCAAGACACTCAAACAGAACTACGCGCTCCTGAACGAGCTGGACCGTCTGCTCGTCATGGAACTGCCGCTGCTCGTGGGCATCTCCCGCAAATCAATGATCTACAAGAAACTCAACTGCACACCCGAAGAGGCACTGAACGGCACCACCGCGCTCAACACCGTGGCACTGATGAAGGGTGCCAGCATACTGCGCGTACACGACGTCCGGCAGGCCTGCGAGTGCTGTCAGCTTATAGAATCTCTAAAATAGATGTTTTTCTCATTCGAACTAAAAGACTTCATCGACATTCTGTGGGTAGCGCTGATGCTCTACTACATCTTCCGCCTGATGCGCGAGTCGCGCTCGCTCAACGTGTTTGTAGGCATCATGATCTTCGTCATCGTGTGGTTCTTCGTGTCGCAGATTCTGGAGATGCGGCTGCTGGGTAGTATCCTCGACAAACTCGTGTCGGTGGGTGTCATCGCCCTCATCGTCATCTTCCAGGAAGACATACGCAAGTTCCTCTACGACCTGGGAGCCCACCAGCGCGTGCGGACAATAGTGCGGTTCTTCTCGCCCAAAAAGGCTGAGGAGAACGACAAGACCGCGCTGAAGCGGGCCATCATCCCTATCGTCATGGCCTGCATGTCGATGTCGAAAGGAAAGGTGGGCGCCCTCATCGTGATTGAGCGCCACATATCGCTCAGCGACATTGTCAGCACGGGCGAGACCATCAATGCCGACATCAACCAGCGGCTCATTGAGAACATCTTCTTCAAGAACTCACCGCTGCACGACGGTGCCATGATCATTTCGCATCAGCGCATCCTCGCCGCAGGCTGCATCCTGCCCGTCAGCCACAACCTCGACATACCCAAGGACCTGGGCCTGCGCCACCGTGCCGCCCTCGGCATGTCGCAGGAGAGCGATGCCCTGTCCATCATCGTTTCCGAAGAGACGGGAGGCATCTCGATTGCACAGCACGGACAGTTCCGTCTGCGTCTCTCTGCCGAGGAGCTCGAATCAATCCTTACCACCCAAATGGATCTCCAGTAAGCAGTCATGTCCACTCCTGTTTCACCCATCCTTGAGCTACAGCGGCAACAGCTTCTTCTTCAGAAGGAATATGAAGAGGAGAAGCTGGCCTACCAACAGAAACTTGATGCCATCGGACTGCAGCGGCGCATCAAGCACGGTGATGTGTGGTGGCCTGTGCGAGTGGGCCGCAGTTATTACAACTCGCTCAACCAGTTGTGTGTCGAGGTGTTCAAGGTGAGCACCAGCGACAACGACGACGACATCGACCACAACTTCGAGTTCGGCAAGCCCGTGGAATTCTTCTCGAGTGGAGAGTGTAGAGTGGATAGTTTAGAGTTTGCTACCGCTGCACAGCGCAATACGTCGCAACCCCATGCAGCGGTAGCAAACTCCAAACTATCCACTCTAAACCCTAAACTAAACCATGATGCGGTAGCAAACTCAAAACTCTCAATTCTCAATTCTCAATTTAGAAAGGGTACTGTTTCTTACGTCGATGGCGACCGCATGGTGGTCAGCGTGCCAGACGGCTTTCCTCTTGGCGACCTTCAGCAAGAGGGCATTGGCGTGCAGCTGTCGTTCGACGAGACCAGCTACCGCATGATGTTCGACGCACTGGAGCGCACCATGCGAGCCCGTGGCCGACTGGGCTATCTGCGCGACCTCTTCTACACACCATCGATGAAGGCCGAGACCTTTGCCTTTGGCGACATGCACTTCCCCTATCTCAACCAGACGCAGGAGCATGCCGTCAACGAGGTGCTGCGTGCCAAGGACGTGGCCATCGTCCACGGCCCTCCAGGCACCGGGAAGACCACCACGCTCGTAGAGGCCATCTACGAGACCCTTCGCCGCGAAAGTCAGGTGCTGGTATGCGCACAGAGCAACATGGCCGTCGACTGGATTTCAGAGAAACTCGTAGACCGCGGACTGAACGTGCTGCGCATTGGCAACCCCGTGCGTGTCGACGACAAGATGCTGTCGTTCACCTACGAACGGCGCTTCGAGGCGCATCCCGACTATCCCCAACTGTGGGCGCTACGCAAGGCCATCCGCGAACTGCGCAAGAACCACAAGCGGGGCGACCACAACTACCACCAGAAGCTGGAACGGCTGAAAGACCGTGCCACGGCACTCGAGATAGGCATCAACCAACAGCTCTTTGGCGAGGCTCGCGTCATCGCCTCCACGCTCGTGGGGAGCGGCCACAGACTGCTCGAAGGCATGAAGTTCGGCACACTCTTCATCGACGAGGCCGCCCAGGCACTCGAAGCCGCCTGCTGGATTCCCATCCGTCGCGTGAGCCGCGTCATCTTTGCCGGCGACCACTGTCAACTGCCGCCCACCGTGAAGAGCTATGAGGCACTGAAGGGCGGACTGAGCAAGACGCTCATGGAGCGCATCGTTGAACAGAAGCCCGAGGTGGTCACGCTACTCAGGATGCAGTATCGCATGAACGAAGAAATCATGCGTTTCTCCTCCGACTGGTTCTACCACAACATGGTGCAGAGTGCGCCCGAAGTGAAGTACCGCAGCATCCTCGACCTCGACAGGCCCATGACGTGGATAGACACGTCTGAATTGAAAATTGAGAATTTAGAATGGAAAGACAAGTCAATTGAGAATTCAGAATGGAAAGATGAAAAATATGATTACACCCAGGGCGAGACAAACACCCGCAAGTCTAATCATAATTCTCAATTCTCAACTCTCAATTCTCAATTGGAAAATTCTCAATCCTCAACTCTCAATTCTCAATTAGGAAGTTTTTCAATTTCCAACGCTTCCGAGGCCCACCTCACCCTTCTTGCCCTTCAGGCATACTACGAGATGATAGGAAAGGAGCGCATACTGAGCGAGCGGCTCGACGTAGGCATCATCTCGCCCTACCGCGCACAGGTTCAGCTGTTGCGTCGTCTCATCAAGAAGCGCGAGTTCTTCAAGCCCTTCCGCAGCCTCATCACCGTCAACACCATCGACGGCTTTCAGGGTCAGGAGCGCGACATCATCCTTATCTCCCTTGTGCGCAGCAACGACGAGGGCCAGATTGGCTTCCTCCGCGATCTCCGTCGCATGAACGTGGCCATCACCCGCGCTCGCATGAAGCTCATCATCCTTGGCGACCGCACCACCCTCTGCCGCCATCCCTTCTACCGCAAGCTGTGGGAGTACATCAAGGCACTGTCATAACTGTAGTGCAGAGATTCAATACAAATCAAACTGGGTTTAAAGCCAAATCAAGTTGAGTTTCAAGTCAAATCACGTCGTGATTTAAGTCATATCTCACCATGATTTGGATTTAAACCCAACTTGATTTATATATACACAAGAAAATCAAGGCGAATTGTACTGTTTGTACATATTTTTTGCCTGAGAATAATAAGAACGTGACATTAATTTTTGTACTTTTGCAACATAAAAAGAATTGACCTCTGTGTGCAATCCACTGAGGTGTAGGTGATTATAGCATCTGTCAGCTGCTTGACATAAACCGGAGATGCACTTTCACCTATTCTCTTCTGTATAGGCAGCGGCCTCGGCGGCGGCGATGATGTCTTCGCGATCCTGTTCGACGGGATTGTGGGTGATGTCTGAAAGGTCAAAGTCGTCAGTCTGAGCGTTATCGGCTGGCTTCTCCGTGCTGGTTTTCTCTGCAGGCTTCTTCTTCTCAGTACGCTTTTCGGTCGGCCTGCCCGATTTCTTCTTCTCAGCCGACTTTTTCTCAGCCGACTCCTTGCCGTTCTCCGAAAATTCCGAATACCAGTCGGCTGACGACTGCTTCTGAATGATGAAGTCAGTCTTCTCTGCCTCCAGATTGGGTGCGGCCATCAGCGGCTCCTCCTCCATCTTCGTGCGGTTGCTCTTGGCCTGGAAGATGGCATCGATGAACTGCGGTTCACGGCGCAGGCGCTCCAGCGTGTCCTTCGAAGCCAGTTGCTGAGCCTCCTTCTTCGAGAAGCCCTCGCCGCTGCCGCCCTTCACGCCCTCTATCATCACCTGATAGCTGAAGACGGGCGAACCCTGCGTGTCCTTGCCCTGCTTCTGCAACTCATATTCCAGGCTGACGCGGTTCTTCTGTGTCCACTCCAGCAATTTCGACTTGAAATTCACCTCCTTGTAGGCCACCTTGTCGATGTTGACCATCTGCTCAAGAATGCGTTTCTTCATGAATCGCATGACAGCTGCATAGCCCTGGTCCAGATAGATGGCACCCACGAGAGCCTCGAAGGCATTGCCCGCCATGTAGCTGTTGTGCGCCCGTGCCTGTCCGCTCGACTTGATCAGGTCGGTCAGTCCCATCTCGTCGGCCAGTTTTCCAAGACTCTCGCGGCTCACAAGTTTCGATCGTGTGTTGGTCAGAAATCCCTCGCGCTTGCCCTCGAAGTGGTCGAACACGATGTGTCCCACTACGGCATCGAGCAGTGCATCGCCCAGAAACTCCAGTCGCTCGTTGTGCAGGGGCTTGCCTTTCTCGTTGCGCTGTCCCGAACTCTTGTGGGTCAGTGCCGTTTTGTAATAGCTAATGTCATTAGGGTAGAAACCAATGATGTTGCACAGAGACTGTCGCAACTCCTTGTCTTCGCGGAAAGGCAGACGAAGACGCTCGTATAAGTCTTTAAAGTCCATTGTCTATTTGTGAAAAGCGAATAATAAAAAAAAGTGAATAGTTATGGTCAACGGTTGCTTAGGACAAATCTCCATCGGCAAGTCTGATCATAACTATTCACTTTTTACTATTCACACTATAAACTATGCTTCGTACTTCTTGAACACCACGCAGGCATTGTGACCACCGAAGCCGAACGTATTGCTGAGTCCGGCACGTACGGTGCGCTGCTGCGCCTTGTTGAACGTGAAGTTCAAGTTGTAGTCTATCTCCGGGTCCTCATCGCCCTCCTCATGGTTGATGGTAGGCGGAACGATGTCGTTCTTCACAGCCAGCACAGTGGCCATAGCCTCAACGGCACCGGCGGCACCCAGCAAGTGGCCCGTCATCGACTTGGTGCTGCTGATGTTCAGCTTGTAGGCTGCATCGCCAAACACCTCCTTGATGGCCTTGGCCTCAGAGATGTCGCCCACGTGTGTCGACGTGCCATGCACGTTGATGTAGTCGATGTCCTCGGGCTTCAGACCGGCATCTTCCAGTGCGCTGTTCATCACCAGCTTGGCACCCAGTCCTTCGGGGTGCGAGGCCGTGATGTGGTGAGCATCTGCACTCATGCCGGCACCAGCCATCTCGGCATAAATCTTGGCACCGCGAGCCTTGGCATGCTCCAGTTCCTCCAGGATGAGACAGCCAGCGCCTTCGGCCATGATGAATCCGTCGCGTGAGGCACTGAACGGGCGACTAGCCTTCTCAGGCTCGTCGTTGCGGGTTGACAGGGCCTTCATGGCATTGAAGCCGCCCACGCCACTTGCGGTGATGGCAGCCTCGGCACCTCCGGCCACGATGGCGTTGGCCTTGCCCAGACGAATCAGGTTGAAGGCATCGGCCAGTGCGTTCGACGACGAAGCGCATGCACTCGACGTGATATAGTTGGGACCATGAAATCCATACTGGATAGAAATCTGTCCGGCAGCGATGTCGGCTATCATCTTCGGGATGAAGAACGGATTGAACTTAGGACCGTCGGCCTCATGCACACCATAGTACATCACCTCCTCTTCGAAGGTTTTGATGCCGCCGATGCCCACACCGAACACCACGCCAATGCGGTTCTTGTCTTCCTTCTCCAGATCCCAGCCGCAGTCTTCCACGGCCTGTCTGGCAGCCACAAGAGCCAGCTGCGTGTAGCGGTCCATCTTGCGCATCTCCTTGCGATCCAGATACTGGGTGAAGTCCAAGTTCTTCACCTCGCAGGCAAACTGGGTCTTGAATTTCGATGCATCGAATAACGTGATAGGAGCAGCGCCACTCACCCCCGCCAGCATGTTCTTCCACATCTCCTCGGGCGAATTGCCAAGCGGTGTAACGGCACCCAGTCCTGTCACTACTACTCTCTTGAGTTCCATTATTTTTCAGTTAGGGGTTAGAAATTAGGAAAAAGAAATAATGATTAATTAGGAGTTAGGTTTAGGCATTGATCCCTAACTCCTAACTCCTAATTCCTAATTCAAATAATTTTACTTTGAATTCTCCTCAATATAGGCAATAGCGTCGGCAACCGTGCCAATCTTCTCAGCCTTATCGTCGGGGATGCTGATACCGAATTCTTTCTCGAACTCCATAATCAACTCTACGGTATCCAGAGAATCGGCACCCAGATCGTTAGTGAAACTTGCCTCAGCCTTTACAACGTCCTCGTCTACACCAAGTTTGTCTACGATAATTGCCTTTACTTTGCTTTCAATTTCTGACATGTTTTTTTCTTTTTAAAATGTTAATACTTATATTCTTATCTTGAAAAACGCTGCAAAGTAACACATTTTCTTTGAGTTACGCAAACTTTTTACAAAAAAACTGTCTGCAATCTGCACATCGAATAGTCAATTGTGCATATTTCTGAGCGTTTTCTTGTCTTTTCAACACTTTTATAGCAAATTCTTCATTCTTCACTCTTCATTTTTAGCTTCAGCCCCATCTCGCTGGCTTTCTGCATGAGCAACTTCAGGAGCGGTTCGCGCTCATTCTCCACGCGGTTGTCGAGCACGGCATCCTTCAGTGTCTGTTTCAGCGTACCCACCTCACGCGATGGCTTCAGTCCGAACAGTTCCATAATCTCGTTGCCGTCGATCACGGGCTGCAACAGCCGTTTGTAGTCCTTCTCCTTCAGGTCGGCCAGTTTCTCGCGCACCATGCGGAAGTTCTCCAGGAATATTTTCTTCCTCACCTCGTTCTTCGATGTGATGTCGGCCTCGCAGAGCGTCATCAGGTCGTCGATGTCGTCGCCTGCATCGTTCAGCAGTCGTCGCACGGCAGAGTCGGTCACCTCGTTGTCGGCAATCACCTGTGGGCGCATGTGCATCTCCACGAGCTTCTCCACATATTTCATCTCTGCGCCCATCGGCAGTTTCAGTCTGCGGAACAGCGGCGGCACCATCTTTGCCCCCACATGGTTGTGGTTGTGGAACGTCCATCCGATGGCCGGGTCCCACCGCTTCGTCTTCGTCTTGCCAATGTCGTGGAGAAGAGCAGCCCAACGTAAATAAAGTGAAGAATGAAAATTCTTCATTCTTAATTCTTCATTTTTAACCACGTTCTCCAGCACCTCCAGTGTGTGGTAGAAGTTATTCTTATGGGCTCTGCCGTTTTTCTGTTCCACGATGTCGAGGGCGGCCAGTTCGGGCAGGATGATCTGCAAGAGACCAGAACGCTGCAAGTATTCGAAGCCGATGCTGGGATGAGGAGCCATCATGATTTTGTTCAGCTCCACCGCAATGCGCTCAGCACTCACAATCTTGATTCTGTCGGCCATGCGCTGCAAGGCCACGAAGGTCTCGTCCTCTATCTGGAAGTTCAGTTGCGTGGCAAAGCGGATGCAGCGCATCATGCGCAGGGGGTCGTCGCTGAAGGTGATGCCAGGCTCCAAGGGCGTGGCTATGATGCCGTCCTCCAGGTCGCCCAGACCGTTGAAGGGGTCAACCAGCTCACCGAAGCGGTCGTGGTTCAGGCAGATGGCCATCGCATTAATGGTGAAGTCGCGACGGTTCTGATCGTCCTCCAGCGTACCGTCCTCCACAACCGGCTTGCGCGAGTCGTGGCTGTAGCTCTCACGACGAGCACCAACAAACTCAACTTCCAAAAATGAAGAATTTCCGAGTGTAGAGTGTAGAGTGTAGAGTGTAGAGTTTGCAGCGGTAGCAAATTCTTCATTCTTCATTCTTAATTCTTCATTTATTTTCACCTGTGCTGTTCCGAAGTTCTTGAACACGCTGAGGTGGGCGCGTCGTCCCAGCATTCGCTTCAGTTCCTTTGCCACCTCGATGCCACTGCCCACCACCACGACGTCGATGTCGTTGCTAGGGCGCTCCAGGAAAATATCACGTACAAAGCCGCCCACCACATAGCACTCCACACCCAGTCGGTCGGCAGCATTGCCAATGAGGTGGAAAATCTTGTGGTTCAGTATCTCGGCCAGCTCCTCGTCAGAATAGAATTTCATTGTAAGTATGCTATTTGTCTTCTTCGCCACAACCGTCGGCTGACGGTTGGCAGTCTCGCAAACACGCGCCCGGACAGACGTGTCTGTAGGGCAGAAAAACGAACGTGTTCCGAAAGTTGGCTGCAAAGTTACAAAAAAGGCTATCGATTGACGGTTACATTTAATTATTTTTAAGTAATGAAAATAATAAGGTGTATACTTACTGCATTTCTGTCCTTTCTCAATAAGGACTGAGTGATTTTTGTAAATTATGAATTTTATTGACAACACCCCCTCTGAAAATCGCATGGAATTCAGCAAACAGTAAGTGGCTCGCAAATATGCGAGTATTGGAAGGAGTTGTGCATCTCGTTGATTTACAGTATGTTGCAAAACTTAGTTTCGCAAAAAGAACTATTCCCATTCATGAGACTTCGTCTTTCGAACAACTCTAAGCGGCCTTTGTGCTGTGATTTGTATTGAATCATGGTGGGTTTGCAGCCATATCAAACTGAGTTCTTACTTAAATCATCATGTAACTAATGCTAAAACTCAGTTTGATATGGCTGTAAACCCACTTTGATTTAATACCAATCACAAAACAGCCGCTAAGACATGACGTAAGTACTGCGGTTCCTCGCTTCCAGAATACACTTTTTTGTGAGTGCTTTTTTCTATGAATAATTTTGACAAGTTGGGCCTTTTCATCCTTTTTCCGTAACTTCACAGCTGAAGAATAACGGATAAAAAAATTTGACATTTGGGTCAGTCGTTTTTTTTCGGTGCACGTTATTGCTTTGTCTAAATAAATCAGTACCTTTGCAGTCGAAAGGCTGCGAAACTGCTCCCGCTGAACACCCGCCTGATGTACTTCGACTTGCTCAAACTGAACGTAAACAAATAATAATCACT
>CACXXD010000101.1 GCA_902771445.1 uncultured Prevotellaceae bacterium
ATCGTCAAGCACGAAATCCTGCCCAAATGGAACTATCTTGTCAGATGCAACTGAGGACATATGAATTGTACCAAGTTATTTTTTAACGATTACTTAACATCACCCTCTTGACTGGATGAGAAGCTGCGATAACCCGACTGAACATAATCGAGAACAGCCTTAACAGCACCTCGTAACAGTTCTGAGAGGGTTGACAGATAATGGCCAATCCGTTCGCGATAATCATTGATGATGCCATCTTTTTGTCTGATTATTCTGTCTTTCTCTTGATTATCCTGCTGATGTCGAAATTCCTCACCCTTATACTTGGCTTGAAGTTCTTCGATTTTCTTATCCTTTTCTGCGAGTTGTTGGCTCTGCCTGTCTCGTTCAGCTTCCAAAGCTTGCTGATATTTCCGCTGTAGGGCCGCTTTCTGCTTTGGCAGTTCCTCTTTCAGACGCTTGTTCTCCTTCTCCATGTCAGCATACTTGCCCTTGCCAAAGAGATTGGCCATTCCAGACTTGATAGCATTTCCATTCTCTGTGTTGAGTCTGTCTCTCTTCTTGGCAATCTCGATATCCAGCTCGGCGCTCTGTTTTTTCTGTTGGAATAGGATAAAGTCATTATGTTCCAGATGCTCGCGGCCAGTTTCAGCCTTTCGCTGGCCACGTTCCATATCCAATGTCTCAGCAGCCATGTCCTGTAACTCTTCCATGTCTTTCTTGCCGAGTTTAAAAGACTTTCCTGTTTCGTGGTTCATCCAGTCCCAAATAATGTGAGCGTGAAGATTGGGTTACAAGGAAGGTGTGCGACTTAGTACCTGGAAGTGCGAATGCCTTGTCGTTGGCGAGATTATAGGAGTGCAAGCGGATGATACGCTTGTAGTCGAATGTGTCGTAGGTCACGAAATCAAGCAGCATCTTGTAAAGCCAGATAATTGTGCGGTGAAAACGGTTGAGCTTTTTCAGGTTTGAGCCATCTTCGGTACAGCACTTTTGGATAATAGAGAGATTTGACCATACAAAAACATCAAGGCAGTCTGCTTTCAACCTCATCTTGTTGCCCTCCGTTTTCCATATCGGCTGAATGATGAGCGGCTTCTGCTTGTCGCACATATCGGTGGAAATGGCAAATTATATTGCGCTTTGGCAGTAAAAGTGAATGAACCGTTCTGAGTTTTGGCTTAAATCATGGTGAGTTTAAAGCCAAATCAAACTGAGATTTAAGTCAAATCACAACGTGATTAAAGTCATATCTCAGCATGATTTGGCTTTAAACCCAATTTGATTTGGCTTTAAACTCAGAACGACGGAATTTTTGAGTGAAAACAGGACAGAAATTTTCATAAATAGAATGATAGTTTTTCCTGCTCGATCGTACACTATGAAGGGAAAGATAATCGTACTGTTGCGGTTGGAATTAATTGAGATGAAATCATTGGTTCAGACGAAAAGAGATTGTCCCAAGTTAATTTTTCAGCGTTACACAATTATGGAAATTATGGCAATTTCTTTCCTCTCCCTTGCCTGCATGCCATGTGACAGTTTTATTGTCCTTTCTCGACGATTACCGTCCAAACCTACCATTTATTGTTGAAAAAGAAGGAAAATTCACCAAATATTTGGTAATTAATAAAAAATAAATTAAATTTGTAGCCAGATTAACAGAATTACTAACAATTAATCGAAAATAATGATGAAAAAAATGAGAGACCACATGCGTTCCGCAATAGCACTGCTCGTGCTGAACGGAACTTTCGTTGTTGCCAGTTGCACCAACGAAGACATTGACCTCAACGAGATCGACACGACCATCGGAGTGGGTGCCAACGGATTCACACTGCCCGCCAGCTCGACCAACGAGATTAAACTGGCTGACGTGCTGACCCTCAACGAAGGCGACTGCGTGCAGACGCTGCCCGCCGACAGTGGCGCGTTTAAAAAAGGCGACTACCAGTTCAAGAAGGCCGACAAGATTACGGCTGCCACGCCCAAGGTGAAACAGGTGTCGTTCGGCTCGCCACAGGTGCTGGACAACAACTTCAGCATCGACATTACGGACGAAATGGCCAGCGCCGCCAAGATTATCGACCTCCCCATCGGACAAATGAAGTTCCCGCTACAGGAAAAGGAGATTGCATCGTTCTCGTTCTCCGGCAACGGCGAGCCTGCCGTCGTCAGACTGAACCACGCATCGACCGAAGAGGTGATCAAGCTCGACCTGAACTTCGCAAGGGTGAACACGGTGATTGAACGGGCCAACTTCGTGCTCGTTTTCCCCAATTTCATCGAAGCCAAACTGCTGAGAAACAAGTGTACGGGCTTCAACGACCCCGAAGGCATGGAGAGCCTGGAACTGGTCTACGACAAGCAGACGGGCAAGAGCCAGCTGAAGCTGACCAATGCCAACCTGAAATACAACAAGCACGTAGAGCTGTCGCTGACGGGACTGACCAACTTCTCGACCACCCTGCCCTCGTCTGACAACGGCGACTATCTGGTGGTCAACCCCAGCACCGTGCGCCTGAACGGACACATCAAGATGTCGGGCGAGATTGATGCCCACTATCTGAAGTCGAACATCACTCAAGGCACATACGCCGTCAATAACTACATCAACTTCGGCCAGACCATCAACATCACGAGCGCCACTGGCTACTTCGACCCCGACATCAACATCGACCCCAGCACGGTTGAGATCGGCGGCGACATCCCCGACTTCCTCACCGACGACAAGGTGATGATCGACCTGGCCAACCCGACCATCAAGCTGCAGGTGAAGAACAACATGGATGCCAAGGGCAACGTCAAGGCACGCATGACCGCCTTCTATGACGACGCGAAAAGAGACTCGGCCTTCATCATCGTAGACGGCATCGTGGTCAACCCGCACAAGGGCAGTCTGACGGAATCGACCACCACGACCGTCGTCATCTGCCGCGAAGGCACGTCGGGTACTCGCGACGGCATTCAGTATATCGTGAAGGGCAACAAGAACGACAAGAAGCAGACGGGCAAGGCCACTGAGAAGACCGACCTGGGCGAACTGCTGACACGCATTCCCAAATCGTTCAAATTCTACATCGACGCAAACACCGACCAGACCTACGAGAGCAGCTTCGACCTGTACGACCCTGCACGGGAGGGCGACACCAGCGCACACGGACAGGGCTACAAGATCGATCCCAACTATGAGTTCGTGGCACCTTTCGACCTGAACCCCGGCTCGACCATCGTGTATAACGACACCATCGACGACTGGAACAAAGACCTGAGGAAGAATGAGATTGAGCTATATGATGGCAAGGTCTATGCCACGGCCAACATCTATAACGGCACACCGCTGACACTGGAGATGACCCCGACGGCCATCGGCGTCGACAAGAAGCCACTGGCCAACGTGAAGGTCAACGTGATAGGCGGCACGAACAACACGCTGACCGTACCCTCTAACTTCAACATGCCCGTGGGCAGCGGCAAGACACCCATACAGCTGGAGATTGTGCGCTACGACGGCGGCTCGTTCAAGGATCTCGACGGTCTGTTGTTCAGCGTCGTGGCCACTTCGAGCACACGTGGCACGCTGAACAGCGAAACACAGAAGATCGTGATCGACGACATCAAGATCAAGATCGACGGCAAGGTGTCCATCAACCTCGACTCGAAAGACGATGACTAAGGAACCGCAAAAGAGAGTCAGACTTTTTTTAATAACCCAATAGCTTCCACTATATAATATGAATACATTATTTAAAAGATACGTGCTGGCCACGGCACTCTGCGCATCGGCCAGCTGCGGCATGGCTCAGGAAATGAGCTCGGCCTACTTCACCGACGACTTCATGTATCGTCACGACATGAACCCCGCCTACGGCAACGAGCAGGGCTATTTCGCCATACCCGTGCTGGGCAACTTCAATGTTCACCTGCAAGGCAGTCTGGGCGTAGGCGACGTGTTCTTCAAGAACCCCGACTACGGCAAGGTGGCCGGTGCCAAGAAGACCACCACATTCCTGCATCCCGCCATCTCGGCAGACGAGGCACTGAAGGGATTCAAGAAGGGCAGCAACACGTTTCTGACCGACATCGACCTGGACATCATCTCCATCGGCTTCAAGGGAATGAACGGCTATAACACCATCGAGCTGAAAGAGCGCACCCACGTGGGCCTCGCCCTGCCCTACGACCTGTTCGACTTTGCCAAGAGCATGAGCAACCGCGACTATTCGTTCGACGAAATGGGCGCTCGCGCCTGGAGCTATGCCGAACTGGCCTTCGGCCACTCCCACAAGATTTTCGATAACCTGCGCGTGGGTGCCAAGGTGAAGGTGCTGCTGGGCGGCAGCTATGCCAACGTGACGATGGACGGCATGCATGCCAAACTGGAAGGCGACCACTGGATCATGGAAGGACAGGCCAAAGGTGAACTGAACATGAAGGGAGCCAAGTTCAAGGAGAAAGAGAAGGAGTATGAGAGCATGCCGGGAAAATACTATAAGGCATTCGACGGCGTGGACGTCGACAACCCGGGCATAAGCGGATTCGGACTGGGACTGGACCTAGGCGGCATCTTCGAGTTCAAGGACTGCTCGGTGGAATGGCTCAACGGACTGAAGGTGAGTCTGGCCGTCAACGACCTCGGCTTCATCAACTGGAGCAACTCGCTGGTGGCTCAATCGTCGGGAAAGCCTTTCAGATTCGATGGATTCAACAATTTCTCAGTCAAAGAAGAAAGCGGACAGACCATCGAGGACCAGTTTAACGCACTGAAGGACGACATGACCGACTTCACCAATCTGGAGAACAAAGGCGATCAGGGCAGCAGCTCGCATGCCCTCGCTGCCACGTTGAAGGCAGGCCTGCAATATCCGTTGCCCGTCTACGACAAGGTTAGCTTCGGTTTGCTCTATAACCACCGCTTCGACGGCAAGTACTCGTGGAGCGAAGGCCGACTGAGCGCCAACTACACACCGACGAAGTGGCTCGACGGCGGCATCAACGTGGCCTTCACGTCGTTCTGCACCACGATGGGCTGGATCCTGAACCTCCATCCCAAGGGCTTCAACTTCTTCGTCGGCATGGACCACATCGTAGGCAAGACGGGCAAGTCGTACATTCCTCTCGGCTCGAACGTCAGCTTCAACATGGGCATGAATATCACATGGGGAGGCAAGCGAGAAAACAAGAAGGAACTGAAGACACTGAAATTCTGAATCCAGCGTAGAGACGTCACATTGTGGCGTCTCTACTCTTTGATTGAATAGCCGTATCTTGCTCTTATTCAAGTAAACGAATCATAAAAAGGAGAGAATTGTTTTGTTTTTTCCCTTTTTATTTGTAATTTTGCAACCTCATTCTGAAAAGCTCTAATAGTTCAATGGATAGAACAACTCTCTCCTAAAGAGTAGATCCGAGTTCGATTCTCGGTTGGAGTACTAACCATCTGTAAATTCCTATCACTACCAAGTCAATATGAATAACTTGTCACTTCGCCTTTACATGTTGCTCTTGAGCGCCATGACGTGGCTGCAAAGCTTTGCTCAAGACGACGATGACGACGGTGACATCTCAAACAGGAGAGGCGATTACGACGAATTCAGCATGGATGGCTATATGGACTATCAGCCCATCCACTTTCGGTTCAGCGACGTGCTGATGGTCATCTTTCTGCTTGTGGCTTGCTATGTGTTCGGAAAAATCTGGAAAGGCTGCACCTATCTTATTCTGATAGCCGCCGTCGTCTTCTATTTCCTGTTGCATTGAAAGAGTTGGATTAAACCATTTCCAGCCTACTACGTCCAACACCATATATGAATCGTTTTATCTTAATAGTAGTAGGCCTCCTGCTATCCGTTATCGCCCATGCGCAGGGCATCGTCAGAGGCCGTGTTATCGACAAGCAGACCAATGAGGCCATGCAGTATGTGAATATCAAGGTGACCGATGCCAACGGCAAACTGGCCGGCGGCGTGATGACCGACATCAAAGGCACGTTTCAGATTGGAAAACTGAAGAACGGCAACTACACCCTGGAGACTTCTTTCGTAGGCTACAAGACCATCACACGCAAATTTCAGATCACGCCCTCACAGCAGCGCGTCAACTACAACGCACTCTACCTGAGCGAGGATGCACACACGCTGAAAGAGGTGAACGTGGTGGGCCAGCGCTCGCAGATGAAACTTGAGGTAGACCGCAAGTCGTTCACCGTCGACGAGGTGCTGGCCGCTGCGGGCGGCTCGGTGACCGACCTGCTGGAGAACATTCCATCGGTAGAGGTGACGACAGACGGCGAGATCTCGCTGCGCGGCAACTCGAGCGTGGAGGTATGGATCAACGGCAAACAGAGCGGACTGACCAGCGACAACCGCGCTGAAATACTGCAACAGATTCCCGCCGAAAGCATCGAACGCATCGAAGTGATCGACAACCCTTCGGCCAAGTTCTCGCCCGAAGGCACTGCCGGCATCATCAACATCATTCTGAAACGAGACCGACGGGCTGGCTACTACGGTTCGATTCAGGCAGGAGCCAACCAGCAGAAAGGGTGGAACGTGGGCGGCAACATCAACTACTCCAGCAAGCTGGCCGATGCCTTTGCCAACGTGGGCTACAGGAAAAGACGCGGCAACGGCGGCAACCTGAGCGAACAATACTATAAGAATGCCGACGGCTCGCTGGGCAACTATCAGTTGTCGGAAGGCGACAACGACAACAACGGCGGCGGACTCTTCGCCCGCGCCGGCATCACTTTCCATCTGTCGGAGGCCGACGACATCGCCCTGTCGGGCATGACCATGCAGGGCAACCACTCGAACGACAACCTGACCACGTATCGATATGGCAACACATTGACGGGCGACAACAGGCGGCTCAGTCGGCAGACCATCGGCGACGGTGACCACCAGATGTACAATGCAGAGCTAACCTACAACCACAGGTTCGACAAGGACGGCAAACACAAACTGGACTTCAGTCTGTCGTTCAACAAGTGGAAGGGCGACAACTCAAACGAATACAAGAACGACACACTCTACACATCCGACCAACACAAGGGCTACAGCTATCAGTATCGTCCCATGCACATGAACAACCGCACATGGGAAACCAAGCTGGACTATGAGAATCAGCTGACGGAGAAACTGAAACTGGAGGCTGGCTACAACGGTCGGTTCTCTCACGAGAACACGCCACAGGAGTCATGGGAACAGGACAACAAAACGCAGCAGCTCGTGGAGGATCACTACTTCTTCAACCGCTTCATCTACGACATCAACATACATGCCCTCTATGCAACCGCCAACCTGAAGCTGGGCAAACTGGGCGTGATGGCCGGACTGCGCGGCGAATACTGGCACGTGAACACGGAGAGCTACACCTGGGATCAGGAGTACGGCAAGAAGCCGAAAGACCCGGCCTTCAGCAAGGACTACTTCCAGCTGTTCCCGTCGCTGTTCCTCAACTATGCGCTCACCAACACCGCACAGTTGCAACTGAACTACACGCGCCGATTGAGACGTCCGTGGGGCGGTCAGCTGAACTCATTCAAGAACACACGCGATGCCTCGATGATTGAGTTCGGCAACCCGTTGCTGACACCAGAATACACAAACTCGTTCTCGCTGAACTTCCTGAAGACATGGACTGACCACACGCTGTCATTAGGCACATACTATCGCCCCACGACCGACGTGATGCAGCGCATTCGCTATCAAGGCATCGAGCCCACCACGGGACAAGAGGTGATGTATATGACCAACCTGAACGTGGCCAAGAGCCAAAGCGCAGGTGCCGAGCTGATTGTGAAGAACAAGCTGTGGCGCATCCTGGACCTGACCACCACGCTCAATGCCTACTATTATAAGCTGGACGGCTTCGAGACGTTCGTGGAGAACCAGCGCGTCACCGGACAGAGCGACGAGAACTTCGCATGGGATGCACGCGTGCTGGCCTCGGTCATCCTGCCATACGCCATCTCCATTCAGGCCACAGGCAACTACCGTTCGCGCTCGGTCATCACACAGGGCTATCGCAAGCCCAACGGCTCACTCGACCTGGGACTGCGCAAGACGTTCCTGAACAAGACGTTCGCCCTGGCTCTGAACTGGCGCGACGTGTTCAACACCCGCAAGTGGGAGAGCTTCACAGAGAGCGATTCGTTCAGCCGCTATCAGAAGAACTGGCGCGACCCACGTGTCAACCTGCAACTGACGTGGAACTTCGGCAACATGACACAGAAGAAGAAACCACAACGCGACGACCAGCAGGGCGGCATGGACGACGACAACACCAACTTTGGCGGTTATGAACAATAAAACTATTTCGACCTGTTCAGTTGGAATAGTTTAGAACAACTCATTGGTTCAGACCTCCCCTAACCCCTCCTGACTCAGGAGGGGAACTGTTTAGCTTTGCTTTTCATTTGCTTTTGAGAGTCAAGTCTAACTAATTCACCTCCTGAGTCAGGAGGGGTTAGGAAAGGTCTGAGCCAATGAGTTCATCTCGATTAATTTCAACCGCAACAGCACGAACTTTTTTTACCGAATCGCAAATGAGTAAAAATAAAAAAATTCGCATCAGAACTGTAACTTTCCGTCAGCTGAATCGTCTATACTCAATGAGAGGATGAAAAAGATTGATTTCCGCACCGACATACTGCCGCTCAAAAACGAGCTGTACAGACTGGCACTCCGCATCACTCTCAATCCTGCGGAGGCCGAAGACGTGGTGCAGGACACAATGCTTAAAATCTGGAACCGACGGGAACAATGGGACGAGATTGAGTCGATAGAGGCATTCAGCCTGACCATCTGCCGAAACCTGGCGCTCGACAAGACGAAGAAAGCCGAGGCACAAGTAGGACAGCTCGACGAAAGCCACGACCCACCCGACCACTCCTATGCGTCGAACCCCGAGGAACAAGCCATGCAACGCGACCGCGTGGACCTCGTAAGAAGACTTATCGGCCAACTGCCCGAGAAACAACGCTCCTGCATGCAGCTGCGCGACATTGAGGGCAAGTCGTACAAAGAAATCGCAACGGTCATAGGCATCACCGAACAACAGGTGAAGATCAACATCTTCAGAGCCCGACAGACCATCAGACAAAAATACATTGAAACAGAGAAATATGGACTATAAGTACATTGAACAACTGATTGAACGCTACTTCCAGTGCGAAACCACACTACAGGAAGAGCAGATACTGAGAGCTTTCTTTGCCCAAGACGAGCAGGAACTGCCCCAGCAGTTGCGCCAGTACGCACCATTGTTTGCCGCCATGCAGCCCGAGGCAGCACTTGACGAGAACTTCGACGAGCGCATCCTCAGTCTCATCGAGGAGCCAAAGGTGGTGAAAGCTCGCACCATCAGCATGCGTGAGCGCCTGCAGCCTCTGTTCCGTGCTGCCGCCATCGTCGCCATCGTGCTCACCTTGGGCAATGCCATGAACATCACGCTCAAGCAGGAGCAGGCACAAGACGACATCAACTATGCCGCCTACAAAGACACCTACGACGATCCTGCCGTGGCCTACGACCACGTAGAGGATGCCCTGCAGCTGATCTCCGAAGGATTCAGTCAGGTGCAGCGGGCCGACTCCATGCGCCACGACTCCCTCTATAGCAAAGTGCAATGATGAGACGGCTCTGCTTATTGCTCTTGGCAGCGTGCATGCAGGTGGCGACCTACGCGCAACGCTCGCTCGACTTCGCCGAGAAGTTCATGGGCATGTATGAAAACGACACGACGCTGAAATGCGTCACCGTGAGTCCGAAGATGATGGAGATGATGGTCAAGACCTTCAGCGAGAACCGCCCGGAGAACGTCACGCAGGCCATCGCCAAGCTGAAGAGCGCACGCATCGTAACCGGCAGGGCCGAATACTACCAGAAGGCCGAAGAACTGCTGAACAAGAACCGAAGGCGCTTCAAGGCCGAGAAGGAGTATCGCAACGACAAGCAACACGGTGCTTTCTTCACTCGCAAGAACAGGAAAGGCAAGACTGTGGAGTTCATCATGCTCCACGAAGAGTTTGAGCACGACCAGTTCACCATCATCAACCTGACGGGCGACATTGACGAGGAATTTCTATGCTTTCTCTATAATAAATCATTTTAATTAAAACAATCATTTCTGGAAGCGCCACTGAGAAGTCCCGCATGCCAGAAACGAAAAAGGCCATTCGTCAGTCGATGAAATGGCCTTTTTTAATTTGCAACTGCGTTAATTCTCCATAATCGCTTTTCGTTTACAACCTTTTGTAGTAACTTTGTGGCCAAAAATATGAAAACAGGCATTTTTGTGGGGAGCTTCGACCCCTTTACCATTGGCCACGACTCCATCGTGCGCCGCGCCCTGCCGCTCTTCGACCGACTGGTCATCGGTGTGGTGGGCGACAATGTGCAGAAGCCTTATATGCGCCCGGCAGAGGAGCGCATGAAGGCCATCAGAGATCTTTATGCCGACAAGCCGGGCATCGAGGTGAAGACCTACTACGGACTGGCCGTCGACTTTGCCCGCGCCGAAAAGGCACATTTCATCGTAAAAGGCGTGCGCTCAGCCAAGGACTTCGAGTATGAGCGCGAGCAAGCCGACATCAACCGAATGATTACCAAAGGCGAGGTAGAGACACTGCTGCTCTATGCCGAGCCCCATCTGTCGAGCATCTCATCGTCGATGGTCCGCGAGCTGATGCACTTCGGCCAGGACGTGTCACAGTTCCTGCCATAGCCAAACACCAGAAACAAAATATCAACTCACATGATTACCTATAACACAGAAAACGTGAAGATGCCCGCCATTCGCAAGCGCGACACGACGGCATGGATTCGCCGCGTGGCGGCAACCTATCAGAAAAAGGTGGGCGAAGTGGGCTACCTGTTCTGCGACGACGAGCACATCCTGCAGGTGAACCGCGAATACCTGGGCCACGACTACTACACCGACATCATCACCTTCGACTACTGCGAAGACGACGTGCTCAACGGCGACCTGGTCATCTCGCTCGACACGGTGCGCAGCAATGCCGAGCTGTTCGGCAAGCCCTACGACGAAGAGCTGCACCGCGTCATCATTCACGGCATCCTGCACCTTTGCGGCATCAACGACAAAGGCCCCGGCGAGCGCGAAATAATGGAAGCCGCCGAAAACAAGGCACTCGCCCTACTCACTGAGTAGTTCGAGTGCTTTCTTTACTATTTCACTATCTTCGTTGACAATGCTGAAGTATTCGCTCATATCCCACAAGTCACGGGCTATGAGCGCTTTCAGTTGTATCTTCAGCGGCGGCAAGGTGCGGTTCAGTTCATCTTCGTCCTTGGCCTTCACATTCAGCTTTTCACCCTCGGCCAGAATCGTGTCGATGAACGACTGCGGCACCTCAAACTTCTTCTTGAACTCCTCGAAGGTGGGATATTGCTGCTGCAACTGCTTGCGGTTCTTGTCCATGTAGCGCAGGTTCTGTGTCACAATCACGCTCTTGGCGGCCAGTTCGCGATGCAGCTTAGTGTAGCGCGTGGTGTCGAGCGGAATGAAATAGTCGGGCATGATGCCGCCCCCGCCATAGACCACACGCTTTTCCTTCAGCGTATAGTATTTCAGAGAGTCGGCAAAGTGTATGCTGTCCTTGTTGGTCAGTTCGCCGTGCTTCAGTCGGTTCACCACGTCCAGCGCATAGTCTTTCTGCTTGCCCTTCTCGTAAGGCTTCTGAATGCAACGTCCCGAAGGCGTGTAATAATGCGAGATGGTCAGCCGTATCATCGAGCCGTCGGGCAGGTCGATAGGCCGCTGCACCAGTCCCTTGCCGAAGGTGCGCCGTCCCACCACCAGTCCGCGGTCGTGGTCCTGAATGGCGCCCGTCACGATCTCGGCAGCCGAAGCCGTGTACTCGTCGACCAGCACCACCACCTTGCCATCATTAAACGAACCGTTGCCCCTTGCGTTGTAGTCGCTCCGTGGCACGGTTCGACCCTCGGTATAGACGATCAGATCGCCATCATTCAGAAACTCCGATGCGATGTCAGCCGCAGCCTGCAGATAGCCGCCGCCGTTGCCCTGCAAGTCGAGTATGAGAAGTTGCCGATGCGTATGTAGCCCACAGTGGGACGAATCATATAAGTAGCATCGATCGACTTCACAGGAATCTTGTCGCGCACCACATTGAACAGCAGCGTGTCCTTGATGCCCTGGCGCAACACCTTCAGACGGGCCAAGGTGCCTTTCGGACCGCGCAGACGGCGCATGATTTCCTCGCGGCTCATCTTCACACCGGCAATGGCCGTGTCGTTCACCCCCACGATGCGGTCGCCGGCCACGATGCCCACCTTCTCCGACGGGCCTTTGGTGATGGGCTGAATGACCACCAGCGTGTCCTCCATCATGTTGAACTGCACGCCGATGCCGTCGAACGAGCCTTGCAGCGGTTCGTTCATCTGTTTCACCTCCTTGGCGTTGCTATAGCTGGAGTGCGGGTCCAGTTTCTCAAGCATGCCCCGAATAGCATCTTCTACTAATTTCTCCTCGTCGACACTGTCTACATAAAGGTTGGTGATGGCCAGTTCGGCAATCCTCAGTTTGTGCAGCTGTGCTTCTTGGCCAGGAAGTAACTGTGCCTGCATGCCAAGCACGGTGAGCAGTCCTGCCACTGCCATGATCATTCGTTTCATACAATGCGGATATTCAATCTATTATTATAGCTAAAGTTATTTCAGCAGTTGCGTAAAGACATCACACTGTGGCATCTCTACTTCTGGCTGCAAAATTACATTATTTTTTGCAAAACAAGCCCATGTTTGTAAGAAAACTGGCATGATTTATATACTAAGTAACGGTGAAAAAAATAAGTTGGGACGATTTATTTTTGGTGAACTAATCACGAGCAGACATATTTTGTAAAAAAAATTCATAGAAAAAAGGGTCATCTGAAAGTTGCATTCTGGAGCGGGGAAATACATGCACGCATGGCATGCCACAGGCCTCGTTTTGAGATTAGTATTAAATCAAAGTAGGTTTACAGCCATATCAAACTGAGTTTTAGCATCCATTACATTCTGTTCCAAGTCACATCTCAGTTTGATATGGCTGCAAACCCACCATGATTCAATACTAATCACGGCACAAATGCTATTCGGAGTTGTCCGAAAGGCGAGCTTCTAATGGCAAGAACTGTTCATTTTGTGAAACAAAATTTCGCAACGCACTGTAAATCAGCGGTATGCGCAAGTCCTCTCAATACTCGCATATTTTCGCCCCACATGCCTTTTGCTGAATTCCGTGCAATTCTCAGAGGGGTGGTTGTAAAGAAAATTCATAATTTGCTTGAGCGATATGAGAAACTATTTCAACCACGCAACATAAGTTTTTCGAAGACTACCCACACAAGAATAGTATTCAGAAAATGAATTGGGATAACCTATTTTTCACCATTTCTAAATGTAAAAAAACATTAACGTAGGCCCTGTAGTCTTAATTTTAATTATAAAAACAACTATCCATGCAGGTCAATCTAAGATTATAAACTTAAAAATATGTAACTTTGCCGAAAATTTTCTTTTTATAAACAACATATTTTATGAACAAAATCAGAAGATTTTTCTTGATGGCTGCCATGATGCTTACAGGCACAGCAGCCATGCTGGCTCAGCAGATGCCACCCATTCCCGTCGACAAAGACGTGAGAATGGGAAAACTGCCCAACGGACTGACTTACTACATCCGCCACAATGCATGGCCTGAGCAGCGAGCCGAGTTCTATATTGCTCAGCGCGTGGGCTCCATCCAGGAGAACGACGACCAGCGCGGACTGGCCCACTTCCTGGAGCACATGTGCTTCAACGGCACTGAGCACTTCAAGGGCAACGACATCGTGAAGTGGTGCGAGACCATCGGCGTGAAGTTCGGACGCGACCTGAACGCCTACACCTCTATCGACCAGACGGTCTACAACATCTCGAACGTGCCCACCACCCGCGAGGGCATCGTAGACTCCTGCCTGCTCATCCTGCACGACTGGGCCGACGGCCTGCTGCTCGAGCCCGAGGAGATTCAGAAGGAGCGCGGCGTGATTCACGAGGAGTGGCGCCTGCGCACCAGTGCCACCATGCGCATGCTGGAGCGCGACCTGCCCCAGCTCTATCCCGGTTCGAAGTACGGTTACCGCATGCCTATCGGTCTGATGGAGATCATCGACAACTTCAAGCCCCAGGTGCTGCGCGACTACTACGAGAAGTGGTATCGCCCCGACAACCAGGCTATCATCGTGGTGGGCGACTTCGACGTGGACAAGGTTGAGCAGAAGATCAAGGACCTTTTCTCGCCCATCAAGATGCCCGAGAATCCCGCTCCCGTCGTGGCCGAGGCCGTGCCTGACAACAACGAGCCCATCGTTGTGGTAGACAAGGACAAGGAGATGCAGTACAGCATCGTGGAACTGATGTTCAAGAGCGATCCCATCCCCGATGAAATCAAGTCGAACATGCAGTACCTCATCATCGACTACATGAAGGATGCCGCCATCGGCATGCTGAACGACCGTCTGGCCGAACTGGCCCAGAAGCCCGAATGCCCCTATCTGCAGGCCGGTGCACACTACGGTCAGTACCTGCTGTCGAAGACCAAGGATGCCTTCCAGGTGGACGCTCTGCCCAAGGAGGGCCAGACCGAGAATGCCCTGAAGGCCGCTTTCATCGAGGCCCGTCGCGCTGCTGAGTTCGGTTTCACCGCCACTGAGTACAAGCGCTACCAGCAGAACTTCACCAGTCAGCTGGAGAAGCAGTACAGCAACAAGGACAAGCGCTACAACAACCAGTTCTGCCGCCAGTATGTGGACCACTTCCTGGACAACGAGCCTATCCCCTCTATCGACGACTACTATCAGGTGATGAAGCAGATCGTACCCATGCTGCCCGTCGATGCCGTCAACGCTCTCATCAAGGAGATGGTGGCTCAGACCGACTCGAACATGGTGGTGCTGAACATGAACCAGGAGAAGGAAGGTGCCGTATATCCCACAGCTGAGAGCCTGAAGAAGGCCATTGCCGACGCACGCGCCGAGAAGCTGGAGGCATACGTTGACAACGTGAAGGACGAGCCCCTCATCTCCCAGCTGCCCGCTGCCGGAAAGATTGTGAAGGAAGTGGCTGGCAAGAAGTTCGACTATAAGGAGCTGAAGCTCTCGAACGGTGCTACCGTAGTGCTCAAGCAGACTGACTTGAAGAAGGATCAGGTGATTCTCGCTGCCGAAGGCTTCGGCGGAAGCTCACTCTACGACGAGAAGGACTTTGCCAACATCAAGTTCTTCGACGATGTGATTGAGGCCAGCGGACTGGGCAACTTCAGCCACACCGAACTGGAGAAGGCTCTGGCTGGAAAGATTGCCAGCGCCAGCATGATGCTGGGCACCGACCGCGCCAACATCACCGGCTCGTCAACTCCTAATGACGTGGAGACCCTGCTGCAACTCGTCTATCTCTACTTCACCAAGATCAACAAAGACCAGGAGTCGTTCGACAACACGATGAAGACCACTGAACTGATGCTGAAGAACAAGCTGCTGCAGCCTGAGGCCGTGTTCAGCGATTCGCTCACACTCACCTTGCAGAACCACTCAAAGCGCTTTGCACCAGCCGATGTGGATGACCTGAAGCTGGTCAACTACGACCGCATCCTGCAGATGGCCAAGGAGCAGACCGCCAACGCTGCCGGCTTCACCTTCACCATCATCGGCAACTACGACGAGGCTACGCTGCGCCCCCTCATCGAGCAGTACCTGGCATCACTGCCCGGCGATGCCAAGACCGTGAAGAAGGGCAAGGACGTTGAGGACTCGTTCAAGGGCAACGTGAAGAACGACTTCAAGCGCAAGATGGAGACCCCGAAGGCCATCGCCGTCATGATCTGGAAGAACGACAAGATGAAGTACACGCTGGAGAACAGCATCCGCGCTTCGATGGCCGGACAGATTCTGACCATGCTCTACACCGAGAAGATCCGTGAGGAGGCCTCAGCTGCCTACTCAGTGATGGCTCAGGCCGGCGTGCAGCGCGACGACTATCGTACCACCGGTACTGTGCTCGTCTACTGCCCCATGAAGCCTGAGAAGGGCGACGTGGCCATGAAGATCATGGACGAGGAAGTGCAGGGACTGACCAAGGCCGTCGATGCCGAGAAGCTGGCCAAGGTGAAGGAGTACATGCTGAAGGCTATTGACGACGAGGCTAAGACCAATAACTTCTGGATTCGTCAGATCAATCGCCTGCGCGACTACGGGGTTGATTTCTACACCGACTACAAGAAGACCGTAGAGGCCCAAACACCCGAGGGCATCATGACCTTCATGAAGGAGCTGCTGAAGAGCGGCGACCGCGCAGAGGTCGTAATGCTGCCAGAGGAATAAAAACAAGCAAGAAGCCCGGCCATCGCGATGCGATGGCCGGGCCTTTTTTATTGTCGCCAAGATTGGCGACCCACAACGACGGGCGACCCACAACGACGGGCGAACGCTGACCCTTAGCCCAGGTACTTCATGAGCACCTTGGCATAGCCGCTCTCACGGAGCTTGGCAATGCTCTTCTCACGTATCTGACGGACACGCTCACGCGTCAAGCCCATCTCGGTGCCTATCTCTTCCAAACCCTTCTCGTGACAGCCAATGCCGAAGCACTCCTTCACGATGCGCAACTCACGATCCTTCAAAACCGAACGCAACACGTTGTCCAGGTCGGAGGTCAAAGACTCATAGTCTACATGCTTGTCGGTGCGACTGTCATCGCCCGACGACAGCAGGTCGGCCATCGAGTTGTCGTCGTCCTCGCCAAAAGGTGCATCGATGCTCATGTGATGGGCATCGGCCTTGATGGCCTGCTCAATCTTCTCACTCTCCACACCCGTCAGCTCCTCCAGCTCAGCGTTGGAGGGACGACGACCGAACTTCTGCTCAAAACTGTTGATGGTCTGGTTGATTTTGCTCAGTGCGCCCGTCTGGTTCAGGGGCAGTCGGACGATACGGCTCTGCTCGGCAATGGCCTGCAGGATACTCTGACGAATCCACCAAACGGCGTATGAGATGAATTTGAAGCCACGAGTCTCGTCGAACTTCTCAGCCGCCTTGATCAGTCCAATGTTGCCCTCATCGATCAAGTCGGTGAGCGTGAGTCCCTGATGCTGATACTGCTTGGCCACCGACACGACGAAACGCAGGTTGGCATTGATGAGTTTCTCCTTGGCACGGTCGGCCTCTCGCCCACCCTTGCGGATGGTCTGAGCCAGTTCAATCTCTTCGTCAATAGAAATAAGTGGTGCTCTGCCAATCTCCACAAGATACTTGTCGAGAGCTTCGCTCGAGCGGTTGGTAATGCTTTTTTGTATTTTAAGTTGTCTCATATACGCTGTTTGCAGTTATCTCTAATACCTTTATTAATAATAATGTTCCTATGAAAAAGCCTGCAAAATTACCAAAACAATTACTTATTACAAGAATATTCACAAAACAATTAACTTATTTTATGTAAATAGATATATGATTCATTTCATCGGGAAACAAGCCAGACGATGCGCTGTGCGAAAGCAGACGGTCGAAAATAAATAGCGGCATTTTTCCGTATCTCGATAATTTTGATTAACTTTGCGCCCAAATCATGCAAAGCGGATGATTGACAGGGCAACAGTAGACAAGATTATCGACGCAGCACGCATTGTAGACGTGGTGGGCGAATTTGTGACACTGCGCAAGAGCGGTGTCAACTATAAAGGACTATGCCCTTTCCACGACGACAAGAACCCTTCGTTCATGGTCAGCCCTGCCAAGAACATCTGTCACTGCTTTGTGTGCGGCAAGGGCGGCACCCCTGCCGGCTTTCTCATGGAGCACGAACAGATCAGCTATCCCGACGCCCTGCGGTGGCTGGCCAAGAAGTACAACATTGAGATTGTAGAAAAAGAGCTGAGCAACGAGGAGCGACAGGAGCAGAGCGAGCGCGAGTCGATGTACATCGTCAACGAGTGGGCCATGAAGTACTTCCACGAAGTGCTGAAGACCGACCCCGACGGCATCGCCATCGGCAAGCAGTACTTTCGCAGTCGTGGCATACGCGACGACATCATCGAGAAGTTTCAGCTGGGCTTTTCGCTCCCCCGCCGCGATGCCATGTCGTCGGCTGCCCTGAAGGCAGGCTACAAGGCGGAGTTCCTGGTGAAGACGGGACTGTGCTATGCCCCCAACGCGAACGAGGGAAGCCCGAGCGAAAGCCAGCCGACGAGCCTGGCAGACCGCTACCGTGGCCGCGTCATCTTCCCTTGGCTGAACGTCAGCGGCAAGGTAGTGGCCTTCGGCGGACGACTGCTCGACGCACGCACCAAGGGCGTGGCTCAGAAGTACGTCAACTCGCCCGAATCGGACATCTACCACAAGGACCGCGAGCTCTACGGCATCTATCAGGCCAAGCGTGCCATCGTCAAGGAAGACCGCGTGTTCATGGTGGAGGGCTATACCGACGTGATCGCCATGCACCAGTCGGGCATTGAGAACGTGGTGGCCAACAGCGGCACGGCGCTTTCGCTGCACCAGATACATATACTGCACCGCTTCACGCAGAACATCACCCTGCTCTACGACGGCGACGAGGCTGGCATACATGCTGCCATGCGCGGCACCGACATGCTGCTGGCCGAGGGCATGAACGTCAAGGTGCTGCTGCTGCCCGACGGCGACGACCCCGACTCGTTTGCTCGCAAGCACTCGTCGGAGCAACTGCGCAAGTATATTGAGGAGCACCAGACCGACTTCATCAGTTTCAAGACGAAGCTGACGGTCGAGAACGTGAGCGACCCCGTGAAACGCTCAGAGGCCATCGCCGGCATCGTCAGGAGCATATCGGTGGTACCCGACCAGATTCTTCGGTCCACCTATCTGACTGACTTCGCGCAGCGCATCAACATGAAGGAGCAGACGCTCATTGCCGAGATGAACAAGTTCATCCGCAAGGATCTGGAGGACAAGGCAAAGGAGCGCGAGCGCGAACAGGCACGGCAGGCACCTGCCCCCAATGGAGGGGAGCCGGGCTTTTCCCCCGACGACATGGGCGCAGCACCCACTGAGACGAGAACCGAACAGCCCTCGTCGATGCCCACAGGACTGCCCGGCGGCGGTTCGCAGATAGAGCTGCTGCTGTTGCGCGAGGTCATCCGACACGGCGAGCAGGTCATCATAGACCATCAGGAGACCGACGACGGACAGGTGTTCACGTTCAACGTGGCCGAATACATCGACTTTGACCTGGGGCAGGACGAACTGCAGTTCAGTTCGCCCCTAGGCAATCAGATACTGGCCGAGGCCGTGGCCCACAGCAAGGACCCGGGCTTCAAGGCCGAGACCTACTTCTGCAGTCACCCCGACGTAGAGGTGAGCCGACTGGCCTCGCGACTGGCCATCGACCGCTATCAGCTGGGCGGGCGCTTCGTGATGCAAACCAACGAGGACAGTCTGCGCCAGCTTGTGTTCCATCTCATCATGGACTTCCGGCGTGCCATCGTCGAAGTGCGACTGAAGCAGATTCAGCGGGAGATGCGACAGGCAGGCAACGACATGGAGCGCATCAGACAGCTCATGCAAGACTGCATCAGCACACAAGAACTGCGCAACATCTGCGCCAAGAAACTGGGCATCGAGGTGATTGCATAGTCTCCTCGCACCCCCCGAAAAAAGATTATGTACTACGTTCAGAAGAAAATAGAAATATCGGCCAGTCACCAGCTTGAGCTCGACTACGAGAGCAAGTGCTGCCGCATGCATGGCCACAACTGGATCATCACGATCTTCTGCCGTGCTCGCCAGCTGGACCGCAACGGCATGGTGGTGGACTTCAGTGAGATTAAACGAAAAATAAAAGGACCGCTCGACCATCAGTTCCTGAACGACGTGCTGCCGTTCAACCCCACGGCAGAGAACATCGCCCGCTGGTGTACCGAGCAGATTCCACAATGCTACAAGGCCGTCGTTCAGGAGAGCGAGGGTAACATTGCCATTTACGAGGAGGACGACGATGATGCTCGACAATAAATATAAGGTGAACGACATCTTCTGCTCGCTACAGGGCGAAGGCCTCAACACCGGGCATGCCGCAGTGTTCGTGCGCTTTGCGGGCTGCAATCTGCGCTGCCCGTTCTGCGATACCGAGTTCGACAGCCTGAGCCTCATGACAGCCGACGAGATTCTTGGCGAGATCGGCAAGCATGCCACACGTTTTGCGGTGCTGACAGGCGGCGAACCCACCCTGCAAGCCGACGAAGCGTTTGTCGACCTGCTGCACCAGCACGGCTACACCGTGGCAATGGAAAGCAACGGAACCCGTCCTGCTCCGGCCAATGTAGACTGGCTGACACTCTCGCCCAAACCGCAGAACGGCAAGTGGACCGTGGCCGTGGGCAACAAACAGCCCGACGAACTGAAACTGGTGTTCGACGAGACCTACAACCCCGAGGCCGCGCTTGCTGCCCTCACACCGCAGTTAGCCGCACAGCCCGACTACCTCTTCCTTCAGCCTTGCGATACCGACGAGCCACAGCGCAACTCGCTCATCCTGCGCGACTGTGTTCGCTACATCAAGGAACATCCGCACTGGCGACTTTCGCTACAGACCCACAAACTGATAGGCATCAAATAAGATCAACACAACATGAGTGCCACCAACCTGATATTCATCTTCTATCAGGTGACAGCTATCCTGGCTGTCATCCATGTGGTCATGGACAACCGCCAACCGGCAAAGACCGTGGCCTGGGCGCTCGTCATCTACTTCGTACCCATCATCGGCCTGCTGGCCTATCTCTTCTTCGGCATCAACACGCGCCGCAAGCGACTGGTGCACCGACACACGCTCGACCAGACATCGCGCAACGCCATGCTCGATTCCATCGAACAGCACGGACTCGTGCTGCCCGAAGCCCACAAGTCCATCATCGAACTCTTTGCCAGTCAGAACTCGTCGCTGCCCTTCGGACAGAACAAGGTGAACTTCATGACCAGCGGCTACGAGTTCTTCCCCTCGCTGCTGCGCGACATTGCCTCGGCCAAAAGCCATATCCACATCGACATCTACATCTTTGAGGACGACCCGCTGGGCCAGCTGGTGAGCGACGCGCTCATAAGCAAGGCCCGACAGGGCATAGAGGTGCGCGTCATCTACGACGACGTGGGCTGCTGGAGCGTGAGCAACCGCTTCTTCGACCGCATGGAACAGGCCGGCATCGAGGTGCGCCCGTTCCTGCCCGTCCACTTCCCCCGACTGACCAGCAAGGCCAACTACCGCAACCACCGCAAGATCATCGTCATCGATGGCAGCATAGGCTACATAGGCGGCATGAACATAGCCTTGCGCTACGTGAACGGAGGCACCCGCAAGAACAAGAAACATCTGCCGTGGCGCGACACGATGGCCCGCATCGAGGGACACGGAGTCTACTCGCTGCAACAGGCTTTCTTCATCGACTGGTTCTTCGTGGAGAGCACACTGATCAACGACAGCAAATACTACCCCGGACCCACCAGTGGCACGCAGGAAAGCTCGACACTGCTGCAGACCGTCACCAGCGGACCGCAGTCGCCCATGCCCGAAATCATGCAGGGGCTGGTGAACATCATCATGAACGCCAAGCGCTACGTCTATATAGAGACACCCTACTTCCTGCCCACCAGCATCGTGCTCTTCGCCCTGAAGACCGCCGTCTCGACGGGTGTCGACGTGCGCCTGCTGGTGCCACTCAACGGTGACACGTGGCTCACGCAGTGGGCCAGTCGGAGCTATCTGCGCGAGGTGGCTGAGGCAGGTGTCAAGGTGTCGCTCTACAAGCCCGCCTTCCTGCACTCCAAGATGATTGTGTGCGACGACTGCATCGCCACGTGCGGCTCGACCAACATCGACTTCCGCTCACTGGAAAACAACTTCGAGGCCAACACCTTCTTCTATGGAGCAGAGGCCGCCTGCAAGATGCGCGACATCTATCTGGCCGACGAGGCAGAGTCGGAGTTGCTCGTCAACATCCCCGGACGCATGCACCCACGCTTCTTCGTACAGCTGTGGGAGAGTCTGACTCGTCTGTTCTCCCCGTTGCTGTAACAAGAGGACAAAGAAAAATTTGCAATCAACAACGAACGATCAATGACAATAAGTGATTTTGAAATCATGGCCCCTGTGGGCTCACGCGAATCGTTGGCTGCCGCCATCCAGGCCGGAGCCGACAGCATCTACTTCGGCATAGAGAAGCTGAACATGCGGGCCCATTCGGCATCGACCTTCACCATCGACGACCTTCGCGAGATAGCCGCCATCTGTGCTGAGCACGGCATGAAGAGCTACCTCACCGTCAATACCATCATCTATCAGGAAGACCTGGAGCTGATGCGCCAGATTGTCGATGCCGCCAAGGAGGCCGGCATCAGCGCCATCATCGCCAGCGACATAGCAGTGATGCAATACTGCAGGAAAGAAGGCATAGGTCCTATAAGTCCTATAAGACCCATAGAGGTCCATCTCTCCACCCAGCTCAATATCTCCAATGCCGAGGCGCTGAAGTTCTATGCTCAGTTTGCCGATGTGGTGGTACTGGCCCGCGAACTGCGCATGGATCAGGTGGCCGAAATCTATCGCCACATCGAGGAGGAGCACATCTGCGGACCGTCGGGACAGCCCGTGCGCATCGAGATGTTCTGCCACGGTGCACTCTGCATGGCCATCTCGGGCAAGTGCTACATGAGCCTCGACAATGCCAACCGATCGGCCAACAGGGGCGAATGCGTGCAGATTTGCCGCCGAAGCTACACCGTGACCGACAACGAGACGGGCAATCAGCTGGAGATAGACAACAAATACATCATGAGCCCGAAAGACCTGAAAACCGTCCGTTTCATCGACAAAATGATGAACAGCGGTGTGCGTGTGTTCAAAATTGAAGGACGCGCACGAGGCCCCGAATACGTCTACACCGTGGTGAAGTGCTACAAGGAGGCCATCGCCGCCGTGCTCGACGGCACCTTCACCGAAGAGAAGAAGGACGAGTGGGACCAGCGACTGGCCACTGTCTTCAACCGCGGCTTCTGGGACGGCTACTACCTGGGGCAGCGACTGGGCGAATGGAACACCAACTACGGCTCGAATGCCACTGAGCGCAAGGTCTATGTGGGCCGTGGCGTGAAATACTTCTCAAAGATTGGCGTAGCCGAATTCACCGTAGAAGCCACCACATTCCGCGTGGGCGACAAGCTGCTGGTGACCGGGCCAACGACAGGTGTGATGTATCTGACCGCCACTGAGATACACGACAACGACGGAAATCCCGTCGAAGTGGCTCCGCAAGGCACGCGCATCGCCATCCCCGTCACCGGGAAGATTCGTCCCAGCGACAAGCTGTTCAAATTGGAGCCTGCCGAATAACTTTTAAACACAAGCCATCATGAAACTAAGACGGTCGTTCGCTACCCGCATGTCGAACAGAATCATTTTCTATCTGTTCATACTCATGGGCATCATGTCGGTTGCCATCTTCTACCTCACGCGATACGGCACAACAATATATTATTCGCAGGCCTTCCACATGAGCATGCGCAGCAGTGCCGAATATACGCGCAGGGTGCTTTCAGACTTACACGTGGCCATCAACAACCAAGCGTACTACATTGAACAGTCGCTCGACCGCCCCGATGAATTGCAGGAAATCATGAGGCGCATCGTGGAAAAGAACAACCGCATACACAGTTGCGGCATCAGCTTCGTGGAGAACTACTACCCACAGAAAGGCCGCTGGTTCGTTCCCTACGCGGTGAAAGACAGTGCTGGCATTGTGACAACCCACAACTTAGGCGGACCAGACAACGACTATCTGAACAGTGAGTGGTTCCAGAAAGGACTGAATGCCAAGAAAGGCCGATGGTCGAAGCCTTTCTTCGACGGCTCCGACAAGAAACCAATGGTGGCCTATCTGCTGCCCATTCACGACAAGACGGGGCGCACCGTGGCCGTCATCGGCGCCGACTTGTCGCTTGACTGGATGACGATTCATCACCGACCGTGACGGCGTATTCATCACGCATCCCGACGAAAAGCTGATCATGAAGGACACCTTGTTCTCGCATCTGAAGGAGACCGATGAATATTCCATTCAGGAACTGCGCAAAAAACTGAAAGACGAAAAGATAAGCAATGACGAGGAAAATATGAAGTTCGAATTTGACGGACTGGACTGCTATGTTTTCTTCGGTCGACTGAACCACACCAACTGGAACATCGTCTCTGTTGTTTCGTGGATCGACCTCGAAATGCCGGGCATCGTCATAGGCATCCTGCTCCTCATGTTCATAGCCTTCACACTGATGCTTTTATTCCCAACCTGTTTCCTCACCATCCGTCGACTGGCCAAGCCGCTCAAACAACTGGCCACTTCGGCCAACCAAGTGGCTGAGGGTAACTTCAACGTGCCGTTGCCCACCATCAAGCACGACGACGAGGTGAAAAAGCTGCGCGACGCATTCGAGAACATGCAAGGCTCGCTGACGCTCTACATCGAGGAACTGAAGACGACCACCGCATCGAAGGCTTCGATAGAAAACGAACTGAAGATTGCACACGACATTCAGATGTCGATGTTGCCCAAGACATTCCCGCCTTTCCCTGAGCGCAACGACATTGACATCTACGCACAGCTGAAGCCTGCCAAAGCCGTAGGCGGCGACTTGTTCGACTTCTACATCAACAACGAGGAACTGTTCTTCTGCATTGGCGACGTGAGCGGCAAGGGTGTCCCCGCCTCGCTGGTGATGGCCGTCACGCGCTCGCTCTTCCGCAACATATCGGCCCACACGTCGCATCCCGAAAAGATTGTTGAAGGCGTGAACGACTCACTGTCACAGGGCAACGACAACAATATGTTTGTCACCATCTTCGTGGGTGTGCTCAACTTGCAGACCGGATTGCTGCGCTACTGCAATGCAGGTCACGATGCACCCTATATCCTCGACAGCGATGTGACGCTGCTGCCCGTGGACAGCAACCTGCCTGCCGGTGTCATGGGCGGCTGGAACTACACGGTGCAGGAGACGACCATCAGCACAGGCACCACCATCTTCCTGTACACCGACGGACTGACCGAGGCCGAGAACATCAGCCACGGACAGTTTGGCGAAGACCGGATCGTCGACATGGCCAGACGCGCAATGAGCAAGGGCCACAACACCCCGGAGAAGCTGATTGAGGAAATGACCAATGCCGTGCACAACTTCGTGGGCGAGGCCGAACAGAGTGACGACCTGACCATGCTGGCCATCAAACGGACAGGAATAGCAACCGACATCTCAACAACCGATAAATAACTAACCAGTCTGCACAACATGAAGAAATCGATGATCTTCGCATTGCTAATCATGACTGCAATGACAATGAAAGCACAAGTCTACTTAGACCCGCAGGCTCCGATGGAACAGCGAGTGAAAGATGCGCTCAGTCGCATGACAACCCACGAGAAAATCAAGGTGCTGCACGCGCAGAGCAAGTTTACATCAGCCGGCGTACCCCGACTGGGCATCCGTCAGCTGAACATGGACGACGGCCCGCACGGTGTGCGCGAGGAACTGGAGTGGAACGCCTGGAGTCCCGCCCACTGGACCAACGACTCGATTGTGGCCTTCCCGTCGCTGACGTGTCTGGCGGCCACATGGAACCGTGACCTTGCAACCCTCTACGGCCATTCGGTCAGCGAGGAGTTTGCCTTCCGTGGCAAGGACGTGATGCTGGGGCCTGGCGTGAACATACAGCGCACACCGCTCAACGGGCGTGCCTTCGAGTATATGGGCGAAGACCCCTGTCTGGCAGCCGAAATGGTGGTGCCTTACATCGTTGCAGCCCAGAAGAACGGTGTGGCCTGCTGTCTGAAGCACTTCGTGCTGAACGACCAGGAGACCGACCGTTTCACGGTGAACGTGAACGTGAGCGAGCGGGCCATGCGCGAAATCTATCTCTATCCTTTCGAGCAAGCCGTGAAGCAGGCCCACGTGTGGACCATCATGGGCTCATATAACCTCTGGCAGAACGTACACTGCTCACAGAATGACCAGTTGCTCAACAAGATTCTGAAACAGGAATGGGGCTGGGACGGTGCGCTGGTGAGCGACTGGAATGCCGTGACCGACACGTGGCAGGCGGCCACCGGCGGTCTGGACATCGAGATGGGAACAGAGCCGAAGGGAGTGGACAGCAAGTCGAACAACGTGTTCCACCACTACTACATGGCCGATCCGCTGGAGCGAATGGTGGAAGAG
>CACXXD010000102.1 GCA_902771445.1 uncultured Prevotellaceae bacterium
CACCGTGTCCTTCTGCGTGAGCAAGCGCGTCATCTTGGTCTGGAAATGCACCTCGCCGCCCGACGCTATGATGGTGTTGCGCATGTTCTCAATGACCTTCGGCAGTCGGTCGGTGCCAATGTGCGGATGGGCATCGGCCAGGATGGCGGTCGAAGCCCCATGCTGACAGAACACGTTCAGAATCTTGTCGATGCTGCCTCGCTTCTTGCTGCGTGTGTAGAGCTTTCCGTCCGAGTAGGCACCGGCACCGCCTTCGCCGAAGCAATAGTTGCTCTCGCCGTCCACCACCTGTGTGCGTGCTATCTGTGCCAGATCCTTCTTGCGCTCATGCACATCCTTTCCGCGCTCAATCACGATCGGACGAAGCCCATGCTCAATCAGTCGCAGGGCGGCAAACAGACCGCCGGGGCCTGCTCCCACGACGACCACCTGTGGCTGATGGCTCACATCGGGATAGTCGGTATGGACATACTCGTCGTCGGAAGGGAGCTCGTTGATATACACGCGTACCTTTATATTAATATATATAGTGCGCTGCCGTGCATCAATACTACGTTTCAAGATGCGCAACCCCATCACCTCTTCTTGCCGAAATCCGTATTCTTCTGCCAGAAAAGCCTTCAGCAATTCCTGTTGTGCAGCCACTTCGGGCAGCACTCTCACTTGATATTCATTTGTCATGTTGGATTCTTCAATATAACTAAAGTTATTTTGGTATTTGCGTAGAAACAAAAGTTATAACGAGTGCAAAGGTACATAATATATAGGAATTACAAGCAGTTTGTACGTTAAAAGTGACGAAAACAGCCCCGTAATACACGTTGGAAAGTATGTGAAAAAATGTTTTATATTGACACATCAGGTGATTAAATAAAGAAAAGTTTGTATATTTGCACCCGAATTTCAAACATTTTCATTGCTATGAGTAAGATAAACAACAATAACATTTACATGAAATATTTTCTTATACCCCTATTTGCGGTCTTGCTCTTCGGATCATGCCGAAAGAGCAACACAGCAACCACTCCTGAGGCTCAGGAAGAGACACAGACCACTCAGATCACAGGAGAGATGGCCTTTGAAGGCGTGAACAGCTACTGCCACAGCAACTACGACTGGAGCATTGCCGAAGAGAATCCCGAAATAATGTATGTGGCGATGGGCGACGAAAGCGAGACTGAATACAAAGTGATCTTCCGCAGCTACACTGGCTCTTTTGTCCATTTCTATGTTGACAAGGCAAGTGGCAACACCCGGATGGTTGAGGTTGTTCCCAGTCTTGACATCGTAAACGAGGTCGGAACCTTCGATCTGTTCGACTATTTAGATATTTAAAGAAGAAAGACTGAGTCATGCAGCCGTCATGTAACAAGGAATCATAACAACACAAAATATAAATATGAAAAAGTTTTTATCTCTATTATTGTTTGCTTTCGTGGCCGTCTCGGCATCTGCCGTCCAGAATAGCAATCGGGCCACTGACGAATCAACGTTACGCTACGCAGCAGGAGAGGCCGGACAGTCATCTACCAGGGAACTGCTGGAGAGTTTCATCGAACTGCTTGAAAAGTATGCACCCGACCTGCTGAAAGAAGAAATAGCTGCCGCCAAGGAGGCCCTTGCCAATAATGACGAACAGGCCATGCAGAATGCATTGAAGAACCTGATAACAGCCTCCATCACCAAGGTCTCCACAATACTGGCCGAGGCAAAGACATTTGCCGACAACTACGGATACACAGAATTAGCTAGGGCTATCGACGAACTTCAGAGGACTATTCCCATCGCTGTGTTTACCGGCAATTACGACAGCCTTGTGGCTGCTCTGCAGAAAGTTGCCGAGGAGGGAGGACTTGCTGCCCAGGATGTCGTCAACAAGATGTGCATCTATGCAGAGACGCTCGACAACGAAGAACTGAACGCTGCCATCGCAAACGCCAAGACAGCACTGGAAAGTGGCAATCTGTCGGAAATCATTCCTGCAATCAATGCCATAGGCGAGCCTTTCATAGCCGCCACGAAGGAGTTTATCGCCAAATTGCAGAACATTGACGATGCCGACGTGCAGGCTGCCCTTGCAGAAGTCACAGCCCTGCTGAACGCTGAGAATCCAAACATTCCGAATCTGGTCGAGGCCGTCGGAAAACTGATTACGGCCTACAAAGCCTATCTGGACAAGCAGGCTCAGGCCGGCATCAACACCATTGCCACAGAAAAACTGACGAAAACGGTCATCTTCAACTTGAAAGGCCAGCGCGTTGAGAATGCCACGAAGGGACTCTACATCGTCAACGGCAAGAAGGTTGTGCTGAAGTAAGAAGAACATACATCCACACGGTAGAGACATCACATTGTGGCGTCTCTACTTTTTTATGTAGTCGTCTGATGTTACTCACTCTGCATCTCCCCCATTTTCTTTTCGTTTTTCTTGTGTGTTTCACCTTTTATTATTATATTTGCGCACAAAATCTTCAACAAACGAAAACAATGAAAAAACTAATCACGCTTTGCTGCCTTGCCATCAGCGCACTGCAATTAGCAGCACAGACAACCGCAGAAGAAGTCCTTAACGTGACACGCAAGGCCAACGACTACTTCATGGCCAAGTATCAGGACCCTACCATTCCCACCAACGTGAAAAAAATTCGCCCTTCAAGCCTCTGGACAAGAGCCGTCTACTATGAAGGGTTGATGGCCCTGCAAGAGATTGACCCTCAGCAGCGCTATCTGGACTACGCTACGACATGGGCTGACTTTCACAAATGGATGCCACGAAACGGAGTGAACACCTGCGATGCCGACGACCAGTGCTGTGCTCAGACATACGTGGAACTGCTGCCCTACCTGAAAAAGGACTACAAGGAACAGCTGAAAAATGTGATAGCCAATCTGGATCATCAGATGCAGACACCGAACACCAAGGTGCAGACCACAACCCCGAAAGCTAAGACTACGGTGAACTCGCTGTATGGCTGGTGGACATGGATTGATGCCATTCAGATGGCCATGCCTCTCTATGTACAAATCTACAAGCTGACGGGCGACAAGAAGTATCTGAATCATGGCATGGCTATGTATCGCTGGAGCCGCAATGAGTGCGGACGCGGCGAGGGCAATCCCAACAAAGGTCTCTTCAACACTGACGACGGACTGTGGTGGCGCGATGCCGACTATGTGCCTCCCTACAAGGAGCCGGACGGAAAGGACTGCTACTGGAGTCGCGGCAATGGATGGGTGTATGCGGCTCTCGTGCGCTGCATGAATCTGCTGCCCAAGGGTTCGAAGGAATACAAGGAACTGAAGAAGGACTTTCTGCTGATGAGCGAAGGACTGCTGAAATGTCAGCGCGAAGACGGCTTCTGGAATCCAAGTCTTATTTCGACAAACTATGAAATGAAAGAGACCTCTGGCACCGCCCTCTTCCTGTATGGCATGTCATGGGGACTGCAACAAGGCTATCTGAAAGAAAAAGTTTATCGCCCCGTATGCGACCGCGCCTGGGCCGCAATGGTGAAAGATGCCGTACACCATGACGGATTCCTCGGCTGGATGCAAGGCACAGGCAAGGATCCTTCGGCTGGTCAGCCCCTGAGCTACGACAAGGTACCCGACTTTGAAGACTACGGAACAGGCTGCTTCTTGTTAGGTGCCACCGAGTATTATAAACTATTAAAAAAGTAGAGGCATAAAGCGCAGGAAATGCCGAACATGAGTTTTTTCTTAAAAATATATTAAAAAACTTGTACATACGACGTTATCTGCAAGTATTTTATTACTTTTGCCCCCAATTTAATATTAATTCTGAATAAATATGAAGAAAATTCTTTTGATGGCCATCATGCTGCTTGGAAGCATGACCATGATGCTGGCACAGAAACCTGCTGAAATCAAATTCGATAAGGTGACTCACAATTTTGGTAACTTCTCTGACAAAGAACCTGTTGTCAGTTGTGTTTTCTCTTTCACCAATGTGGGTGAACAGCCTCTGGTTGTCAATCAGGCCGTGGCATCTTGCGGTTGCACTGTGCCAGAATATACCAAGACTCCCATACAGCCCGGAGAGAAAGGCGAAATAAAAGTAACCTATAATGGTACGGGCAAATTCGCCGGTCACTTCAAGAAGAGCATCACCATCCGCACTAACGGTGCCGTGGAAATGACTCGCCTCTATATTGAAGGTAACATGGAGGAATCGAAATAAACAGGAAACCAAAACGGCTGAAGCAAGCCTGTCATTGCTAACACATGAGAAGAAAATTATTCATTATATTATCACTGGCCTGCACATTGTCCACCTATGCGCAGGCCATTTTTGGAGAAAAACCCAAACTGGTTGTAGGCATCGTTGTCGACCAAATGCGATGGGACTATCTGGACCGCTATCATCAGCAATTCACTGCCGACGGATTCCTTCGCATAATCAACGAGGGATATTCATGCAACAACTGTCTGATCAACTATGTTCCCACCGTTACTGCCATTGGACATACGTCAATCTACACAGGCTCGACGCCTGCACTACACGGCATTTGCGGCAATAACTTCTTTATTGACGGCAAGCCGACTTACTGCACACAAGACGACTCGGTGCAGACCGTGGGCAGTGACTGGGATAGAGGAAAGGAGTCGCCACGCAACTTGCTGGCAACTACCATCGGCGACCAGTTGCGACTGCACACCGACTTCAAATCGAAGGTAATCGGCATCAGCTATAAGGACCGCGCAGCCATCTTGCCTGCCGGCCATGCTGCCAATGCTGCTTACTGGCTGGATACGAATAACGGCTGTTTCATCACCAGTACCTACTACATGAACGAACTGCCCGAATGGGTGAAACAGCAAAACAAACTGTTGGCCAAGAACAAAGAATTCAAAAAAGCCGGAAAGAGAATCGGATATACCCCACTCTGCGGAACCATCACTACCGACATGGCTATTGCAGCACTCAAGGCCGAACAACTGGGCAAGGGTGAGACAACCGACATGCTTTGCGTCAGCTATTCGCAGACAGATGTCATCGGACATGAATGGAGCACCCGTGGCGAGCACACCGATGAAGCATATCTGCAACTTGACAAAGACATTGCACGCTTGCTGAACGCACTCGACGAACAGGTTGGAAAAGGCAACTACGTGCTTTTCCTCTCTGCCGACCACGGCGCAGCCCACAACTGGAAGTTCATGCAGGAACACAAGTTGCACGGTGGTCCCTGGCTGGACGAGAAAGGAAAGAAAGACATTGAAGCAGCCGTCAGCAAGCACTATGGAAAAAAGCTGAAACCTGTTCTCAATAATATTCTGGACTATCGTGTTTTTCTGAATCATCAATCCATCAGTGAACAAGGACTCGATCTGCAAGAGGTAAAGCAGGTCATCATCGACCATCTGATAGCATCGCCCAACATCTGCTTTGCCGTCGACTTCCAAAAGGTCATGACCACCAGTCTGCCTCCCATTCTGCGCGACCGCATCCTGTTAGGCTATCATCCGCGTCGTTCGGGCGACATCTACTTCGTTGTAGAACCTGGCTATTACGACTTCGGCAGCTGGTCGTCGCCAGTAGGAACCACACACGGCGAATGGAACCCCTACGACGCACACATCCCCCTGTTGTTCATGGGATGGAAGATTCCGCACGGAGCCACTTCACGCGAAGTACACATCACCGATATAGCACCAACCATCTGCCAATTGCTGCACATCCAGCAGCCTAACGCATGCATAGGTGAAGCAATTACGGAGATTACAAAATAGACCAAAACCATGAACCAAAGCGACAGCATTGTAATCATTCCTACTTACAACGAGAAAGAGAATATCGAGAAAATCATCAGAGCGGTGTTCGGCCTGGAAAAGTGCTTCCACATACTGGTCATCGATGATGGATCGCCCGACGGAACAGCCAAGATTGTGAAAGGACTGATAGCCAATGAGTTTTCCGACCGTCTGTTCATCTTGGAGCGCAGCGGAAAGCTCGGACTGGGTACGGCATACATTACAGGATTCAAATGGGCGCTTGAACGAGACTATCAGTATATCTTCGAGATGGATGCCGACTTCAGCCACGACCCCAACGACTTGCCCAGACTCTATTCAGCCTGTGCCGACGACGGCTACGACGTTGCTATCGGTTCACGCTATATCAGCGGTGTGAACGTTGTCAACTGGCCCATAGGACGCGTGCTGATGTCTTATTTCGCATCAAAATATGTGCGCATCGTGACGGGATTCAAGGTACACGACACCACCGCAGGCTTCAAGTGCTACAAGCGCCGCGTGCTGAAGACCATCGAGCTTGACAAGATTCGTTTCAAAGGCTATGCCTTCCAGATTGAGATGAAGTTCACCGCCTACAAGATTGGTTTCAAGATCAAGGAAGTGCCAGTGATATTCGTCAATCGGCGTGAGGGTGTATCCAAGATGTCGGGCGGCATTTTCTCCGAGGCTTTCTTTGGTGTGATGAGACTGCGCTGGGACGGCTGGACCAGAAAGTATCCACCCATCCAGGAATAAAGGATACTGCCCTCGAAAGAAATCGACTGTTCTCGATATAGTAATCTAACACATAATCATCCACAAAAAAATACCTGTCGCAATCATGCAACAGGTATTTTTTTGTGAGATATATCGTCCTATTAGTATGCAACAGGCAGTTCCAGCCAACGTACATAGCAGAAGTCCTGACGATGAGGCAGCTTGTCGTTCTTAGGATACATGCGCACTGCGCTCTTATAGATACCAGCCTGATGAGGAGCCAGCTCAGCCTCGAAGATGAAGTTGTTGCCTTCTCTGCCAATCATCTTAAGCGGCTCGATGCTGAAGATGCGCTCTTCGCCATCGGCATTGGTGAACACATTGACTTTCTCCAGACCAATTGCATCATCAAGACCCTGCTCGTTGATGACATAGCGGAGGGTGTACTTCTCGCCAGTAGAAATGCCCGAAGAAGGATAAGTCCACTCAGCAGAAACAACATTGATGGCATCCCAACGCTCAGCGACAGACTCCTTCCAGAAAGCGATTTCCTTGGCCAGCTGGAAGTTGTTCTTGCTAATCTCCTCAAAGCGCTTGGCCTCCTTGTTATAGAACTTAGAATAGTAGTCGTCCAGCTGACGCTTCATGGTGTAGTGAGGAGCAATCTGAGCGATAGAGTTCTTGATGACCTTGATCCAGCCCTCGCTGATGCCCTTCTTGTTCTTCTTATAATAGAGAGGAACAATCTCGTTCTCCAACAGAGAGTAGATAGTAGCAGCATCCAGCTGATCCTGATAGCCCTGATTCTGATAGGTGCGCTTCTCGGTGAGAGCCCATCCGGCTCCCTCACGATAGCCCTCAAGCCACCAACCGTCTTTCACCGACAGGTTGACAACACCGTTCATCTCGGCCTTCTCGCCAGAGGTACCCGATGCCTCGAGAGGACGTGTCGGGGTGTTCATCCAGATGTCAACACCCGATACAAGACGACGAGCCAGCAGGAAGTCGTAGTCCTCAAGGAAGATGATCTTGCCCTGGAACTCATCACGCTGAGAAATCTCGAAGATTCTCTTGATCAGGCCTTGGCCAGCACCGTCGGCGGGGTGAGCCTTACCAGCAAAGAGGAAGATGACGGGACGCTCAGGATTGTTGACAATCTTAGAGAGACGGTCCAGGTCGGTGAACAGCAGATGAGCACGCTTGTAGGTAGCAAAGCGACGGCAGAAGCCTATGACCAGTGCGTTGGGGTTGAAGCGCTCAACGACCTTCACCACGCGAGCGGGATCGCCCTGATTCTTCAGCCAGGTCTCCTGGAACTGCACCGCGATATAGTCAACCAGCTTGTCCTTCAGTGCCTGACGTGTAGCCCAGATTTCCTCATCGGGTACATTGTAGATAGAATGCCAGATTTCCTCGTTCGACTGGTCGAACATGAAGTTCTTGTCGAAGTACTTGGCATAGAGCTTGCGCCACTCGGTAGCAGCCCATGTGGGGAAGTGCACACCGTTGGTAACGTAGCCCACGTGGTTCTCCTCAGGATAGTAGCCGTTCCAGATGCCAGAGAACATCTTCTGGCTGACCCATCCGTGCAGCTTAGACACGCCGTTGACTTCCTGACAGGTGTTGCAAGCGAAGGTCGACATGCAGAACTTCTCTCCGTGATCGTCGGGATTGGTGCGGCCCATGCCGATGAACTCGTCCCAAGAGATGCCGAGCTTCTGGGGATAGCCGCCCATGTACTTGCCGAACAGCCCCTCGTCGAAGTAGTCGTGACCAGCGGGAACAGGTGTGTGAACGGTGTAAAGACCACTGGCACGAACCAGCTCCATAGCCTGATTGAACGTCAGGCCCTCTTCGATATAGTCGCACAGACGCTGCAGGTTGCAGAGCGCAGCATGACCCTCGTTGCAGTGATAAATCTGCTTCTTGATGCCCAGCTTCTTCAGAGTGAGCACACCGCCGATACCCAGCAGGATCTCCTGCTTCAGACGGTTCTCCCAGTCGCCACCATAGAGAGAGTGAGTGATGGGCTTATCGAAGTCAGAGTTCATCTCATTGTCGGTATCGAGCAGGTAGAGCTTGATGCGGCCTACATTGACCACCCAGACGTAAGCGTGAACCTGATAGTTGTTGTAAGGCACGTCGACCACCAAGGGCTGACCTTCCTGATCCAGCACGCGCTCGATGGGCAGAGAGGTGAAGTTCTGAGCCTCATATTTGGCAATCTGCTGGCCATCCATCGACAGGCTCTGTGTGAAGTAGCCAAAACGATAGAGGAAGCCGACAGCACACATATCAACATTCGAGTCAGAAGCCTCCTTCAGATAGTCGCCGGCCAGCATGCCGAGACCGCCCGAATATATCTTCAGGGCAGAGTGCATGCCATATTCCATTGAGAAATAAGCTACTGAGGGACGATTCTTGTCAGGCTCAACATTGATATATGCCTTGAACAGTTCGTAAACGCTCTTGATGCGCTTCATGAGAGCCTTGTCCTTGACAATTTCCTCCTTGCGGGCAAAAGACAAACGTTCCAGCAACAGTACTGGATTGTGCTTCACGTCGTGATAGAGTTCTGGATCAAGGTCGCGGAACAAGTCGCGAGCCTCATAGTTCCATACCCACCAAAGGTTATGGGCAATCTCATCGAGACATTTCAGTTCTTCGGGCAGTGTAGACTTGACAGTCAGTTCGCGCCACTGCGGAGCATTAACGTAATCTGCTTTGATTTTCATATTAGTTACTTGTTACTTAATAAAAAATTTCTATGATTATTTTTTTTACTTTGCTGATGCTTGCTTTCTCTCCTCTGCACGACGAAGCGCAAAGTCGTAAGCCTCGTTATAGTACTGTATAAATTCACTCCAGAGTGCTTTCTTCGAAAGGGCCTCAGCATTCTTACGGCAAGCCTCAATCTCCTTTTGAGACAATCCCGAATAGAAGGCCACCGTGTCCTTGATAATATCGGCCACCTCCGAATAGTTGTAGTCTGTGCGATGAATGACCTTCACGCCATCCTGTATCTCACCGGCATGTCCGAACACCTTGTTGGCCCACAGTCCGAAGCCGGCCAGGTCGGTAGTGATGCAAGGCACCTTGAATGCGACGGCCTCCAGCGGTGTGTAGCCCCAAGGCTCATAGTAGGAAGGATAGATGCACAAATCGTTTCCGAGCACCACATCATAATAAGAGAGGTTCAGAATGCCGTCCTTGCCGTCAAGGTAGCAAGGCAGGAAAATGACCTTGACATTGTCTTCACGACGATTGTGCATATCATAGAACTTCATCATGTTCAGCACATTGTCGTGTCCCATGTTGTGCAGCCAGTGGGTCACTTGGGGAACTTCCAGCGGAGTGTCATACTGCTGCTTGCTGGCCAGTCGCTCTTTCAAATCCTGGCGCGGCTCGCCCACCCAGCCGGGTACGACGATAAAGGCCAGCACCTTCTTCTTCAGGTCACGATCGCGCAAGAGTCGGTTCATGGCCTCGACAAACACGTCGATACCCTTGTTCCGGAACTCATAACGGCCTGATGTTGAGACGATAAGCGTATCATCCGACAGATTCTCACCCAGCAAGGCATTGGCCACGTCGAGCATCTTCCGTCGGGCCAGATTGCGCTTGCGCGTGAAAGCTGGCATCTTCGGTACAAAGGTGTTCTCGAATCCGTTGGGCAGCACCACGTCGACAGGCTTGTCGAGCAGCTCCACACATTCGCGTGCAGTAATATCGCTCACCGTTGTGAAGCAGTCCACATGATGAGCGGTCTGCTTCTCAATAGAGTGCTTGCTCTGCATGTTCAGCTCGCACGCCATCTGATCGCCATTGTATGCGAAGAGATAGTCGTAGAGCGGCTTCTGGTTGCCTGCAATCGAACGGCCAATGCTGGTGGCATGCGTCGTGAAGATGGTTGCAATCTCTGGCACGCGCTGATTGATGTAGAGCGCACCCAGTCCGCACATCCACTCGTTGGCATGGAAAACCACCTTCTTCGATGCATCGAGATAGTGGCGATAGAAACTCTCGACAACCAATGCTGCTGCATAGGAGAACATAGAAGCCTCGTCATAGTCGCCATAAGCATGCAGCGAATCGACCTGATAACTCTCCCATAGCCATGTGTAGATCTCGTTCTTCTTCTCAAAATAAGGATTAAAATCCACAAGAATGGCTATCGGCTTGCCGGGAATATCCCAGCGGCCTACCCTAACACTAATACCCTGCTCCTTTGCTTCCCATTGCCAATCAGCAAAGAGCGCCTTTTCTTCTTGAAAATAGGGACATACCGTCTCTTTCCAAAAGTCAGGACCAATGAAGATAATCTTGTCCTTGTTAGTATCCTGAAGAGTCTTTGCACGAGTTGAAAGTACGGTGTAAATACCACCAACCTTATTACAAACTTCCCAACTCGCTTCAAAAATATAGTCAGGACTTAATTGATTTTTACCCATGTTTACAATTATAATTGGCCGCAAAGTTAATTAATTAATTCTAAATAAAGAAAGAATTCGTGAATATATTTTCACCAATTCCTCTTTTTTTGACTTATTTATATAACTTTGCGAAAAATTTAAGCATTATGGCAAAGATGTACAAATCAACATTATTTGTGTTTTTTATGTTCCTGGCAAGCCTGCAAGCAGCAGCCGGAAACAACAAGTCGGCAGCCCACCTATATATATATAATAAGGAGTACGACGTGTTCATGAATCTCGACCTGAAGAATCAAAGTCTCATAGTGCCTGGACACGAGCTGTATGGACCTGTGGCCGGCTACATGGGCAAGACGAACAACAGCTTCTACTGGATTGTCATTTCGGCAGAAAAGGATGACCAAACGACAACCCTACAATTAATCAACGATTTTGGAAGTGAAGACCTGACAGCCACCCTCACGCAGGAAAACGATTCTGTCTATACCCTGAAACAAGGTAAGGGCAACACGATACGACTGCCCAACAAGGGTAAATGGCAGAAAATGCCCAAAACGATGATTTTCAAAAGGAGCAAGTAAAATATGAATTTTCTTGACAACACCCCCTCTGAGAATCGCACGAAATTCACCAAACTCTAAGTGGCCTGCAAATATGCGAGTATTGAGAGGGGTTGTGCATATCCCTGATTCACAGCGTGTTGCAAAATTTTATTTCGCAAAAAGAACAGAATCTCGCCCTCTGAGCCTCACCTTTCGAACAACTCAGATTGGCAATCACCCTCATTTGTGCTGTGATTTGTATTGAATCATGCTGGGTTTGCAGCCATATCAAACTGAGTTCCATCATCCATCACGTTCTGATTCAAGTCATATCTCAGTTTGATATGGTTGTAAACCCACTTTGATTCAATATCAATCTCAAAACCATGCCTACCGCATGGCATATCCATACATGCCTCCCCGTTTCCAGAATGCCACTTTCCGAACCCCCTTTTTTTATGAATTATATTGACAAAATACAAGTTCGTCACCTAAGACATGGTCGCTTTGCACAAAGCTATAGTATGGCAAATTCTAAAATTGAAAGCGAAAGTTTAGTTTATGTT
>CACXXD010000103.1 GCA_902771445.1 uncultured Prevotellaceae bacterium
GCATTGTTGATGTCAACGATTCCTTCGGCAAGGTCTATATTACGCGAACTGACTGACAATCGCCCTACGGCACCACTTACCTGAATGTCGGAGATAAGACTTTGTGTGTTGATCTTTGCCTGATTGATTTCCAGTGTGTTGACGACAACAGTCTGACGTAGGAGAGGAAGAATACGCACATCTACAACAGTCCTTTCGATGTCGGCAATCGTGTCATTGCCTTGAATAACCTTTACTCCCTGAATACTTAGGTCGAGTGGGAATTTCAGATCTATGTGGTCTACAGTAATCTGCATGTCCGTTCCATCGGAAGCAATTGCCGAAACCCTGTCTACAGCCCAGTTCTGAACGAAGGGGATATAGAGTATGATGGTTATTATTATAAAAAGAAGGACTGGGCTTAGCAGAATGAGTCCGATCCACGTGAAAGCTTTCTTCATATCAACTGCAAAGTAAATGAAAAAAAACGAAATTAGAAAACTTTGTGATTGATTTGTAAAGAAAAAAACATAAAATTAAACTTATTTAGTGATAATGAAATAGGGTGTTCAATTTGATGTTGAAGTAGCTGCCGTAAAATTTACGGTAAAAAAACTGATGTAAGTACGTCATTCACTCGCAGTAAATGCCATAAACGCACAGAGTGAATGACGTACCCTACAGGTCCATTAGATTTCGGACGACAATACCTGCCACAAAGCGTCTTGGGGCGGGGGAGCCGTTATGCAAATGTTCTCTTTCGACACAGGATGAACGAATTCAACACGGTGAGACTGAAGCGATATGCTGCCGTCGTGATTGCTGCGTTTGGCACCATATTTCAAGTCGCCTTTGATGGGGCATCCTATGGCAGAGAGCTGACACCGAATCTGATGATGCCGCCCCGTCATCAGCTGAATCTCCAGCAGGCTGTAGTTGTCGCCTTGGCCAATGACTTTGTATCTGAGCATGGCCTTCTTAGAACGCGGCACTTCGTGATCGTAAGCGTATGACTTGTTTTGCTGTTCGTTTCTCACGAGCCAGTGGGTCAGTAGTCCTTCGGGGGCTTGCGGAGCGTTCTTCGTGATGGCCCAATAGGTCTTCCGCACGCTGCTTTCCGCAAACATTTTGTTGAGTCGGGTGAGTGCTTTTGAAGTCTTGGCAAACACGACAAGACCACAGACAGGCCGGTCCAGACGATGGGCCACACCCAGAAATACTTCACCGGGCTTGTTGTATTTCTCTTTCAGATAGCGTTTTACAATATCTGAAAGAGGCATGTCGCCTGTTTTGTCTCCTTGGACGATTTCGCCGCTCTCCTTGTTAACGATGATGATGTGATTATCCTCGTAGATGACTTGCATTTTTCAAAATTAAAATTCAACAATTACTTTTCCGTTGATCTGTCGTCCTGTCAGGTAGTTAGGAACAGCCCACTGCTGGTTGTTGATGTCAGTCACCCAATAGTATGAATTGACGTTCGAGATGCCAAGCAGATTGAGTGCATCGAGACCTAACCACACTTTGCGTAGAGCAACAGTGCGAGTTGATTTGTTGGAATAGGCCAGAAAACTCATGCCGATGTCAGCACGCTTATAGGCAGGGGCACGGAAGTTCTGTCCCTCAAGTCCTCGGTGTGGCACTCCGAAAGGCAATCCGTCGGCAAAAGCCAAGCGTAGTGTCAGTTTCCACCGGGTGGTGCCGGGAAAATAGTCGGTGAAATGGAAGTTGACAGCATATCGCTGGTCGGTAGGCATAGGCACCCAGAGTCCATTGAACTTCTGCTGGGTGCGCATCAGTGAGAAGGTGAGCCACGAGTCGGTTCCCGGTACAAACTCACCATAGAGCTTCAGGTCAAGTCCGACGGCATAGCCCGATGTCAGGTTCTCGCCATAGTAGGTCACCTTCACGTTCTGCACGTTGTAGGGGATGAGGTTCGAGAGTGCTTTGTAGTAGGCTTCAGCCGTGAATTTGAAGGGACGGTTCATCATGCGGAACCGATAGTCCATTGCTGCAATAAACTGGATGGAGCGTTGGCTCTTGATTTTGGAATTGAGCGAAGCCACGGTGATGTTGTTGGCCTGTAGTGTCGTGTCACGCAGTTCCTTGTAGAAAGGTGATTGGTAGTAGAGACCCGTGGCAAATCGCAGGGTAAAGTCATGGTTCCATGAGGGGATGATGGCCAGCGAAACTCTCGGCGAGATGATCGTCTCTTTGTTGAACGACCAGTTGGCAAAGCGCACACCATACGTCAGCGTGTAGAAGCTTTGACTGGGTGCTCCTTCCTCATTGTCGCTGCTTTCGCTTTCCTCGCCTGTCGTCCAGCGGAACACGTCTTGGACATAGCCTTCAAGACGACGTGAGTTCATCTCATTTTTCGAATTGAGCGTGTAGATGAGGTCCAGACGGTTCTCCTTGTGTGGAACAGAATAGCCGCTCGAATCGCGCATCTCCCATTCACGACTTTGCTCTTTGATGTGCTCCCACTTCATGGTCAGTCCGCCTTCTATCTCATGCCGTTTCAGCTTTTTCTCAAACATGAGTTTCAGACTCTGCAGATTGGCTGTGAGATAGTTGCGTGCGTGCTCCATATAGGTTCCCACACCAAGATTGAAAGAGGACTGTGCGTCATCGAGCCAGTATTGTCCCTGAATGTCGAATCGCTCTTGTTCCTTGGTGTGGAATGCCGACCAAAGCAGGCGCACGCGAGTGGAGTCGCCAAAGTTTCGGGTAATGCTGGCCGTGCCGAAAAGCGTGCGGAACAAATCCTTCTCCTGGCCATCGAAATAGACTCTGAATGATTTCACGGCCTGCATCGTGCCGAAAGAAGTCTCTCGGTCCTTTGGCTTGAAGTTATAGCGGTTCTCTGATATGTTGCCCAGAAAATTAAGGGTCCAACGGCGGTTAGGTTCAAAACTGATGAATGTCTGATAGTCAATGAAGTTAGGGTCGTATTCGCCTTTGGTCTCCAGTGAACCCAGCAGGTATCGATTGGTCTTGTAGCGCAGTCCGTGACTCATGGCAAACTTCTTGGTGCTCATGCCTACATAAGCGCTTGCCCCTAACAACGAAGCCGTTACGGCACTCTCAAAGGCTTTCGGACGCTTATAGGTAATGTCGAGGGCCGACGACATCTTGTCGCCATATTTGGCAGAAAAGCCGCCAGTCGAAAAGCCTACTTTCTCGACCATGTCTGGATTGATGACCGAAAGACCTTCCTGCTGACCGCTGCGTATGAGCAGAGGACGGTAGACCTCCACATTATTGATGTAGACGGAGTTCTCGTCGAACGAACCGCCACGCACGTTGTATTGTGATGACAGTTCGTTGTGTGTCGATACGCCTGCCTGCTGTTGGATAAGGTCTTCAATGGCATTTCCACTGGCCGACGGAACTGCTTTGACGTCTTTTATGTCCAGTTGCTCTAATTGCGACGTCTGTCTGCGTTTCTCCGTAACTACCACTTCGCCCAGGTCGTCAATCGGTTGCATGACAATGTGAAGCGTTTGGTTGGAACGAGGATTTCTTAAAACTCTGGAGCGTGATTTGTAGCCTACCATAGAGAACTTTATTTCCACGGAATCAGCCGAATGGAGAGAAAGTGAGAACTCTCCCTTTAAGTTCGTCATCGTTATCTTTCCCTGTCCCAGACAACTTACTGTTGCCAATTCGAGCGCATTACCGTCACTGTCGCTCACCTTTCCTTTCAGTGTGAACGACTGTGCCATCGCAGAAATGCTGGTCACCAACATGACGAGCATGATTATTAAGTCTTTTCGAAAAAGTCTCATCAAATAAATAAACGTCTGAACTGGCGATTTATTATTTTTCAGGAGTCAAATCATCCGAAAAGCGCACGCAACGCTTCTTCCACCTTGCGCACGGGGTGCAGTTCGATGGTGAATTTCTTCCGGTCGAACCCTTGCAGGTTGTATTTTGGTATGATGATATGATTGAAGCCCAGTTTCTCGGCTTCTGCAATGCGTTGCTCTATGCGGTTGACGGGGCGCACCTCACCGCTCAGTCCCACCTCGCCGGCCATGCACCAGCCACTCTCTATGGGTGTGTCTACGTTGCTGGATAAGACGGCGGCAATCACTGAAAGGTCGATGGCCAGGTCGGTCACACGCAGTCCGCCGGCAATATTCAGAAAGACATCCTTCTGCATGAGCTTGAATCCCACGCGCTTCTCTAAAACGGCAAGAAGCATGTTCAGTCGTCGTTGGTCGAATCCTGTTGCCGAGCGTTGCGGTGTACCGTAGGCAGCACTCGATACCAAGGCCTGTGTCTCCACCAAGAAGGGCCTTGCGCCCTCGATGGCACTGGAGATGGCAATGCCCGATAGACCTTCTTCGCGTTCGGTGAGTAGCAGTTCCGAAGGGTTCTCCACTTGTCGCAATCCAGTATGCTGCATTTCATAAATTCCTAATTCAGAGGTACTTCCGAATCGATTCTTAATGCTTCGCAGAATGCGGTACATGTGATGCTGATCGCCTTCGAACTGGATGACGGTATCCACGATATGCTCCAATATCTTGGGACCGGCCAGTGTGCCTTCTTTGGTGATGTGTCCTATCAAGATGACGGGTACACCGCTTGTCTTGGCAAAGCGGAGCAACGAAGAGGCGCACTCGCGTACTTGCGCAATCGAGCCTGCCGATGATTCCACCTCCTCAGTGGCAATGGTTTGTATGGAGTCGATGACAACTAACTCGGGCTTCTCGTCATTGATGTGCTGAAAGATGTGCTCCAGAGAGTTTTCGCAAAGAATGAGGAAGGTCTCGTCATTTACGGTAAGTCCGCTGTTTGTGGCTCCCAGAAGCCTGTTGGCTCTCATCTTGAGCTGATGGGCGCTTTCCTCTCCGCTGACATACAGAATCTTTTTTTCCGGCAGATTCAGCATCGTCTGCAAGGAGAGTGTCGACTTGCCTATGCCAGGCTCGCCGCCAAGGAGTACGATGCTGCCTGGCACCAGTCCGCCTCCCAGGACACGGTTCAGTTCGGCATCGTGCATGTCAATGCGTGGTTCGTCGTGGTTGGATATTTCGCTCAGTCTGAGCGCATGTCCCACCTTTGCCGCTGTATTACTTGCCCTGCTGCCTCCTGCCTTTGGGGTGAATGAGGGGATAGGGCTGACCCTCACTTCCTTGAATGTGTTCCATTGTCCGCAGGCAGGGCATTTCCCTATCCATTTAGGCGATTCTTGCCCGCAGTTCGAGCAAACATACGCTGTTTTGTCTTTTGCCATCTTTCTGTTTGATGTTTTGAGCCACAAAATTACTAAATATTTTCGTGGTTACAAAACTTTTTATTACTTTTGCACACTATGAAACAGATTGTCTGTCTTTTTTCATTATTGTTTTTAATGGCTTGCAGTGGTTCAGACAGCGACAAGCCTGCCGTGAGTGATGCTCTTCCTGATGATTCGGCACAGTTGCGCATAGCCGTGATGCCAACGATAGACTGCCTGCCTGTTTATCTTGCGGCTGAGCATGGCTTTTTCGAAAAGGCTGGAATCAACGTGAGTCTTTATGATTACAAGGCGCAGATGGACTGCGACACGGCCATCGAGCGGGGTAGGGTGAATGCCATTGTGACCGACTTGGTGCGTGCTGAGCGAATGAAAGAGAGAAGCAAGCTTGATTTGCAATACGTCACATCGACAGAAGCGGCCTGGCAATTGGTCTCGATGCGGAATGCACGCATCAACCAGTTGCGCCAGCTTGACAATAAGGCAATTGCCATGACGCGCTTTTCGGCTACCCATTTGCTGAGCGAATATGTGGTAGAGCAAGCAAAAGTTCAGCCAGAGCGTGTGTTCTTCATTCAGATTAACAATGTGAATGTGCGTCTCAATATGCTTCAGAATGAGATACTGGATGCGCTCTGGTTGTCGGAACCGCAAGCCACTGACGCCAGGAATCGTCAGTCGAAGGTCCTTTTTGATACTCGGAAGAGTGATTTCAGATTCGGTGTAATAGCTTTCCGCAAGAGTGCTGCCACCAAAAAGCAAGTCGAGGCTTTCACGACAGCCTACAATCAGGCTTGCGATTCTATCAATCGTTTCGGAGTGCAGAGCTATGCCGACATACTGACGAGGAAATGCGATGCCACTCAACAGACAATCGATTCGTTGCCTGCTCAGAAGTTCGGTCATGCGGCAGCTCCGCGTGAGGCCGACCTGAAGCGTGCCAAAGACTGGTTGAACAAAATAAAGAATGATGCCCATGTGGAAAAATGACAGTTTGGTTGGTATCCAAAACCTGCTACTTCAAGATAGGCTTGGCAAAGCCGTCACAATGTTTGAGAACTATCTTCTGACCTATCCTCAGCGGTTCGACACGGGACAATTGATTGATATAAAGAACAACTATCAGTTGCTCGTCGATTATTGGCGAAAGGGCTTCGACGATCCCAGGCGCAATCAGTTGTATAAAGAATTGTCGCGTCGTCTTTTTGTTCTTCTGAACAATGTCTTGCTGACTGACCGTATGGCTCACTCTTCTTTTTTCATGCAGTCCTATCAGCATTCGTCAGTTTTCCGTCGCTCCTTCTCTATCTCCGGTCTGAAAGCTTCGTTGGAAAGCTTTGTCACGAATATTGCCATGCTCGAACTGGAGCCGGAACATTTGCGCCAGTCCAGAAAGAGCCAGTTGTATGCTGAGCATCAGCAGTTGCAGAGCAATCTGTTTGACTACTTGATTACATCTGAGGCTATGACGGATTGGCAAAAGGATGAATTCCTTGATTTGCTGCTTTCGCCCACCGTCGATTCGTTCGACCAACAGCTTATTGTGAGTGCGCTGATGCTGTCGGCAATGATGTCGTTCGACATGAATAAGTTCCATTTGCTCACTTCTGTCTACCGGCTCACCACCGATGAGCAGTTGCGACAGCGGGCTTTGGTTGGCTGGGTGTTTGCCGCCGATGCCGACAAGGCATCGCTCTATCCAGAGATGCATGAGATTGTCAGTCAACTGTGTTCTGACGAGCAATGCTTGAACGAGTTGACGGAGTTGCAGATACAGATTGTATATTGCATGCAGGCCGACAACGACTCGCAGACAATCAAGAGCGAGATTATGCCCGATCTTATCAAGGGCAATAACATCCGCATTACGCGTCAGGGCATTGTAGAGATGGAGGAAGACAAGTTGGAGGACATTCTTCATCCCGATTCCACTGAGCGCAACATGGAGCGTATGGAGGCCAGCATGCGCAAGATGGCCGACATGCAGCGCAGGGGCTCCGACATTTATTTTGCCGGATTCTCTCAGATGAAGCGCTTCCCCTTCTTCAGCACGGCTTCCAACTGGTTCCTGCCGTTCTATCCTCAGCATCCGGGCATTGCCCATATCTGGAACCAGTCGAAGGGACAGAGGTTCTTGCATCTGATAACCAGTCTGGGGGCTTTCTGCGACAGCGACAAGTATTCGTTTGTGCTGGCATTCGAGCAGGTGCTCAGCCATTTGCCTGCACAGATGTTGCAGATGGTGGAGAACGGCGAGGCCACGCCGATGGCGATAGGGGGCGAGGTGCCGAACGAGGAGCAGAGCAAGCCTGCCTTCATGCGTCGCATGTATTTGCAGAATCTCTATCGTTTCTTCCGTCTTTATTCGTACAGGTCGGAGTTCATCAATCCGTTTGAATCATCGCTTGCCATCATCTTCTCTAACAAGTTGTTCAATGGCACTCCCTTGGAGGCTCACTTCCCCGAAGTGGTGTCGTTCCTCATGAAGCGCAAGATGCAGCGCGAAGCTATCAGCGTGTTGCAGAACATTAGTGAACAGCAACGCGGATTCCAGTACTATTTGGTGATGGGACAGTTGCGACTGGCCCAGAAGGTGAACGATGGCTTGTCGGCAACCGCTTGTTTCAAGGAGGCATTGGCCCTGGAGCCAGACAATGAGCAAGCCCTGAGGGGATATGCGCGTTCGCTCTATAGCGAGCAGCGTTATGACGAAGCCTTGGATGCCTTCGAACGTCTGTTGTCGTTGAAGCCTGACAATCGGAGCATAGAGCTGAATGTGGCTGTTTGCCTGATAGACCTCAAACGTTACGACGAAGCATTGAAGTTGCTCTATAAACTCAACTATGAGGAGGCCGACGACGAGCGAGTCAATCGTGTGCTGGCATGGTGTCTCACGTTGCTTGGCAAATATGAGCAGGCATTGAAGATCTACGAATCCTTGCTTGCCTCCGACAAGCCTTCAGCCGACGATTTGCTGAACAATGCCTTTTGTCTTTGGTTCAAGAAAGATGTTGCCGGTGCTGAGAATCTTTTTCGCAGGTTGCTTTCCCAACAGGCAGACAGTGAGTTCTCGTTAGAGAACGAATTGCTGGTGGTTGAGCATGCCCTGCTGTTGGAGCACGGACTTACTGATATTGACATTCATCTGATGCTTGACCTATTAGCTGCTTGATGTAAGGGCGCTCCCAGTCTGTGAGATGGTAGCGCGTGCCATCGTGCTCCATTAGGTCGAGGTCGATGCAGACAATGCCCAGTCGCTTCTGTTCGGGTGTTCTTCCTAATTGCTTTTCAATGTCTTTCAGAACTTCGTTCAGCTGCCCGGCGCTGAGCGTGGTCTTGGCGTATGCCAGTTGGTTGACGTACAGCTTCGTTGAATGAGGATCGGAAAAGGGCTTTGTCTGTAGTTCCTTTGTATAGCGAATATCTGAAAGAATCTGTCCGAGGCGTTCTCTTGCCTCAGGCAGATTCTTATCTTGTTGGTCGTTGGACGCTAACGAGACAATCACATCGTAGCACTCCATGACCGGCTAATTATTTTTGTTGATGCGGTCCTTGATCTTGTCCACGTAGGCATCGATGGTAGCCACGGCCACGATGTTCACCACGTCGCGCACCGATGCACCGAAGTCTATGAAGTGGATGGCCTTGTTCAGTCCCATCTGGATCGGGCCGATGATCTCTACGTCGGCATCGAGCATTTGCAGCATCTTGTAGCTCGAACGTGCAGAGGTGAGGTTGGGGAACACCAGTGTGTTCACATCTTTGTCCTTCAGTCGGGTGAAGGGATACTGGCTGTCGCGCAGCTCACGGTCGAGGGCAAAGCCAATCTGCATCTCGCCGTCGATGGGCAGGTCGGGATACAGCTCATGCATCTTCTCCACGGCAGCGCGTACCTTGTGTGCGCCGTCGCTTTGCGACGAACCGAAGTTCGAGTGTGAGATCATTGAGATGACTGGCTTCTCATTGAAGAAGCGGACGGCAGTTGTCGACAGCTTGGCAATATCCACCAGCGTGTCGGTGTCGGGGTTCTCGTTTACCAGCGTGTCGCCGATGTAGAGCGTTCCTTTGCTCGAGTTGATGATGTGCATGGCACCAAAATGCTTGTATTCCGGACGTATGCCAATCACCTCGTTCACCACCTTGATGGTGTTCGAATATTTGGTGTAGAGACCTGTGATGAAGGCATCGGCCTCACCCGTCTCGACCATCATCATGCCGAAATAGTTGCGCTCAAACATCTTGTCGTTGGCCTCCTGGAAGGTGTAGCCGTCGCGCTGACGTTTCTCTGCCAGAATGTGGGCATAGCGCTCGCGCCGTTCCTGTTCCGATGGATGGCGCAGGTTCACGATCTCGATGCCGTCGAGGTTCAGGTCCAGTTTCTTTGCCAGTTTCTCCAGCACCTCGTCGTTGCCGAGCAGGATGGGCTGGCAGATGCCTTCGCTCTTGGCCTGCACGGCAGCCTTCAGCATGGTGGGGTGGATGGCTTCGGCGAAGACCACGCGCTGCGGATGGGCGGCAGCAGTGGCATAGAGCTTCTGTGTGAGCTTCGTCTCTTGTCCGAGCAGGACTGACAGCGAGTTCTTGTACTCATCCCAGTCGGTGATGTGCTTGCGGGCCACACCGCTGTCCATAGCTGCTTTTGCCACGGCAGCGCTCACTTCGGTAATCAGACGTGGGTCGACGGGCTTCGGAATGAAGTATTCGCGACCGAAGGTCAGGTTGTTCACCTTATACACATCGTTCACCACGTCGGGTACGGGCTGCTTGGCCAGGTCGGCAATGGCCAGCACAGCGGCCATCTTCATTTCCTCGTTGATGGCTGTGGCATGCACGTCGAGTGCTCCGCGGAAGATGTAGGGGAAGCCGATGACGTTGTTGATTTGGTTGGGATAGTCGGTGCGCCCGGTCGACATCAGCACGTCAGGACGGGCCTCCATCGCGTCCTCGTATGAAATCTCAGGCACGGGGTTGGCCAGCGCAAAGATGATGGGGTCGTTGGCCATGCTCTTCACCATTTCCTTCGTGAGCACGTTGCCTTTCGAGAGTCCCACGAACACGTCGGCACCGTTGACGGCCTCGGCCAGTGTGTGAACATCGCGGCGGTCGGTGGCAAAGAAACGCTTCTGATCGTTCAGTCCCTCGCGGTCGCTGGTAATCACGCCGCGTGAATCGAGCATCAGTATGTTTTCTTTCTGCGCGCCGAGTGCCATGTAGAGCTTTGTGCACGAGATGGCAGCCGCGCCGGCACCGTTCACCACGAGCTTCACTTTCTTGATGTCCTTGCCAATCACTTCGAGCGCATTCTTCAGTCCGGCAGCCGAGATGATGGCCGTGCCATGCTGGTCGTCGTGCATCACGGGAATGTCGAGTGTGCGCTTCAGCCGCTCTTCTATATAGAAGCACTCAGGTGCCTTGATGTCCTCAAGGTTGATTCCGCCAAAGGTGGGGGCGATGCGCTCCACGGCCTCGCAGAACTTCTCCGGGTCTTTCTCGTTCACTTCGATGTCGAACACGTCGATGCCGCCATATATCTTAAACAGCAAGCCCTTGCCTTCCATCACGGGCTTGCCGCTCATGGCTCCAATGTCGCCGAGGCCCAGCACAGCCGTACCGTTGGAGATGACAGCCACCAGATTGCCCTTGTCGGTGTATTTGTATGCATTGTCGGGGTTCTCCTGAATCTCCAGACAGGGATAGGCAACACCGGGCGAATAAGCCAGCGATAGGTCGGTTTGTGTACGATAAGCCTTGGTTGGCTTTACTTCGATTTTTCCTGGGCGTCCGCTCTCATGATACTCCAGAGCAGCCTCTTTCGATATTTTTACCATAATTAATATATAGTTATTAGTGATTATACTGATTTCAACTTGCAAACTTACACAAAATAATTGTAAAAAAGAGTGTTTTGGGAGAATTTAACGAAAAATTGCCTTTTTGGAATGATTTAAGAAAACAATTTGAGACGATTTAATTTTACAGCCCCTGCCCTGTACCTTGATTCACCGTAATTTTGTCAAGATTATTCATAAAAAAAAGCACTCACAAAAAAGTGCATTCTGGAAGTGGAGAACCGCAATGCTCACGTCGTGCATGAGCCGTCGTTTTGAGATTGATACTGAATCATGATGGGTTTGCAGCCATATCAAACTGAGTTTTAGCATCCATTACTTTCTGATTCAAGTAAGAACTCAGTTTGATGTGGCTGCAAACCCACTATGATTCAATACAAATCTCAGCACGAAGGCCGCTCAGAGCTGTTCGAAAGACGAAGTTTCATGGATGGAAATAGTTCTTTTTGCGAAATGAAATTTTGCAACACGCTGTAAATTAATGCTATGCGCAACCCCTCTCAATACTCGCATATTTGCAGGCGACTTTCAGTTTGGTGAATTTCATGCGATTCTCAGAGGGGTTGTTGTAAAGAAAATTCATAATTCAAGTGTGGAAGCGTAATTTTTCAATTTTTGACGTTACTATTTATAAATTTTACGAATTATTGAAGTCTATGTGAAATATTATTTGTATTTTTGTACCACTAAAAACCACACACGATGGAAGAAAACAAAGATTTAAATCGGATTAAGGT
>CACXXD010000104.1 GCA_902771445.1 uncultured Prevotellaceae bacterium
GGGGCTGTCGGCCCATTGCTGCATGGCAGCAGGAGCTTCCTCGGGAGTTACCTCGCGACTGATGAGGCGGTCGACGGGACATGTGCCGCGCTCCAAGTAGTGAATGACTGCACGGAAATCGCTGGGCTGAGCATTGCGCGAACCACGAATGTCGAGCTCCTTCTGAACGAAATACTTTGTCTGGAACGACACCTCGGTCTTGGCATAGCCGATGCAGATGACACGACCCGTGAAGGCCACTTCATCGACTGCCATCTGATAGGTGACGCTGCTGCCCACGGCCTCGATGACCACATCGGGACCAAAGCCGGAGGTCATTTCGCGCAGCCGGGCATGCACGTCGTCGGTGCGGGTGTTGATGGTGTAGCTGGCACCCATCTGACGAGCCAGTTCCAATTTCTCGTCGTCGATGTCGGCAGCTACCACAGTGGCACCACGCTGCACAGAGCGCACCACGGCTCCCATGCCCACCATGCCACAGCCGATGACCAGCACCACGTCGATGTCGGTGACCTGAGCGCGACTGACGGCATGGAAGCCCACGCTCATCGGCTCGATCAGTGCACAGGTCCGTGGCGTGAGCAGTCCGGCAGGGATGACCTTCTCCCAAGGCAGGCAGATGCGCTCGCGCATGGCTCCCCACCGCTGCACGCCAAGCGTCTCGTTGTGCTCGCACGCATTGACGCGGCCATTGCGACACGAGGCACATTTGCCGCAGTTGGTATAGGGGTTGCAGGTGACCACCATGCCGGGCTTCAGACCCTCTGGTACGTCGGCACCCACCTTCTCGATGACGGCTCCCACCTCATGGCCAGGCACTACAGGCATCTTGACCATCGGGTTCTTGCCTAAGAAGGTGCTCAGGTCGGAACCGCAGAATCCTACATACTCGAGGCGCAGCTGCACCTCATCACTTTTCATCTCTGTTTCGGGAATATCGACGATTCCCATTTGCCTTTCGGCACTGATTTGTATTGCTTTCATTTTTTTGACCACTAAAAAATCCTTTGATGAATCTTACTCACTCATGTTCTTGACGTAGGGCAGCACGGGCAGTTGGCCGAAACCATAGAAGCGACGGGCATTCTCGCCCAGGAAGAGCCTCTTGTCATCGTCGCTCAGCTCAGTAGACTTCGTGATGAAGTCGTAGGACATGCGATAGGTGATGGCAGTGATGGTGCGAGGATAGTCGGAACCCCACATCAGCTTGTCCATGCCCACCAGGTCGGCAGCCTCGCGAATGGCACGCACAGCCGACGGATACGGATAGAACTCAGCGTTGTAGAGCCATGTGATGCCGCCCGACTCAATCATGACGTTCTCATGTCGGGCCAGCATGATTTGCTCGCGCCATGCGTCGTTCCCCCAGCAAGGCGACTGCGGAGGATTGGCCATGCCCAGATGGCCGATGGCAATCTTCAGACCAGGACATTCCTCGATGACCTCGCGCAGCTGTGCCACTTGTTGCATGCCGTCCTCCAGCGTGACGGACAGCATCCAGTGGTTGGCCTCCATCAGCCGGAACATCTTCATCATCTCCGGACTGTTGAGGGGGCGACCTATTAGTCGATGGCCGGGGATGGCCATGCCGCGAAAGCCGTCGACAGCCATCAACTGAAGTGCCTGCTCGCAGAACCCATCCTTGAGATAATCGGCCATTGCAAAACAGAAGAAACGGTCGGGATACTGTCGCTGCACCGTCTTCAGATAGCCGTTCTGCAGACCGTCGATGAACTCCTGAACGACAACGGCTGCCCCCACCTGAGCATAGTCCATGTTGGAGAGAAACACCTCGGCGGTGTTGCGCCCGTCGACCATGAAGGGCGGCAACATCTGCACCTCTTCGCCCAGAAACATCGAACGTCCGTTCCGGGTGGTGCGGATCTCCAGGCCGTTCCACGTCGTGTCCTGTCGCAGCCAAAGGTGGCTGTGCGCATCGATGATTACGAATTCTTCCATCTTACAAACATTTGGTCGCCAATGATTCGCTGCACCTCCTCGGCGAGTTGACGGTCTAAGGGCGCGTTGGCATAGTCGATGTTCTTCAGCACATTGTCGGGGTTGGCACTGCTGAAGAGTGTCGTGGCGATGCGCGGATTGAGGCTCGTGGAGAACTGGATGGCCAGTTTCTCGATCGGATAGCCTTGCTGTGCGCAGAAGTCAGCCGCACGTTTGCAGGCTGCTTTCAGTTCCGTAGAGGCAGGATGCCAGTCGGGCGTGCCACGGCTTGACAGCAGGCCCATCGACAGCGGCGAGGCATTGATGACACCCACACCGTGTTGCTCGAAGAAGTCCAGGTAGTCGGTAAGCAGCGTATCGTTGAGCGAGTAGTGGCAGAAGTTCAGGATGCTCTCCACCGTTCCCTCCTCTACATGCTCAATCACCCACTTCAGATTCTCAGGCTGCAGGTCGGTGATGCCCACATGGCCAACCACACCCTTTCGTTTGAGAGCCACCAGCGCAGGCAGCGTTTCGTCGCACACCTTCTGCAGACCGCCCGGCAAGGCTGCCTGAAACTCGATGTCATGCACGTTGATCAGGTCGATATAGTTGACACCCAGTCGCTCCATGCTCTCGTAGACACTCTGTGTAGCACGCTCAGCAGAATAGTCCCACGTGTTGACACCGTCCTTGCCATAGCGGCCAACCTTTGTCGACAGAAAGTATTTGTCGCGGGGAATGTCGCGGAACGCCTTGCCCAAGACGGTCTCGGCCTTCAGATGGCCGTAGTAAGGCGAAACGTCGATGAAATTAATGCCATTGTCAATGGCCACATGTACGGCACGGATGCCTTCGTCTTCGCGGATGCTGCGGAACACACCGCCCAGCGACGAAGCCCCAAAGCCAAGGTTAGACACTGTCATGCCTGTCTTTCCAATCTCGTTATATACCATATTCTTTTAGGTTTAGATTCATGCTTGCAAAAGTATTGAATAAAACCTAATCTATATATGAATCATATTTCAATTCGCAGAATGGAATTGATTTTGGAAAAACTTTGAGACATAACAAAAAAAATTGAGAATCACGATTGCCTCGCAACAATCATAATTCTCAATTTTAATTTTCAATATTCAATATTCAATTTTCAATTTCCCTTACGCATCTTTCTGTCTTGTACCCATACGTGCCTCGACGACGTTGACCACATAGTCGCCCAGCTTCTCGCACTCGTTCACGAGGTCGATGTAGATGGTACCCTCGGCATAGGTGTATTCGTGGTTGTTCACATCGATGATGTTCTGAGCCTTCAGCTGGTTGCGGTAGTTGTTAATCTCGTTCTCGATGTTGAACGTGCGGTTGATGTTGTATGCCTCCTTGCGGCCACCCAGCAGCTGGTTCATCTGCGTCAGCGACTGGTCGGTCAGACTCATCATCTGGTGCAAGTGCTCGTACTGCTTCTCAATGAAGTGGTCTTGCTTGGCAGAGAACTTGCGGTTGATGGTGCGTGCCATGTTGTAGCAAGAGTCGCCGATAGACTCCAGTTCGCTCACCTCACGGAGCATGGCGCGGATCTTTGCCTTCGTGTCGTCAGAGAGATGGGCGTCTGACACGCTCTCCAGATACTGAGCAATCTCCAGTTCCATGTTGTCGCTGATGCTCTCGTATTTCTCAATGCGGGTATAGAGCTTGTTGAAGTCGGCCTCGTTGTTCTTGTCCTTGTTCGAAGCACTCGATGACAGGTTGAGCAGCTCCTGAACCATGCCGAACATGCGCTGCATGCGCTCAGAGAACGACGAGATTTCCTTCTGTGCCTCCAGCACCGAAAGCTCCGGGGTCTTCATGAAGCCGGCAGTGATGAAGTGCAGACGGAAGTCCTCTTCCTCGTCGACACGCTTGGGCTTGATGACCCAGCACACAAACTTCTCAATCTGTGGGATGAACCAAATCAGGATGAATGTGTTGGCCACGTTGAACGTGGTGTGGAAGGCGGCCAGCACAAAGCTCAGCTTGGCCGAGTTGGCCAGGAATGCTGCCGTGCCTGCGGTCTCCTTAGTCATCTCCACGTCGTAGCCCACCCATCCGCAGACCATGTCGATGAACGGACGGAAGACAAAGAGAATCCAGATGACACCGAACACATTGAAGAACATGTGGGCCAGGGCTGCACGACGGGCCTGCGTGTTGGCCGACATGGCTGCAAGGTTCGACGTAACGGTCGTTCCGATGTTCTCGCCCATCACCAGCGCAATGCCTTGATAGATGGGCAGCGCACCGCTGGAGCACAGAATCATGGTGATGGCCATGACGGCTGCCGACGACTGCACGCAGAACGTGAGGATGCCGCCCAGCAAAAGGAACACGATGGTGGTGACAAACGATGTGGGATCGAACGATGCGAAGAAGTGCAACAAGGCCTCGTTCTCGCCAAGATGCATCTCTGTACCCGTGACACGCAGCGTGCCAAGACCGAGCAACAGGAACGACAAGCCAAAGAGGAAGTCGCCAATGTAGCGGTATTTTTTCTGATAGATAAGGATGATGCCAAGGAAGAAAGCTGGATAGACGGCGCTCGTGATGTCGAACGACATACCGGCTGACATGATCCAGGCCGTGAGCGTTGTTCCGATGTTGGCACCCATGATGACCGAGATGGCCTGTGCCAGCGTGAGGAGTCCGGCGTTGACAAACGAAACGGTCATCACCGTTGTAGCTGTTGAAGACTGCACCGAGGCCGTCACAAGCATACCCGTGAGCATGCCGGTAAAGCGGTTGGTGGTCATTGCTCCCAAGACGTGTCGCAATTGCGGACCCGCCATTTTCTGCAGAGCCTCACTCATCGACTTCATACCAAACATGAGAAGTGCGAGCGAGCCGAGCAGCTTGAAAATAATCCAGATTGACATTGTTATTGATTTAGATTGGTTTTAATGCATCGCTTATAGTACTATTTGTGCGCAAAGATACGATTTTTCCTTGAAAGTATGATTGTAATTGCATATTTTTCTGTAATTTTGCTAATGGTTTATATACAAATCGCGAGATTTTACAATTTTTATCCTTATATATTTATAAATATTACGATTATGAGTCAGACTGTAAAAATCACTTGCAAAAACAACGGACAAGAATATGACGTTGAAGCAGGCAGCACACTGGAGGAACTGTACCAACAGACGGGGCTTGAACTCACGCACGGTCCTATCAGTGCTCATGTTAATAATAAGGTGGAGGGCATGCACTACCGTATCTACACTCCTAAGGAGATTGAGTTCCTTGACATCACCTCTTCGTCTGGCCTGCGAGCCTACACGCGCTCGCTGTTCTTCGTGCTTTGCAAGGCCGTTCACGACCTGTACGAACGCTGCAAGGTGTCCATCGACATACCTGTTTCCAACGGCTATTACGTCGATCTCGACATCGGTCATGCCGTGACGGTCGAAGACGTGGGCAAGATCAGAAAGCACATGCAGGAAATCATCGATGCGGCCATACCTATTCATCGGCATGAGGTGACCACTGAGCAGGCCATCCACATGTTCTCCATCCTGCACACGTTCTCGAAAGTGAAGTTGCTGAAGAGCATTGGTTCGCTCTATACCACCTTTTATGACATTGATGAGTACTACGACTATTTCTATGGTGCGCTGCTGACCAACACATCGCAGTTGTATCTCTTCGGACTGGAGAAGTACTACGACGGCCTGCTGCTGCGCCTGCCTTCGTGCGATCATCCTGACGAACTGGGCGAGATGGTGATGCAGGACAAGATGTTCGGCATCTTCAAGGAGCACCACGCATGGCAGAAAATCATCGGACTGCGCACCATAGGCGACCTGAACGAGGCTATCGACAAGGGCGATACCAACTTGCTCATACAGGTGTCGGAGGCCTTGCAGGAAAAGAAGATTTCGAAGATTGCCGAGGAGATAGCACGCAAGCGAGGCATACGCATGGTGCTCATTGCCGGACCGTCGTCGTCGGGCAAGACCACGACCTGCAAGCGACTCTCAGTGCAGCTGATTACGAACGGCATCAAACCAGTGCCTATCTCGCTCGACGACTATTTCGTGGACCGCGAGAAAACGCCACGCGATGCTTCGGGCGACTACGACTTTGAGAGCATCCATGCGCTGAACATTCCGCTGCTCAACGAACAGTTGGTGGCTCTCTTCCGGGGCGAAGAGATCGAACTGCCTCGCTATAACTTCCAGGCTGGCAAGAGCGAGTGGAGCGGTAAGAAGTTGAAGTTGCAGGAAGACGAGGTGCTGGTAGTGGAAGGCATACACGCTTTGAACCCGGCACTGACGGCTCAGATAGACGATGAACTGAAGTTCCGTGTATATGCCTCGGCGCTCACCACGCTGTTGCTTGACAAGCACAACTACATTCCCACAACCGACAACCGACTGTTGCGCCGCATCATCCGTGACTATAAGTATCGTGGGGTCAGTGCGCGTGAGACCATCCGTCGCTGGCCATCGGTAAGAAATGGTGAGAACAAATGGATTTTCCCCTTCCAGGAAAATGCCGATGCCATGTTTAATACGGCCATGCTGTTCGAACTGGCCGTCATCAAGCGTCAGGCTGATCCGTTGTTGGAACAGGTGCCGGAAAACTGTGCGGAGTATGCCGAGGCCTATCGTCTGCGCAAGTTCCTCAGCTATATCAAGCCGATACCCGAAGCACAGATTCCACCCACCTCACTGCTGCGCGAGTTCCTTGGCGGCTCTTCGTTTGAATATTGATTTGAAATAAAAACAGTCATGCGGTGATGGGATCGTGATCACCGCATGACTGTTTTTATTTGTGTCCCACAAACTTTGCGTCTAATGCAGGCCTCTTCAGCGCATCAGCATAGTCTTGTGGCTTTATGGTGACAGGACCACGCATGAACTCTGGCACGTTGTAGCTCTTCATGAACTCCCGATGGTAGTTAGGATCGTCGGTGGGCAGTTCAAATGGTTTCGTGGCATGTCCATCCTTATCTACATGGGCAAAGAAGGGACGAGTGAAGTTGCCGTCATCGCGGCGACTGCTGATGACAATCCAGCGACCGTTGGAACTCCAGTTGTGGAACGACTCCACTGTAGGACTGTTCACCTCCGTGAATGGCCCTATCTGTCCTGTCTGCAGATCCATAAGCCACAGGTCGGCATCGCGATGCCAGATGTGGAAGGTACCCCATTCGCCTACGGCAACCAGCAGGAAACGACCGTCGGGCGAGATGCGGGGCAACGTAGCACTCAAACCAAGAGAGTCGGCTGCAAACACCAGTTCGCGTGGGCCGAACGTGTGTCGTTCGGGGTCGAAGGACTTGCGGTAGATGTTGTAGCGTATGTCCTTATAGCGCAAAATGCACTCACTGCTCTTCTCAATCGTGTCGCGCCACTCAAAGTGTGCTGAACTGTAGTAGAGCCAGCGACCGTCGGGTGTCCAGCAAGGGAAGGTCTCAAACTCCTGAGAGTCGTTTTCAATCGAACTCACTTCGTTCTTCTCCGGGTCATAGAAGATGAGGTCGCTCTGTGCATCGAGCACCTCAATCTTGTCGATGTCGCGTGTGTGGAAACTCTGCATGGTGTTGTTAGTACTGTAGACCAAGACGTTCTGCTTGGGATGCCATGCGGGATAGACACCGGCAGAGAGTGTGCTGTCAGTCTTCAGGTTCACCTTTGTCAGTTTCCCGTCAATGTTCAGCATGGTGCCGCCAAAATTCTGGCGAGCATGGAACATGGTGCGACGCGGATTGCCCTGCTGACTGTAGTGGCAGTTGATGCACTGTCCGTTGGTCTCGGTAGAACAAAGCATATTGTCGTAGATGACCCGTTCGTCGTAGTTCTCCAGACACCGCTGATTGATGGTGAGTTCCTCGTAGGTGACATAGCTGGGCGAGATGAGTCGGAAAGTGAGCCAAGGGTCAATAGAGTCGGGCGACACGTAGATTTTGAAGGGCTGATAGCGATGCCACTGTTCGCCGGAACGTGCGAACATTTCAACGCTGATGCTCTTGTCTTTGGCCTTCTGTACCAGTGCGCTCCAGTCGTCGAAGTCGGGACATACGGCACTGCCGCCAAGCACCACTTCCTCGTCGGCTGTTTTCAGTCGGGTCACCACCTCATCGCATTGTGCTGCCAGTTGGAAGTGGAGAGGGGCGATATTGACTGGCACCGTAACATCCAGATAGTCGGGATAGATGGTGGGCTGAACATTCAACTGAGTATAGTTTGTCGGCACCTGAGCCTGCTGGCATGCTGCCAACAGACCCATGCAGAGCACGACGATGATACTTCTTATTTGTTTCATGGTTATCTCTTCTTACTTTTCTGTTTAGTACGTCTTCAGTCCTCTCATAAGGAAATAGTTGAAGAAGAACGTATTGCCATAGATGGGGGCCAGTGCCACTTTTATCTGCTCGTCGCTCATGCCATTACACTGTTTTGCCGCCTGAAAGAACGCATTGTAAGTGGCTGGAATGGATGGGTCGAACGGCATGTGACTGATGTCGACGGTGTTTTCAAGATTGCCGTAGAGATAGGCAGCTTCCTGAAAGTGTCGGGGAATGATGCCGTCGGTCTTCAGACGTGCATATTGGTTGAAAGCCCGCCAAAAGGTCTTAATGTCTTTCAGTTGCAAGGCGGAGAGCACGGCCAGTTCGGCACAGACCACATCGTCGGTGACACGGTGGGCTTGCAGATTGAGCAGAAACAACTCTATGACTGCCTGGTCGCTGCCCAGCTGGTTGACACCTTTCATGAGTCGGAGAATGGGGGCGAACTCTGGGTCGAAAGGCATTTTCTCGTAAATCGATGGGGTGGCCAGTGCTTCGTATTTCGCAGCCCACCCGGCATAATATTTTGTTTGCTTCAGCAGGTCGATATATTTTCTTGCCACCTGCCATTCGCCATTCAGCAACGAACAGCGCACGAGGAATTTCAAGTGCTCGGCACGCCAGCCTGTCTCTACACCGTCTTCCAGGCACCAGCGATAGCAGTAGTTGGGCAATCCGTAGTGCAGATAGATGTTCTTTCCGCCAATCTGAGCCATACGCAGGTCGTAGGGACAGTCTGGTTCCTTCGATCCGTCGGGATAATTGTACATCTCATTGCCGGCACGTCCAAGCTTGAAGAGGGCCAGGTTCTTGTACATCACAATCATGCGGGTAGGCTCGCCTTCGTGCTGACGGACTATGTTGAGCACCCCCTCCCAGTCGTAATTGTCGACACAGGCATTCATCTGAATCTCCTCATGGAAGGTCTTGTCTTTGAACCAGAAGTGCCAGCAACCGAAAAGAATGGCACAACTGAGCGTAAGCTGTACAATCACTCGTGGCAGACGGTAGTTCATCAGCTGAGGAACGTAGCTGGCACGGTAGAGTGCGGCCAAAAGAACAAGAAACAGCCCCAGCAGAACGTAAGGATAATAATAAGGTGTCATGCCGTCTTCTTCGGGATAGGTGGGCAGTGCCTGCCACAATATGAAATCGCTGTTGGCTTGGTAGTACACCTGTCTGTAATAGAGGAAAGGTACGGCAAACAACAAGATACAGGCGAGCAAACTGCTGACGCACTTCTGCGTGAGTGTCAATTCGGCAATGCGCCAAGTGATAACGGCCATCAGTGCCAGTGCCATCAGTCCGTAGAAGCCTGCGATGGGGTAGGCGCATGCTGCCGTGATGACGATAAAAGCCTGTAGCAACAGGAAGCGTGCCATCTGTGTTTTTGTGCATAGCTTTACGGCCAATACCCGGTAGAGCCATGTCAAGCCTACGGCCATCGACGTACCCATAGCGGCGATGAAGAAATGACCGCGCAGCTTCAGGTAGTAGACCCAGTAGCCCAGATCGAAGTCGGTGAGCAAGACAAGCACGGCAGGCGCCAGCAATAGTGGCGCCCATTGTAGTGGCACGCGGAATGCCTTGTAGATGAGCCACGTCATGAGTCCTATCCACGCACAGAGAAGTGCGATGCCCATCCAGGGATGATAGAAGAATTGTGTGAAGTAGGTACCCAAATAGGTGAGCAGTCCTCCTGCCACCACCAGTTGCTGCTTGAAGAAGAGAGGCGTGTACAGAAACAGGTTCAGCTCCTGCACGCGCCACAGCAGGTCGCTCTCAAAGATGAGCAGAGTGGCAAAGAGCACACAGAGTGCTGCCACGCCCAGTCCTGCCCAGACTAAAGGTGAGTCGACCGATGTCTTATTGTCGTGTTTTTGCTTTTGCTTTTTCATTTTCTTTGTCAGACCACTTCTTCAGTCGTTTGTATTCCTTCTTTGTCAGTCGAATGAACGAGCCATGCTGAGGCCCGGTCACGCCTTTAATGTCAACGGGGTTCTTGAAGTTACGTAGATTCTCATCGGCTTCGCAGATGCGGTAGTGCTTGGGATTGTCGCTGTACTGTATGTAGGCCACGCGCCAAGTCTTGTCGCCGATAAGCTGGAAGGCGCTCGAACCCTCACAGTTTTTCTTTCCTTCGAAGCTCACGTAGTCGTCGGCCACAGGCTCGCCCCATCCACTGGTCAGATGGTCGCTGGTAGCGGTGAAGATGCCCTTTTGTCCGCCCTCTTTCTTGATGAGCATGTGATACTTTCCATCGGCCAGCAGATTGATGTCGGCATCGATAGTGGCATAGCCCCAGTCGAAGAGCAATTTGGGCTGGGTCAGTTTGGTAAACGACTTATCTGCATAAGAGTAGTACATGCGATCGTAGCCTTCTTCTGGACGGTTCAGCATGGAATAGTAAATCATGTAGCCACCCTTCTCGCCATTCTCCCACACGTAGTCGGGATCCCAGAATATCTGTGGCGCCCACACACGGTTGATGGTCGACCAGTCTTTGTAGACACTCTCGGCAGTGGGATTCATGAAAATACTGGTGCCTTTACGGTAGTCGAAGCTCACAGATGTCCAGTGAATGAGGTCGTCGCTTTTCAGCAGGTCGATGCCATAGTTGTCCCAGTCGCTCTGTTTGCCCAGTTTCTTGGTCATGGAGTTGTTCATGTCGGTCGTCACCATGACAAATCCCTTGCCATTGTAGGCGCGGGTGATGTAGGCATCGCGCTGTCCGCCCTCTATGCGGGCATGTTCCTTGGGGTTCATGATGGGGCGGCCCTCAATGATGTCTTCGTAGTTGTAGCCATCGCGGCTGATGGCGTAAGCTGTCCATTGTCCGCGGTCGCTCATGTGGCAATACAAGTAACCGTAGTCGCCTTTCTGTATGTTCTGTGCCGATGCTGTCATGGTACAGATGGCCAATAAGGCCGAGCAGAATAGTTGCTTCATTGTTTTTTTCAATCAGTTTATTATGAGTTCAATTGTTTTATATGTTAGCCAAGCGAGTCGATCTCTTCGGCAGATAATCCGATAACCTGAGCAATGACTTCCAAGTCAATGCCCGGTCAAAACCGCTGTAAGTCCTGTTATTCATAGAGAAAATTGGTTTATTCGATGCAAACTTACGAAAAAAGTCTGAATACTCCAAATGATTCAAGCTTTTTCTAATAATCTCTGCGTTCTGCTTTTTGTTCACGCTTCCGCACTTGAATTATGAATTTTCTTGACAACAACCCCTCTGAGAATCGCATGAAATTCAGCAAACCATAAGTGGCTTGCAAATATGCGAGTATTGGAGGGTGTTGTGCATCTCGCTGATTTACAGTGTGTTGTGAATTTTTGCTTCGCAAAAAGAACTGTTTCTCTCCATGAGACTTCGCCTTTCGGACAGCTCTAAGCGGCCTTTGTGCTGAGATTAGTATTGAATCAAAGTGGGTTTACAGCCATATCAAACTGAGTTCTTACTTTAATCATCGTGTATATGGCTGTAAACCCACTATGATTCAATATCAATCACAAAACGATGGCTCTGTCATGTTGTAATGGCTGGTGTGTCCTCATTCTAGAATGCCACTTTCCGGAGGTGCTTTTTTTTATGAATAATCTTGACAAAACTACGGTGGATCAGGACACAGTGCAGGGGGTGTGGTCTGTAACTTTAAATCGTCCCAATTTATTTTTCACCGTTACTCAAAGGCCAATTTTTGAAAATTTTGAGCAAATGCAGGCTGAAAGAAACAGATTTTATAAAAAAAACACGATTTTATTTGGTAGTCTCAAATAAAACTCGTACCTTTGCACTCACTTAAAAAAAACAACCAACATGGTGCCCGTAGTTCAGTTGGTTAGAGCGTCAGATTGTGGTTCTGAATGTCGACGGTTCGAGTCCGTCCGGGCACCCTCATAATAAAATCCCTGTAAGTCAAGCACTTGCAGGGATTTTCGATTCCAACACCT
>CACXXD010000105.1 GCA_902771445.1 uncultured Prevotellaceae bacterium
ATCGTCAAGCACGAAATCCTGCCCAAATGGAACTATCTTGTCAGATGCAACTGAGGACATATGAATTGTACCAAGTTATTTTTTAACGATTACTAAACAATGGACGAGGACAACATTCAAAATATCTTCCATACGCTTTCACGGAACTTGGTGTGGCAATGCTCAGCAGTGTCTTGAGATCCGAAACAGCTATTTTCGTAAACCGTGAGATTATGAGAGCTTTCGTTGAGTTCCGCCACATGGCCACTTCTCTTACTTTGCCCGATTCAAGTGCTGACATCGCCCAGTTGCGTAAGGACTTCGAAGAACTGAAACTTGACATCGAAGACATCCTTCATGATCAGAACGATATTAATGAGAGTACTCGTATGCAACTCGACAATATTACATTAGCGTTGGCAGAACTTCAATCCAAAGAACCCCGTCAGAAATCTCGACGGAGAATAGGTTTTATACAAGACGACAATCAATAACAAAAAATAGAAACACGGTTATGACTTACAGCAAAGATAACCTTCGACAGATATTCCAGCAGTCGTTCAGCATGAGTGAATGGCAGAGTATGCTACATAAATACTTTCAAGCTAAAGAACTGAAAGCTGAGCCTGAACGCATTGAAGGAACTTCTGATATTGAAAAGGGCTACTATCTTGGTGTCCTTGACACCATAGACAACTACCGCATCGGCCTGTTCTATTATCAGATTCAACGAGGTAATGTAGCCCGCAAACGTGTTGGTTTGCGTAATCTTGTCAAGTCATTCATCAATCCAAATTGGGGCGAGTTTGACGCTGCTCTTGTTGTCTTTGATAGTGGTTCTGTCTGGCGTTTGTCATTTGTGTGCGACATCAAAGGCGAGAATACTGCTGCCAAACGATTTACATACGTCTTTGGTGAGAGCGACAACTACTATAATACCCCAGTTGGCCGTTTCGATGCCTTGCAGCGTAATGGCATCTCGTTTGAGAATATCAAGGATGCCTTCTCTGTGGAACGTCTGAACAAGGATTTCTTCAATGGCTACAAGGAGCGTTATGTGAAGTTTCTCAAGCACATCAATGACGACACAAAGGAGAACCGTGACTATGTGAAGAAGCTCTTAGGCCGTCTGGTATTCCTTCAGTTCTTGCAAAAGAAGGGCTGGATGGGAGTACCTGCCAACCAGCAAGGTTGGAACGGTGGCGATAAATTCTATCTGAATCATCTCATTGAGCGTTATGAGGGCAACGACCGCTTGCTGAGCGATGTTCTTGAACCGCTGTTCTTTAGCACCCTCAATGAGCGCAGAACTAATGACCTCGCTGACGCTCGCTTAGGTGCTAACGTCAAAATTCCTTATCTGAATGGTGGCCTTTTCGATAAGGACGAGTTAGACAAGAAAGACATTGACTTCCCCTACGACTATTTCAAGGAACTCATGGACTTCTTCGCCATGTATAATTTCACCATCGACGAGAACGACCCTGAAGACTCTGAAATCGGTATCGACCCCGAAATGCTTGGTCATATCTTCGAGAATCTGCTGGAAGACAACAAAGACAAAGGTGCCTTCTACACTCCCAAGGAGATTGTGCAGTACATGAGTCAGGAGAGTGTTGCCCAGTATTTGAAAAGTCATGCACCCGAAGAACTGCATACAGCCATCGACTCGCTCATCAAACAAAGAGTGGTAGAGCCGATTCTGCAAAATAAGGAGAATGCAAGACTGGTCAACAAAGCCCTTTCCGTAATAAAGGTCTGCGACCCTGCCATTGGCTCTGGCGCATTTCCAATGGGTGTACTCAATGTCCTGTTCGATTGCCGTCATTTGCTCTATGGCTTCATTGGCAAGAATGAAGATTTCTCTTACGCTAAGGTAAAACGTGACATTATTCAGAACAACATCTATGGCGTGGATATTGAGAAGGGCGCTGTAGATATAGCCCGCCTGCGCTTTTGGTTAGCATTGGTTGTTGACGAAAACGAGCCGCAGCCACTGCCCAATCTCGACTTCAAGATTATGCAGGGCAACTCATTGGTAGAGGAAATATGCGGTATAAATCTGGCAGATATTATGGAGTCTGGTACTAACGACGGACAACTTTTGTTCGTTGATGAGGAGAATATGGACAAAGTATTGATACAAGAATCTATACGTCGGTACTTCTCCATTTTCGACCATACAGAGCGGGATTCTCTACGCCGAAGAATGTCAAATGGCATAAAAAGGATGATAATTGCCAATAATTATAAGTTGAAAGACGAGATAGCAACTATAAACGTTATGGAGAATGAAAACTTTTTCTTATGGCACACGTTCTTTTCTGATGTGTTTAACAGGAAATGCAACGATATGCCTCGGAATGGTTTTGACATTATTATTGGAAATCCTCCCTACATTAATGTACAACTGATGTCCGGTAGCGAAAAGAAACTATATCGAAGAAACTATACCAGTTTCTTTAAACGTTGTGATATGTTTTGCCTGTTTTTAGAATTAGGTTTACTAAAGTTGTCAGCAAATAATGGCATTGTAACGCTTATTATTCCATCTGTAGTTCATTCTAATATGAGTTACCAGAAAATACGGGACATCATATTGAATCGGAAATGGCTGCAAGAAGTCCATTATACAGGTGGTGATGTGTTTAACGCCCCAACGGTTGACACCACAATATTAATTTGTAATAAAGGCGGAAACAAACATATTACGCTGACGAATGCTATTGACTTTGCAAATCCAATATCACATCAGGTGGCTTCCGACTATTTCAAGAAATACAATAATGTCATCAGCATTGGCGACGATCAGGGCAGCGAAGTCTTTAACAAACTTTTCAACCCAAAATTCGATGTAGTTGACCACCATTTCAATGTCTTTCAGGGAATTGTAACAGGCAACAATCCTGCCTTCATCTTTGACACAGAGCAGGATGCTTTGGAAAAGAACGTTGACATAACTTTACTTCATCCTCTTTGTCATGGTCGAGACATAGAAAAATACAAAGTGAGAAGTCGTGAACGTAGAATACTATATATAGACAACAACGTCAACATTGACGATTATCCTAAGACGAAAGAGTGGCTATTAAACTTTAAGGATGCACTTGACACTCGTAGAGAAGTGAAGCGTGGGGTAATCAATTGGTACGGTTTACAATGGCCACGAGTAAAAGCTGAGCTTGACACAAAAGAGAAGATAATGTTGCAAAGAACTCGTAACGAGAGCCTTCCGATAAGAATAGTAGCAACATTAGATAATACAGGCGTCTATGGAATGGAAGGAATCTATTTCGTTTTCCCCAAGTATTCTGTGGATTCCTTGCGCTTTTTTTTGGGCATTCTAAACAGCAAACTCATTAACTATCTTTTTGCCACAAAGTTCCTCAATCTTGCTATCAAGGCTGAATATGTCAAGCAGATAAGGATTCCTTCAGCAAACGAAGAACAGAAAATTCAAATGGAGAATCTTGTCAATCAGGTGTTAGAGCGGAAACAAAATGGTGGTGACACCTCCACTTTGGAATCAGAAATTGACCTTCTCGTCTATCACCTCTACGGCCTGACCTACGATGAAGTGCTCATCATAGACCCTGAGACTCCCATCACGCGAGAGGAATACGAAAAGTAGTGGAAAAATAATGCTAATACGATAAAAAAGATTATATTTGCAACATCAAAACAGTAATAATATGATTACGAAAATAAAAATAGACGGTTTTAAGTCCTTCTCTAACTTTGAAATGGAGTTTTCGCCACTGACAGTGATAGCAGGAACGAATGCATCGGGCAAGAGCAACCTTTTCGATGCCTTAAACCTGATGTCAAACTTATCGAAGAGCGATTTGAGAACTGCTTTTGCCAATAAGCAGCTACGAGGAGAAGTATCAGAATTGTTTACCAAATACTCTGATGACACATCTGCCTCTGAAATGCATTTTGTCGTTGAAATGTTGGTACCTCGGGAAGTAAAGGACAACTGGGGAGGTATAGCGGAAGTGAAGACACCAAGAATGCGCTATGAACTTGAGATTGCAAAACGTCAGAATGACCAAGGATTTGAAGAACTGTCTGTTGTCAGAGAACAATTGTCGCGTATAGCTACAGACGAAGACGTTTGGGCTAAAAAATACATGAAGAAAAAGACTAGTATATGGCGCAGTTCTGTTAGCGGTGGTAGTGGAAAGCCTTATATTTATACCGAAATAGACCGAGGTTATCCAACTATCACCATCCGGCAAGATGGTGGTCATGGGCGAGGGCGTTCTGTTATAGCAAATGCCGTCACTCAAACCGTTTTGGGAAGTATCAATTCAGTTGATTTTCCACACATATTTGCAGCTCAACAGGAAATAGCCTCATGGAACTTCCTACAGTTGAATCCTGTCATTCTTCGTGAACCAACCCGATATGATGTAAATTATACTGGAAATACTATTGGACATGCAGGCGAAAATTTGTCGGCTGCTCTTTACCGCCTCTACAACCAGGATCCATACTTAATGGAGCAAATCATTATGAGATTGTCTTCATTCTTACCAGGCTATACGGAACTGGAAGTGAAAGATGACAAAGCTAACAAGCAGTTCGTATTTAATCTTAAAAATAATGAAGGAAAAACATTCTCGTCAAGGGTGTTGTCGGAAGGCACACTGAGACTTCTTGTACTGTGTGTATTGTTGTATGATGACAAATTCCAGGGGCTATTATGTTTTGAAGAACCAGAAAATGGTATTCATCCATACAGAATAAAGGCAATGGTGGAACTATTGAGATTGCTTTCCACCGATTTTGAAGATGAGGATGACTTGTTGCGACAGGTTATTGTAAATACTCATTCACCAGTATTGCTTCGCTGGTTGAAAGAAAAATACAATGATGAAGACAACGGCGTCAGCATTTGGTTCTCAAAGTTAATCTCTCATCCCATAGATGTAAACGGTAACAGACGGAGCATAAGAATCACAAGAATCTCTCCGCTGACAAAGTCTTTTCAGTTTTCATTCTCTGAGGCAGAGAACAAAATGACGATTGCCGATGCCATAGCATATCTGAACACTGAGAACAAAAACCTGTAACTATGAAACAATTATTTATAGGCTTAATAGCCGAGGGGACAACAGATGTAAGATTCCTAAAGAATATCATTTACAAGTCCATTCAGGAATTGTCGTGGTCATGTGACAATCAAGTTGATATATTCGATATTCAGGAGGTAACAGCAGAAGGGGATAGTTTTGTAAACAAAATGCTGGAAGCCTCGAAAAACGCATGCCAGATTTATGGTATTTCTGCACTCTGCATCCATACAGACTCAGATGCCAGCACTATAGATTCTGTTATGCAGAACAAATTCAGTCCCTTTCTCGCTGCACTGAAGACTATGCCAAAAGAGGATTATTGTAAGCACATCATTCCGACGATTCCTATTCAGATGATTGAATCGTGGATGTTAGCAGACAAACAATTGCTCAAGCAGTTAATTAATGCAAGAGGTTTGAGCGATGCAGACTTGGGACTTGACAGAGCACCAGAATCGTATGCTGATCCAAAAACTGCGATAGAACACGCTATTCGCAGAGCTATGGCAGAACAACCAAAGAAGAAAAGGAATCAGATTGGCATTTCTGATTTGTATGAGATTCTTGGCAATAGATTAAGTTTGGAAAGACTCAGAACCATACCTTCGTTTGCAAAATTTGAAGAAAACGTTATCAGTGTTTTCAAGGAACTGGAACTTATGAGGTAAAAAGATTAACCAAAACATATATCCACTGAGAAATATGAACGAATCACTTTGCGACATAGGTAAGGCCAAAAAGAAACTGAGTGTGCTTCAAGACAACAAGCACACCAATGCAGAAAAAGAAAATCGCTTGAAACAAATCGACATAGAGATTCATCAAACAGAAGAAATAATGAAGCATGACCTTGAATATAGAGGTCTGCTGATGCCGTAATCAAAATGTATGAAATATGGATAGAAAGATAAAGATAATGGTTGGCTCAACTGTATATGGCTTCGAACGTGATAAAGAATCACATCCCCATTACGCTAAGAAATGGAAATTGGGCGCAGGAGTTTTATCGTCTTGACGAGATGAGCATCTACATTAAGACTCAGTTTGAGGACAGAACATTCATAGAAAACATATTGGCACAGGAGGATTAAGTTATGGATGGAAGATTTATAATAGACAACTTGCTGAGACAAGAAAAGAATGAGCGTTTGGATTTCTTGCCTAAAGCAACGGAAGATATGCTTGCCAAGACGATTACGGCAATGCTTAATAATCGTGGTGGCGATATAGTTATCGGAGTAGATGATAACAAACGTATTTTAGGGGTGTCTGAGGGGAATATAAGTGGTGTAATTTCGGAGAATTTGCGAAAAACAGGAAGAAATCAGTAATTAACGTTTCTCAAGTAAGTAAAGGTGAAAAAAAACTGGGACGATTTATCGTCCCAAGCCCAAAGATCCGATGCCCCGAAGATACCTAACATTTCTAGGTCATTTCGGTTGCCAAAGTGTCGGTCGAAATTATGAATTTTCTTGACAACGACCCCTCTGAGAATCGCACGGAATTCACCAAACTGAAAGTCGCCTGCAAATATGCGAGTATTGAGAGAGGTTGCGCATGTCTCTGATTTACAATGTGTTGTAAAATTTTATTTCGCAAAAAGAACTATTTTCCTCCATGAGACTTCGTCTTTCGAACAGCTCTAAGCGGCCTTTGTGCTGAGATTGATACTGAATCATGGTGGGTTTACAGGCATATCAAACTGAGTTCTTACTTTAATCATCATGTAACTAATGCTAAAACTCAGTTTGATATGGCTGTAAACCCACTTTGATTCAATATCAATCTCAAAAAACAAGGGCTACAGCATGGCATGAGCACAAGCCTGTCCCGTTTCTAGAATGCTACTTTCTGAAGTACCTTTTTTCTATGAATTATTTTTACAAAGCAAAGATTTTTTTCTCCCTTCTCAATGATAAATTATTAAGAAAAATATGTAATTTTGCACCGCCCTATCACAGAGGCACCACCTATTAAACAAAAACGAATATGACGAAAACTTACGGAATCATCGGGTCGGGAGCCATCGGAGGCTTCTACGGTGCCAAACTGGCCAAGAGCGGACAGACAGTCCACTTCCTGTTGCACAACGACTATGAGTTTGTGAAGGAACACGGACTGCAGGTTGACTCATGCGACGGCTCGTTCCATCTGGACCACCCCTACATCTACTCCGCCACGACCGATATGCCCGCCTGCGACGTGGTGCTGGTGGGACTGAAGACCATCAACAACCACCTGCTGCCACGACTGCTGCCCCCACTGCTGAAAGCCAACACGGTGGTGATTCTCATACAGAACGGTATTGGGGTCGAGGAAGACGTGCAGCAGCAGTTCCCCGACGTGCAGCTGGTGGCCGGACTGGCCTTCATCTGTTCGGCCAAAAGCGAACCGGGACGCGTCAACCATCAGTGCAATGGCCACATCAACTTCGGCAACTACTCATGCCACGACGACCAGCTGCTGCAATCCATCGTCGACGACTTCAACGCTGCCGGCGTGAAGGCCGGGCTCGTCGACTATGCCGAGGCACGATGGAAGAAGGCCGTGTGGAACATGCCTTTCAACGGCATGACCGTGGTCATGAATGCACAGACCGACCAGTTGCTGAAGAACCCTGCCACGCGACAGCTCATCTTCGACCAGATGATGGAGGTCATCGGGGCTGCCCAGCACCTGAACGTGAAGAACGTCGACGAGGCGTTTGCCCAGAAAATGATTCAGATGACCGACAGCATGACACCCTATTCGCCCTCGATGAAGCTCGACTACGATTTTCTGCGCTCGATGGAGATCGGCTATCTCTACACGAAGCCCATCCAGCAGGCCAGCGCTGCCGGCTTCCGCATGCCGAAGCTCGAAATGCTGGAGGCGCAGCTCCGATTCCGCGAAGCCATGCATATAAATAAAAAGAGGTGACAGCTGAAAGGAAGAAACTGTCGAAAAATGAAGATTTTAGGGGATTGACAAAAATTTTTCGCACTTCTGTTTCCTATTTCCATTTTTTTATATTACCTTTGCAGCCGCAAAGAATGCGATTGGACGATGGTGTAATGGTAACACTACAGGTTTTGGTTCTGTCATTCCCGGTTCGAATCCGAGTCGTCCAACCATAAGATTCGCCATGCAACTCAAGCGTAGTTGCGTGGCGACTTCTTGTTCGTATAAAATGTTTTCTACTCTATAAAAGAAGATAGTTTTTTGCATAAATCCATTGCTATGTGAGGAAAAAAAACTAACTTTGCAGCAAAAATCTTATTACTACGAAATGAAGACTAACTACGAAATACGCTATGCAGCACATCCCGAGGATGCGCGCCACTACGACACAGCACGATTGCGCCGTGATTTTCTCATCGAACGAGTTTTCGCTGAAGACGAGGTGAACATGGTCTACTCCATGTACGACCGAATGGTGGTGGGCGGTGCCATGCCCGTGAACGAGGCACTGCCACTGGAGGCCATCGACCCACTGAAGGCCCCCTTCTTCACCACACGGCGCGAGGTGGGCATCTACAACGTGGGCGGAACGGGCGAAGTGCGCGTAGGCGACGAGGTGTTTACGCTCGACTTCAAGGAGGCGCTCTACATCGGGCGCGGCGACCGCGAAGTGTGGTTCTCATCGCATGACCCTAAGAAGCCAGCCAAGTTCTACTTCAACTCTGCGACTGCCCATGCCAGCTATCCGTGCCGAAAGGTGACGAAGCAAGACGCGGTGGTGGCCCACATGGGAGCACTCGAAACATCGAACGAGCGCAACATCAACAAGATGCTGGTCAATCAGGTGCTGCCCACCTGTCAGTTGCAGATGGGCATGACCGAACTGGCACCCGGTTCGGTGTGGAACACCATGCCGGCCCACACCCACAGCAGGCGCATGGAGGCTTACTTCTACTTTGAACTGCCCGACGATCAGGCCGTGTGCCACTTCATGGGCGAGCCGCAGGAGACGCGCCACATCTGGATGCGAGGCGAACAGGCTGTGCTCTCGCCCGAATGGAGCATACACAGTGCGGCAGCCACGCACAACTATACGTTCATCTGGGGCATGGGTGGCGAGAATCTGGACTACTCTGACCAGGACTTCACGGCCATCACCGACCTGCGTTAAATTGCAACAAACGAAATCCTTTCCTGATATTAACAATCAAAAAAATTTAAAACAAAATGAGTAACCTGTTTTCATTAGAAGGCAAGAATGCCTGGATTACCGGCGCAAGCTACGGTATCGGTTTCAACATCGCCAAGGCTTTTGTGGCTGCCGGCGCTAAGACCATCATCTTCAACGATCGCAACGAGGACACTCTGCAGCGCGGTCTGGACAACTACAAAGAGGCTGGCATCACCAACGTGAAAGGCTACATCTGCGACGTGACCGACGAGAATGCCGTGAAGGCTCTGGTTGAGAAGATTCACAAGGAGGTAGGCCAGATTGACATCCTGGTCAACAATGCCGGCATCATCAAGCGCATCCCCATGCACGAGATGAAGCGCGAGGAGTTCCAGCAGGTCATCGACATCGACTTGGTGGGTCCGTTCATCTGCTCTTCTGCCGTGATTCCCGAAATGATGGAGCGCCGCGAGGGCAAGATTATCAACATCTGCTCAATGATGTCTGAGCTGGGCCGCGAGACTGTTTCGGCATACGCAGCTGCCAAGGGCGGACTGAAGATGCTGACCCGCAACATCTGCTCTGAGTACGGCGAGTACAACATCCAGTGCAACGGCATTGGCCCAGGCTACATCGCTACGCCTCAGACCGCACCTCTGCGCGAGCGCCAGCCGGACGGAAGCCGTCATCCGTTCGATTCGTTCATCTGCGCCAAGACTCCTGCCGGACGCTGGCTCGATCCTTCAGAACTGGGCGGTCCCGCCGTGTTCCTGGCTTCACATGCTTCTGATGCCGTCAACGGCCACGTGCTCTATGTAGACGGTGGTATTCTGGCTTATATCGGCAAGCAGCCCAAATAAGACGGAATAGGTCATAAACAACAAGAGAATGGCAATCGTCGGCGCACGACAAGAGTCATTCTCTTTTTTCATGTCTTTTTTTTTCGTTCTCACTGTTTTTTTGTACCTTTGCAGAAATTTATATTTCTTTGATATGCAAGAAACAAGACAAAACAAAATAGCACGTTTGCTACAAAAGGAACTCAGCGTGATTTTTCAGGAACAAACTCGCAGCATGCACGGCGTGATGGTCAGCGTGACACGCACCAAGATTTCACCCGACTTGAGCATCTGCACCGCCTATCTGAGCATCTTCCCATCGGAACGCGGTCAGGAACTGCTTTCGAACATCGAGAAGAGCAACCAACAGATTCGCTATGCACTGGGGCAACGAGTGCGCCATCAGTTGCGCATCGTGCCTGAACTGCGCTTCTTCATCGACGACTCGCTCGACTACATCGACCGCATTGACGAACTGCTGGGAACCAAGAATGCCTGATTTTGCGCGATGAACTTCCCTTTCTACATTGCCCGCCGCTATCTCTTCTCCAAGAAATCGACCAACGCTATCAATGTCATTAGTGGCATATCGGTAGTTGGAGTGGCTGTTGCCACGATGGCACTCATCGTGACACTCAGCGTGTTCAATGGCTTTTCCGATCTGATTGCTACTCTTTTTACGGCCTTCGACCCGCAACTGAAGGTGGAACCCGTCAAGGGTAAGACGGTACCTGCCGACGATCCCATCCTGACGGAAATCAGAAATCTACCTCAGGTGGAAGTAGCCACTGAGTGTGTGGAGGACATGGCGCTCGTCACCTACAACACACGACAGGCAATGGTGACCATCAAGGGCGTGGATGACAACTTTGACCAGCTGACGCATATCCGCGAGATTCTCTATGGCGACGGCACCTTCGAGCTGCATGCTGCCGATCTTCAATACGGCATTCTGGGCATCCGACTGGCCGAACAACTGGGTACAGGCTTTTATTTCGACACACCCCTGCAGGTCTATGCGCCACGACGCGAAGGACAAGTCGACGTGAACGACCCCGCCGACGGCTTCATACAGGAAGAGCTTTATTCACCCAACGTGCTCTTTTCCGTCATGCAAGCCAAATACGACAAGAACTATATTCTGACCTCGGTGGGCTTTGCCCGCGCACTTTTCGACCAGCAAGGCATGGTCTCTTCGCTCGAACTAAGGCTCAAGGCTGGCAGTAATTTCGAATCGGTGAAAAAGGAAATCAAGCGGATTGCAGGCGACAAATACACGGTGAAAGACCGTTACGAACAGCAAGACGATACGTTTCGCATCACGAAGATCGAGAAGTTCATTGCCTACATCTTTCTTACTTTCATACTTGTAGTGGCATGTTTCAACATCATCGGCTCGCTTTCGATGCTCATCATCGAGAAGCGCGACGATGTCAACACATTGCGCAATCTTGGAGCCACCGACAAACAGATTACGCAAATATTTCTTTTCGAGGGCCGCATGATTTCAGTCATGGGCGCCATCATCGGACTTCTTGTTGGCTTGTTGCTTTGCTGGATTCAGCAAACGTTCGGTGTCATTGCCTTAGGTTCAAGTGCCGGATCGTTCATTGTCGATGCCTACCCAGTGAGTGTGCATTTCTCCGACATCGCACTTGTCTTTGTCACCGTACTGGCCGTTGGATTCCTTTCCGTCTGGTATCCCGTCCACTACTTTGCAAAGCGGTTGCTCAAGAAAAGCAACAGGCGCGAATAATCAGATGTCTCCTTTCCACAGGCAGAACGGATACTGCCGCAAGTGCGAGTTGTAGAACCGACGGTCGCCCGTCACCTCCCTGCCGATAAAATCGGGTTTCACGTAGGCTTCATCGGGATTGGCGAGCTCCACTTCGGCCATCACGAGCCCTTCGTTCTCTCCGTAGAACTCATCCACCTCGAAAGTGTGCTTGCCCGAAGGCACCAGATAGCGTGTCTTGTCGATTACCCCGGGTTCGCAGAGCGCAAACAGATGCTCAGCCTCATCGAGCGTAATCTCCTTTTCAAACTCATAGCGGCTCAGTCCCCCGTCAACCGAAGGCCCCTTGATGGTAAGAAATCCGCGGTCGTCACGGATACGCACCCTTACGGTACGTCCGTGACCACTACAGATGTAACCCTGTTTGATGCGACTATGGCTCGTAGCCTGTGCTTTGTAGCCCTCGCCGCGCACCAGAAACTTGCGTTCTATCTCCAATCCGCTCATGCTCCGAAGGTGTAGATAGCCCAGAACATATAGACCAAAGCAAGCAGGATGAGAATACCGAAAATCCACTTCACGATTTTCTCACCATGTTGAGCTTGTTTCTGTTCGTAAGCCTTCTGCTTGACATTCTGGTGCTTTTCTTCTTGTTTTCTCTTGCTCATAGTTTTATGTTTTTTTATAAAGGTCATTCGTCTGTAACGGGAAACTCCATCAGATAGGCCTTGATGAACTCGTCGAGGTCGCCGTTCATCACGCCGTCTACATCGCTCGTCTGATAGTTCGTGCGATGATCCTTCACGCGCTTGTCGTCGAAGACATAGCTCCGTATCTGACTGCCCCATTCTATCTTCTTCTTGCCAGCCTCGATCTTGGCCTGCGCCTCCATGCGTTTCTTCATCGCACGGTCGTAGAGCTGCGAGCGAAGCAGTGCCATAGCACGTTCCTTGTTCTTCGGCTGGTCACGCGTCTCAGTATTCTCGATGAGGATTTCTTCCTCCTCGCCCGTGTCGGGATCGGTGTACCAATAGCGCAGACGCACGCCCGACTCCACCTTGTTGACGTTCTGACCGCCAGCACCCGAGCTGCGAAACGTGTCCCACGACAGTTTTGCCGGGTCTACATACACCTCGATAGTGTCGTCGACCAGTGGCGAGACGAACACAGATGCGAACGAGGTCATGCGCTTGCCTTGCGCATTGTAGGGACTGACGCGCACCAGACGGTGGACGCCGTTCTCCGATTTCAGGAACCCATAGGCATACTCGCCGCCCTCTATCTGCATGGTAACGCTCTTGATGCCAGCCTCCTCGCCGTCGAGCAAGTTGGAGATTGACACCTTATAGCCGTGAGCCTCAGCCCATCGCATGTACATGCGCATCAGCATCTGCGCCCAGTCCTGTGCCTCCGTGCCGCCTGCACCTGAGTTAATCTTCAGCACACAGTCCATCGGGTCTTCCTTCTGGCGCAGCATGTTCATCAGCTCCAGCTCCTCAATGGCACTGATAGCCTGCTGATAGTCGTGGTCCACCTCATCCTCGGTGACCATCTCGTCCTTATAGAAGTCGAAGGCCAGTTGCAGCTCGTCGGTCTTCAGTCTCACGTCGTTATAGCCATCAATCCATTTCTTGATGGCCTTCACCTTTTTCATCTGCTCTTCCGCACGTTTGCGGTCTTCCCAGAAGTCGGGGGCCTGCGTGCGCAGTTCCTCCTCTTCATATTCCATTTGTTTCTCGTCTATCCTCAGATAGTGCTTCAGTTTCTCAGCACGGTCGAGCACATCTTTCAATTGGTCTTGCGTAATCATGATGCAAAGGTAAAACAAATAATTTTATTACGCAAACAAAAAGCACTGTTTATGAGTTTTCCGACCACAGACTACCCCGACATCAACAAGTTTGTGGAGAAACTGACAGAGTGTATTGCAGAGTTTGCCGAGGAAAAAGGTGCCTACGAATCCATCCGCTCCGTAAGCATCAGCTGCCCAAGCTCATCTTATAAAAAGTACCAACCATACTGATCTCCAGTTGGCTGGTACTTTTTGCTTGAATTGTCAACCGACAACGGTTCTTTTATGCCGTCCAGTTCGCGAGGGGAGTGGAAAGCAAAGCGCCGAGGCTCCTTGCTGATGTCTCGGCGGATATTTGTTTCTGTGTGTTAGATCTACGAGATGGGCTATTGAACACCCGTCATTATCTTTATCATTTCAGCAGGAGTCACGACGATTGGACTCTTGGGAAAGCGGGTCTGTTAACCAGTCTATGATTACACAAGTGTCGAGGAGTAGCCCCATAAGCGTCAGTCAATGTAGGTAGTCAGTTGTGCTTTCAGTTCCGGGTCATTGACCACAAAAGCGTGCTTGTGGGCTAATGCCCATCTTACAAAGGTACAAAGAGTTTTGCGAAAACGTGCCGTTTGCACGTTAAAAGTGACGAAAGGTGGGTATTTTTTGTTACTTTTTGTATTCTTTCAAAAATTATGAATAATCTTGACAAACACCCCTCTGAGAATCGCATGGAATTCAGCAAACTGAAAGTCGTCTGCAAATATGCGAGTATTGAGAGGTCTTGCGCATGCTATTGATTTACAGTGCGTTACGAAATTTAGCTTCGCAAAAAGAACTATTTCACTTCGTGAGACTTCGCCTTTCGAACAGCTCTAAGCGGCCTTCGTGCTGTGATCTGTATTGAATCAAAGTGGGTTTGCAGGCATATCAAACTGAGTTATGACTTGGAACAGAACGCAACTAATGCTAAAACTCAGTTTGATTTGGCTGTAAACCCACTTTGATTCAATATCAATCTCAAAACAGTGGCTCTGGCATGACGTGAGGACTGGCATGTCCCGCTTCCAGAATGCCACTTTCAGAAGGGCCTTTTTTTTATGAATTCTCTTGACAAAACAAAGACGGAAGTCATTACAATCAGTATGATTTTTTCTTCCTCAGCATCACTTCCCTTGCCACGACTGCGATGATGAGCAGGAACAACAGGCCTAATGAACAGTAGGCGATGGTCTCTGTGCGGTCGACGGTCTTCGGGAAGAACGAGAGCACTACCTCATGCTCGCCGGGCTTGACCTGCAACGCACGCAACACATAGTTGACGCGGCCCAGTTCGGCCTCCTGACCGTCGATGGTGGCAGTCCATCCGGGATAGTAGATTTCGGAGAACACCACGATACCGCCCTTTCCCGACTTCACCTTGTAGGTCAGCTGGTTGGGCTCATACTTCTCGATGGTGACGATGCTGACCGAGTCTTGCTGCGTGCTCTGACTGAGAACGTCGCTGAACTTGCGGTCGGCCACTGCCACATGTCGCAAGGGCAACTTGCCGAGCGCATCGAGCTCCTCATTGGCATTGTCCACATACTTCACTTCATCCACCAGCCAGGCATTGCCGTAGGTGTAGGGGTTCTGCACAGGCACGGTCTGTCCCGACTGCAAAGGCAGGATGACATAGCGCATGTTGAGCATGTTGAGCACAGGGAAGATGCTGTCGCCGTTGACCTGCGTCATGTCGCCTCCGGCCTTGCTGATGGCGCCGAACATGCCCTGCATCTCGTTGGCGATATAGGCATCGATGAGCTCCTGATAGCGGCGCAGCTTGGCTGCATGATAGCCGCCGATGCTCTTGTGATAGTAGCTCGTCTCGTTCTCGTTGAAAGTGCTGCCTGCGAGATTCAGCACACGGTAGTCGAGCGTGCCGTCCTGCAAGATGAGCTGGTCGGTCTGGGTGAGGGGCTGTTTCTGCTCGCGCTCCGACTTGGGTACGAACATGGCATCGTTCAGATAGCGCTTGTTGACCTGCCAAAGGTCGAGCAGCGAGAGCACGATGAGGATGACGGTCATCGGCATGGCCTTCAGCTTGCGTGCCTTGTAGAGCAACAGCATGAGCGCACCAATCAGGATGACGGCAAACGAGCGCCAGGCATCGCTGGTGAACATCGCCTTGCGCATGTCGGTCAGGTTCTGCATCAACGGACTCACATGCTCAGCGGGCAGTCCCTGGAGTGCCTGCACCTCGCCGGAGGAAATGAAACTGCTGAAGAACATGGTGGGGAAGAGGGCAAACAACAGACAGATGCCTGCCGTGAGACCGAAGGCTGCATAGAAAGCATTGAGGGGGAAGGCACCGCCCTTCTTGTCGGGGTCGCTCTCGCCTTTCCTCACCCACTCCTTCAGTGCCATCATGGCCAGCAGGGGGATGGTGAACTCGGCAATGACGAGGATGGAGGCCACGGTGCGGAACTTGGCGTACATAGGCACGTTGTCGAGGAAGAAGTCGGTCAGTCCCATGAAGTTCTTGCCCCACGACAGCATGATGCTCAGGATGGTTGCGGCCAGCAAGGCCCACTTCATGGGTCCCTTGACGATGAACAGGCCCAGCACGAAGAGGAACATGACAAAGGCGCCCACATAGACGGGACCGCTGGTGCCGGGCTGTTCGCCCCAGTACTGGCCAAGCTGCTGGTAGATGGGTACATACTCAGAGCGAGCCTTCTCCATAGCCGTCTTGTTCATGGACAGGGGAACCGAGGCACCGCCCTTGGTGTTGGGCACCAGGAGCGTCCACGTCTCACCGATGCCATACGACCACTGCGTGATATAATCGCGGTCCAGTCCGCTCGACGTCTGGTTGGCTGAGTTCTGCTTCACCAGTTCACTCTTGCCGCGCATGGACTCCTGTCCGTACTCCCACGTGTGATAGAGGTTCGACAGGTTGACCAGAATGCCCAGCAGGCCGCCCACCACGCATGCGCCAGTGGCTTTGAGGAAGTGGACGTAGCGCTTCTGCTGAATGGCATCGACCAGATAGGCGATGATCAACAGCAGGATGATGTACAGATAGTAGTAGGTCATCTGTACGTGGTTGGCATGCACTTCGAAGGCGGCAAAGAGAGCCGTGACGATCAGTCCCCAGAGGTACTTGCCCCGATAGGCCAGCACAATGCCGGCAATCATTGGCGGCAGATAGGCCAAGGCCCACACCTTCCAGATGTGGCCCGCCGCGATGATGATGAGAAAATAGGTGCTGAAAGCCCAGAAGACGGAACCGAGCGCGGCCAGATACTGACGGAAGTCGAAGGCACGCAACAGGATGTAGAAGCCCAGCAGATAGACAAACAGGAACCACACGTTTTCAGGCAGTCCGAGATGATAGATCTTCTCAAGCGTGAAGAGCGTCGAGGTGGAATCATACGTCGGAGCCAGCTGATAGGTGGGCATGCCGGAGAACAACGAGTTCGTCCAGCGCGTCATTTCGCCCGTCCGCTCCCTGTAGGCTATCTGCTCCTGGCCGGCTCCCACACCAGCCGACGAGTCGTGACGATAGAGGATGCGCCCCTCGATGTCGGCAGGGAAGAAATAGGCAAAGGCCAGCACCACAAAAAGCAACACTGCCAGCAAGTCGGGCAGGATTTTCTTGAATGTACTCATTTCAGATGTTTTATAATTTATTGTCTGCTAATTAAATATCGGTTGCAAAGATAAGTATTTTTGCCGAAAAATAAGTAACTTTGCATCCAAAACAAAATAACGACAGATGAAAATAGGTATTATCGTAGCAATGGACAAGGAACTCCAGCAGCTACAAACGCTTTTCGACGACGGTAACGTGAGGGTCGAGAAGTGCGGAATAGGCAAAGTGAATGCGGCTTTGGGCGCGCAGAAAATGATTAACGAGTTTCATCCCGACGTGCTCATCTCCAGCGGATGTGCAGGCGGCAATGGCGACGACGTGAACGTACAGGACGTGGTGGTGAGCACCGAACTGTGCTATCACGACGTGTATTGCGGACTGGCCATCGACAGTACTACTCAGTATGGACAGGTGCAGGGACTGCCCGCCCGTTTCAAGGCAGACCCGTTTCTGCTCCGCAAAAGCTTAGAGAGTGTAAATAGTGTAGAGTTTGCTACCGCCGAAGGAAATGAAGAGGGAAGAATGAAGAATGAAGAATTTGCTACCGCTGAAGGTGTCAAGGCCACAAGTGCGGGAGCAAATTCTTCACTCTTCACTCTTCATTCTTCACTTAATGCAGCGGTAGCAAACTCTACACTATCCACTCTAAACTCTAAACTAAAAGATGCAGCGGTAGCAAACTCTCAATTCTCAACTCTCAATTCTCAATTAACACAGAAAATCATTCCTGGTCTCATCGTCACTGGCGACTGGTTCGTCGACTCGAAGGAGAAGATGCGCGAGATCGTTGGTCATTTCCCCGAAGCCAAGGCCGTCGACATGGAGTCGTGCGCCATTGCGCAGACATGCTATATAAATAAGGTGCCGTTCATCTCGTTCCGCATCATCAGCGACATCCCGCTACGCGACACCAATGCTTCGCAGTATCACAACTTCTGGGAGAACATGGCCGAGCGCTCGTTTCAGGTGACCAAACGGTTCGTGGAGAGTCTTCTTTAGTTCCCCTGAGATTTATCTGACTACCGTCTTCTTGCCATTGACAAGCTACAGACCCCACCCCTTGCATGGAACAAAGGGTGGGGTCTGTAACTTATATTGATACCCAAAAAAATCGTCTTAGTTTTTGTTGGCTTTCTTGCGCTGATCGTGGTCAAGGATTATCTTGCGCATGCGCATCGACTTGGGAGTCACCTCCACCAGCTCGTCTTCCTTGATATACTCCAGACACTC
>CACXXD010000106.1 GCA_902771445.1 uncultured Prevotellaceae bacterium
GTGGCACTGGCGCGTATATGGCACCGCACAAACATCTTCAAGGCCGACAAGAACCACTTCCACCACAAGCTGATGCGAGCCGGACTGAATCAGCATCAGACTTTGGCGGTTCTGCTGCTTTTGGCATGCGCGTATATGGCTATTAATTTGCTGCTGAACAATGTGTTATCGTCCACCGCTATCGTTTTTATTGATGTCGTGGTGTGGGTCGTCATCCATCAGATAGTGAATGCTGCCATCCGCAAGAGTGGGGCAGAGGTGTTTCTTAAAACGATGCGAGACGAATGAGCTATCTAAAAGTGCTGTATGTTTACTATTTCATGTCTCAAAGTTCTACAAAAGCGATGGAAGCTGAAAAAAAAGGAAAAAAGTCTTGCCATGTATCTTTTTTTTCGTAACTTTGCACGCGCTTTATAGCGATCTTGTTCACACAAAAGACAATGTATGAAAAATATGAGTATTACAAATCGTATTGTCGACTGGTATTTTTCCAAGAAGGCGCTGCCTTATTGGTGTATTTTGTTATTAGATGTTGCCATTGTCTATGCAGCCTATCTCTTTTCCTTCGTACAATTCAGGAGCCTTATTGAACTGGCGGAAGACTTTGACGATGTAAGCTACAATGTCCTTGTCTATCTGATATTCTATCTCATAGGGTTTAAGCTGTTGCGCACATATTCTGGCATTTTCCGCTATTCCTCGTTTGTCGATCTGCAGCGCGTGGGATATGCCATGATCTTCGGAACGACCATTGCATACCTTCTTCACTATACGTATGCGCATGTCGGGCTCTTCTCGCATTTACGAGGCCGCGAGATTATTCTTGCTTCGGTGCTGGCCACCCTCTTGATGTGGGCTGTACGCATGTTTGTCAAGACCATCTACGATGTCTCGTTTGCCAATGTGCACGCCAAGCGCACGTTTATCTATGGTGTGAAAAATGGCGGTATCGGCATTGCCAAGCATATTCGCAATGAGAAGCCCACGAAATATAAGCTGAAGGGCTTTATTAACGATGAACTGGAATCGAGCGACTATATTCTGATGGGGGTGAACGTCTATAAGCTGAACGATGACCTGATACCCCTGATGAAGAAGAAGAATATAGAGGCTATTATTGTTTCGCCGTTCCGGCTGCGTGCCTTCCGCAATAACTTCAAGTTCCAGAGCGAGCTGATTGATGCCGGAATACAGATTCTCATCACACAAGAGGAACAAGAGTGGAACAGCAATGCGCAGGATGCTCCCGTTGTGCCACAGGTGAAGGAAATAAGCATCGAAGACTTGCTCCCACGCGATGAGATACAGGTGGACATGGAGTCGGTGGGCAGTCAGCTGACGGGCAATTGCATCATGGTGACTGGTTCGGCTGGCAGCATAGGCAGCGAAATGGTTCGGCAGATTGCCGTCTACAATCCGTCGCAGCTGATACTGGTAGACCAGGCTGAGACACCACAGCATGACATCCGGCTGATGATGCACAAGAACTGGCCTGACATCAAAGCCGAGATCATCGTTTGCAGCATCTGCGAGGAGAAGCACATGGAGTTTTTGTTCGCAAAATACAAGCCCCAGTACGTGTTCCATGCAGCTGCCTATAAGCATGTGCCGATGATGGAGGACAATCCTTCGGAGAGTGTCACCAACAACATCTTAGGCACAAAGGTGATTGCCGATCTGGCCGTGAAATACGGTGCCAAGAAGTTTGTGATGATTTCGACCGACAAGGCCGTGAATCCTACAAACGTCATGGGCTGTTCGAAGCGCATCTGTGAGATCTATGTGCAGTCGCTCAACAACAAGCTGGCCAGCGACCCGAAGACAAAGGACAACCATTGCCAGTTTGTCACCACGCGCTTCGGCAATGTGCTGGGCTCTAATGGTTCGGTGATACCGCTGTTCAAGGAGCAGATAAAGAACGGTGGGCCTATCACCGTGACCGACCCGGAGATCATTCGTTTCTTCATGCTGATTCCCGAAGCCTGCAAGCTGGTGCTCGAGGCTGGCACGAAAGGCAATGGCGGTGAGATATTCGTCTTTGACATGGGCGAGCCGGTGAAGATTGCCGATCTGGCCAAGCGAATGATTCAGCTCAGCGGAAGAAAGGACATCAAGATCGAGTACACAGGACTGCGTCCGGGCGAAAAGCTCTACGAGGAGGTGCTCAACGAAGAGGAGTCGACCAAGCCTTCGTTCCACGAGAAGATTCGCATCGCCTCTGTCCGGGAGTATGATTACGATGAGGTCTGCGTGGAGATAGACAAGTTGCTGAAGGTAGCGATGGACTTCGACAACATGTCGACCGTGAAGAGCATGAAGGAGATTGTGCCGGAATACAGAAGCAACAATTCGGTCTATAGCGTGCTTGACAAAAAGAAATAGGTCTTGGCCTTGTTTCATGCCTTATAGGGATTTTCCTCTAACTGTTTAGGGAAAATCCCTTTTCTTTTTGTTCTTTTTCTTCTACCTTTGCATCAGTCAAAAAAATCAATCATTAAAAGTCATACGGTTATGAAGAAAATATTGTTTACCCTTTTTGCCATGCTGGCACTGGCAAGCCAGGCAAATGCGATGAGTTACGAGCAGGCCCGGAGAGAAGCCTTGTTCCTCACCGACAAGATGGCTTACGAGCTGAACCTGTCGGATGCGCAATACGAGGCAGCCTACGAAATCAATCTCGACTATCTGATGGGGGTCACAGGCCGTAGCGATGTCTTTGGCACGTACTGGGAGCGACGCAATGCCGATCTCAATTTCGTGCTTTACAGCTGGCAGTGGAGCCTGTTCTGTGCCGCCACCTATTTCTATCGTCCGTTGTACTGGGATGGAGGCTTCTGGCACTTCGGGGTCTATGCACGCTATCCGCATCGCGACTACTACTATTTTGGCCGTCCTCATTTCTATGCCTCCTATCGTGGCGGACATTGCTGGCGACTGCATAGCGGGCGCAGCTACTATGAGCGCCATCATGCACACTATCGTCCGCACACACACCGCGACCATCACATAGGTATGCGTGACGGTTGGAACAGAGGCGATTATAAGTCAAGAGGAAACGGAAACAGTTCTACTCGCATTACAGGACGCAGCGGTGATTCGCGTGGCAATGGTGGCTTCACGCTCGGCAATGCCCGTCAGCGGAGCTATGACCAGCAACGTGGCAGCAACCGTTCCTCCTCACGCTCCATGTCGATTGGCTCGTCAACGCATTCCATTGATCAGCGTGTCATTCCGCGTTCAACAAGCAGCTATAGCGTGCCTCGTCCCTCAGGTGCTAACAGTTACGGCATGCATCGTTCCGCAGGCTCAGGTGCTAACAGCTACGGTGTGACTCGTTCCTCTTCTTCTTTTTCTATGTCGCACGGTGCAGCATCGGCAAGAGGTGCCGATCTCGGTGGAGGCCGTTCAGGGGGCAGACGTTAATATTTCATGGCACAACAAATCGGACACATAACGTCATTGCCCTTCCTTGTCCGACTTGTTCTTTGCCGATGTGTCTCTGATGACGATTTTCTGTGGAATAATCTTTTTGTAGATTTTATTGTCGCCCGCTATCTGACGCAACAATAACTGACAGGCAGTCTGGCCCATAAGGCCAGACTGGTCTTCTATGGCAGACATGCGTGGGGTGACGTATTGCGAATGCACATCGGTGGTGAACCCGATAAGGGCCACATCCTCGGGAATCTTCAGCCCCTTCTGCTTGATAGCCGTAAAAGCTGCGAAGGTGATAATATCGTTGAACGCAAGAATGGCATCGGGTCGGTTGGGCATTTCAAGCATTCGGAGCGTTGCCTTCATGGCAACGTCGTAGTCGATACGGTCGCAAGCCACGAGATCGCGGTCAATGGGCAGGCGGTTCTCACGGAGAGCCTCCAGATAGCCATGCTTTCTGCGACGCACCATGTCAAGATGGTTGGGACCGCCAATGAAGGCAATGCGGCGCGAGCCCGTGTCAATAAGGTGCTGGGTGGCTTGCTGGGCAGCTTCGTCGCCGTTGGCAGTAACGCATGAGAACCGTTCCGACATGCATGTGCGCCCGAAGAAGACCAGCGGAATGCCCATCTCAGAGATTTCCTCGAAGTGGCTGTAGTTGGTGGTGTCCTGAGCCAGACAGGCTATGATGCCGTCTACATGCAGGCTGTTGAAGTTGTCGATGGCCCGTGTCTCGTCGGCCTGCGACTCATGGCTGTTGGCGCTGATGACGCTATAGCCGGCCTTGCGGGCCTCGGTTTCTATTCCGTCGAGAACTGCCGCATAGTAGTGGGTGACAAGATTGGGAACCACCACTCCTATCATCTTGGGAGCTTCGCTTCGCAGACTCTGAGCAAAGGGATTGGGGCGATAGTTCAGTTCTTTGGCTAAGGCTTTCACTTTGTTCTGCATCTCCTTGCCTATCTCCGGATTACTGTGCAAGGCTCTGCTTACTGTGGCAATGCTGACTCCTAATCGTTTGGCCAGATCTTTTAGTGAGACACGTTGTTTAGGCATAGTTATAGATTTCTTGAAATGTCATGGCAAAAATACGTAAATTTATTCAATTACGCAAACGTTTACGTCGCTTTTTCACGATTGGGCCATTGAAACATAAAAAGTTGTGCGTATCTTTGCACACGAATTGAATGAGTAATGAATAGTTGATAATAAGTTAGTTAGAAAAGTAAAGCCGAGACTGTCGTGAGGACACTCTCGGCTTTTTGGGTGCAACTTACTCAGTCATTGATTACTTCACGACCTCTTCCCAGCGGAACACCGCACCGTTGCGACGAGCAGGATCGGCTCCTTTGTAGTCCATCGAGTAGGGACTGCCCGTGGTGGGACTCTTGCCGATATAGAGATGCGTGCGCAACGACATCAGCATGAACTCGCCGTTCAGATAGTCCTGCCAAAGGAACTCTTCAGCCTTCGATGCATCGGTGGTCAGACGAACGTCGCCTGCCAATCCAAGGCCCGACACCCATACGTAGCGACCGTCTTCGCATTGCAGCGACACCTTGCCTTGTCCCTTGTCTATCAGTCGGAAATGAGTCAGCTTTGAGTTGTCCTTGCTATTCGTGTCATACATCAGTCCGTGAGGCATGGCCACCATCGGACGGCCATTCGCCAGATTGATGATGCGGAAGGTCTTGCCGTAAGGTATGTTCTGCGAACGGTCTGCATCGGGTTCCTCGACGGTGAAATTGTCAAATTCGGCATAGCCGCCATTCACACCGTTCTTGTTGAAGGCGAACAGGGCATGACGTGAGCCCTGGAAGGTGATGAGCTGATAGGACAGCTTCATGGTGCATCCAATCTTGTAGAAGTGCTCACCGTCTATTGAGTAGTAGTATTCGGCCTGGTCGTCGTCATAGTCTCCGCACATGCGCAGCCATATCTTCTGCTTTGGCAATTCCATCGGCTGGTCGATGGTGTCGTTCTTGGCCTGCTCGAACCAGCGCAGAATGAATTGCTTGCCATCTTTGACGATGCCCACCCATGAGCAAGGCACGTTGATGTTGCCAAGTCCGGCCACGTCGCCGTCCTTCATTCCCTTGGTATAAAGCTCGACGGTTGCCGTGCTCGACGGGCCTATGACGCGCTGGGTCAGCGAGTTGCGAGCCCACATCAGTTGGTCGGCTGGCATCGAGTTCAGTCGTAGCTTACCCCCTTTCAGCTGCCACATCTTGTCCTCCGGGTTATGATTCCATTGCCAGATTCTGCCCAGTTGCTTGCCATCGAAGTTCTCGTTGCGGTTGTATGGAGCGGTCTTTGTGGCAGGAGCATTGGGGATGTTGGGCTTGAACCACGTGCGGGGAGCGCGTCCCAGATTGCCCTCAAGACCCAGCATGGGCCATCCGTCCTTCCATGTCATGGGCGCAAGCGTGACCGTGCGGCCAATGGAGTGGAAGTCCATCATGAGCAAGGCCCACCATTGTCCGCTCTGGTCTTGCACAATGCCTCCCTGATGTATGTTGCTGCATGCCGTGGCGTCCTTGTCGGCTTCGGGTATGCCGAACATGGTGCCATCGGGCTCGATGCGTCCCTTTACCTGTGTGAGTGGAGCAGCATGGTATCCGAAGGTCTCGTCGGCTGTGATCACACACGACTCGTAGGGCCCCCAGATGCTTTTCGAGCGCGAGCAGATGGTGCGACCATTGGGCTTATAGTCGGTTGAGATGAGATAGTACATGCCGTTGATCTTATACATGTGATGGCCTTCGCCTACAGCTGAGCCATTGGGGATGATCACGCGGTCGGTTGCCTCGATCGGGCCGCTCATGTCGGGCTTCAGCTCCGTGCAATGCACCTCTCCGTAGCCGTGTATCGCATAGATCTTGCCATCATCGTCGAACAATACGCTCAGGTCATAGATCTTGCCCTTCATGTTGTGGTGCTCCCACGGGCCGCGGATGTCCTTGGCCGTGTAGCATTGCAGTCCTTTGCCGTTGATGTTGGAATAGACATAGAACTGTCCGTTGGCATAGCGGATGCAGGGAGCCCAGATGCCCTGACCGTAGATTTCCTTTCCGTTCTTCAGCGAGAAGGCATCGTCGTCGAAGTCGAAACGGTCGAAGCAATAGCTGATGTTCTCCCAGTTGACGAGGTCTTTGGAGTGCAGAATCACGAGTCCGGGAACGGTGTGCATGGTCGTCCCGGCAAGATAGTAGTCGTCGCCCACACGCAGGATGTCGGGGTCGCTGAACTCGTCGTAGAACAGAGGATTGGTAAACGTGCCGTTGCCATTGTCGGCAGTCCACGACATTGTTTGTGCTTGTGCATTCGTTGCGCAAGCTAACGACAGGGTGCAAATTGCAGTTAGAAAGAGTCTTTTCATATTATTGTCGTAGTTTAAGTGGTATTACAAATCTATTTCTTGATCACTTTGCGTATGTCACCATTCGGCATGCGCACGATGCTTACGTTGCCTAATCGGTAGAGTTCCTTTGACGGCTCATTTTTGACTTGGGCAGAAGCAATATCTGTTGTGCCGTACATGAAGGTGAAGGAAGCCAGTCCGTCGTCGACTCTCATGTCTGTTATGGGCTTCGACATGAAATAGGTGCCGTCGACATTCACCAGGTTCAGCTTTGCGGCAGGCTTCGACGTGTTGGTCAGCTCATCATTGTCAGCATACGGATAGGCCCATCCCGCAGATTGCGAGACACTCGACTTGTTGTTGGCTGGCATGAGATGGTAGCGCTTGCGGGTGCCGTCGTTTGGCTGTCCTGACGGGCTCGTCCATGTATCATACTCGTATTCGACGTGGAACACGAGTATGCCGCTATTGGGCAATGCCTGATCCCATCCCTTTTGCTGACGATTCTCTATGATGTAATACTCGTTGGCATAGTTTTCGTTTCTGACGAGGTAGGCCCTCGGCTCGTCGCTCAGAGCCGGCATTTCGGTGATGGTGGTTGGTTCGGTCAGTTCGGTTGGAGTCATCCATCCCATGCACATGCGTTCGTGGGCCGAATAGTTGACAGGACGGAAACCGCCATCGGAGTAGCATCCTGAGTCCATGAGATCCCAGTAGCCGAGCACTTGTGTGCTGCTACCATAATAAAAGTCGGGCAGTCCAAAGCAATGGCTGTATTCATGGCAGATGATGCCAAAGCTTCCGTAGTCGTTCGATTTGCTAAGTTCGGTAAAGGCGCAATAGCTGTCAATCAGGTATTGACCGTCATGGCCTACGGGATGAGCCTTACTCTCTATGTGCTGGCTGAGCCACCACTGGTGAGGCCAGATAGATTTGTTGTCGCCACCGAACCCGCCGTATGAGCTGCCTTTGCCCGGGCATATAATGATGATCTGGTCGATATATCTGTCGTCGTTCCAGTCGTACAGGCTCCAGTCTATGTCTTGGTTGTTCAGTATGTCGGCCACTTCATGAACCAGATATTTGCTGTTTTCGTCGCCGTTCATAGTACTTCCGTATTTTCCATGTGGACTGCTTAGGGTGACGTAGTACAAGTCAAATTGCAGGTCTAACTGACCATAGCTCTGATGATAGAAATAATCGTGAACCGAACCGACGAAGGGTGATTCGGTGAGGTTGACTTGGTTGAATATCTTGTCCCATTGCTGGAGCGTAGCTGCTTGGTCACCAACGAAAGACATGTCGGCGAACTTTGCCATCACTACGAGTTGCCTGCGCAGACCGATGTAGTGGGATGGGTCTTGTTGTTCTTCTTGCTGGTCGATGCGTAAGGGGTGTTGTCCTTCGACGTGTGGATGTATCACACCTCGTCGGCAATGACCTGGGAGCTGGTTGTCAAGAGTCTGAGCCCCGATGGGCTGAGCGAGTAAGACACAGGCAATAAAAATATTGTGAAGGAGTTGTGTAAATCTGTTCATGTATAATGGTATGTTTAGATGAGCGTATAAAAAAGTTATTGGTCGGGATTCTCGACGAATCCTTGATATTCGGGTACGAGTGCCGACATGATGGAGTCGTAGGCCTGATTGAGCGTGGCATTGATGTTGTCGTCGCCTTTCCCTACGGGATAGATAGGCTGGTGAATGGTGAGTTGCAGGGGATGCCAATTCACGAAATGGCCGTCACGCATGCGGGGCATGATGTTGAAAGAACCGTTGATGGTGAGCGGTACAACAGGCAACTGAAGTTCGTCGGCCAAGGCAAAGGCACCACGACGGAAGCGAGCCATGTGGCCGGTGAAGGTGCGAGCGCCCTCGGGGAATACGGTCAGGCTGATGCCATCCTTGAGGGTGTTGCGTGCTGCATCGTATGAAGCCTTGATTTTCTTAGGGCCACGCTTGTCGACAAATATCTGATGTGATTTCTCGCATGCATAGCCGATGAAAGGCATGTTGCGCAACTGATGCTTCATCATCCACTTGAAGTTGCGGTTCAGATAGCCGTAGATAAGGAAGATGTCGAATGCACCTTGGTGGTTGGCCACAAAGACGTATGACTGGTCTTTCTCCAGTTGCTCACGTCCTTCCACCTTGACAGGTATGAGCAGTAGCTTCAGAAAGATGCGAGCCCACCAGTGTCCGGGAGCATAGCCCCAGAAGTGTCCATTGCCGAAGGTGCATCCTATGGTGACCATCAGCACCATGACGAGGGTTGTGATGATGCCGAGGGGCAGGAAGACCAGAACTTGATAGATACGGTATATATATTTCATTTCTTACGTAATGTGATGACAACAATTTCGGGTGATGCCCCAACGCGGAAGGGTACGACACCGCCTACACCCTTGGATACATAGAGCTGTCGAGGGCCTATGTGGTAGAGACCGTCATATTCCTTGGTGACAAAGGCGATGGGAGCCCAGCCGAAGATCTCGAACTGCATGCCGTGGGTGTGTCCGCTGAGTGTGAGCTGGGTATGGCTATGGGGCAAGATCTTCCGTCGCCATGACGAAGGGTCGTGCTCAAGCATGATGACGAACTGCTGACGGTCGATGCCCCAAAGTGCATAGTTGATGTTGCCCTTTTGCGGAAACCGTCCCTCACCATCGTTCTCCATGCCGGCAATGACCACAAGGTCGGAGTCACGACGAACGATGCGATGGGTGTTGTTGAGCATCTGCCACTTCATGTCCATCTGATGGCTGATGGTCGTCTCTTCGTTCCTTGCTGCCAGATAGGGATCCAACTTCTGATAGAGCGCATAGTCATGATTGCCCATGACCGAAAAGACTCCGTCGGTAGCCTTGAGCGTGCTCAGCAGGGGCATGAAGGGCTCTATCTCGCTGGGATTCTTGTTCTGAATGTCGCCCGTGAAGGCTATCATGTCTGCCTTCTGAGCGTTGATGCTATCGACCACTTCTTTTAGCAATGACTCCTTGATGGAGCCGAGGTGCAGATCTGAGAAATGGACGATGCGATAGCCATCGAACGCGGTAGGAAGATCGGAGAATGCGATTTCCACATGCTTGACTTCCAACTTGTTGTTTCCCACAAATGAGCCCCACACCAAGATGATCCATAGGATAGGCACAAGAGCCAGGCCAACCTTCCATCCTTTCTTACCGCATAGGGAACAGAGAGAGAACACAGCCTTCGGCACGGCAATCAGACCAAAGACGAAGAGATAGATGTTCAGCTTGGTCATGTCGTCTGGTACGAAGTCCGGTTCGCGTGCTAACTTTATGGTTGCGAAGAGAAGAGCGGTGCCTTGAATGTACCATAGCAACTGAACCCACCATTTGGTGTGGCGCAGATAGCGTATGCCGATATATAAGTCGGGAATGATGATGAGACTCAGAAACAATAAGATGGATTTTAAGATCATATTGGATATATATTTTGTAAAGGAAGAATCAGGTTAAATTGGCTGCCAGAAACTTTTTGGCGAGTGCCAAGGGTATATTGCGTCGTTTAGCGTAGTCGTTCAGTTGGTCGTTGCCGATGACTCCCACATTGAAATAGCGAGCCTGAGGATGGGCAATCATGAGGCCTGAAACGCTGGCATGGGGACGCATGGCACCGCTATCGGTGAGCCGTATGCCTATCTGTTTCATGTCAAGCACGTCGTTGAGCAAGAAGTTCAGACTGGCATCGGGCAATGAAGGGTAGCCTATGGCGGGCCTTATGCCCACGAACTGCTCTTGATGAAGTTGGTCGATGGTCAGGTGTTCGTCGGGAGCATAGCCCCAGTAGGACTTGCGCACGGCTTCGTGCATACACTCAGCTGTGGCCTCGGCCAGACGGTCGGCTACAAGCTGGGCCATCATTTTGGTATAAGGATCAGCATTAAAGTCGCTCTCCATGCCGCTATCAACACTTGTGGCAAAAAGCCCTATACGGTCGTGGCGAGGATGAATGAAGTCGGATAGTGAAAGGCATGGGTCGCCTTTTTGCTGGCGCAACATGGGCAAACGAGTTGCCTTGCCATCCAACTCGACGACAATATCGTCGCCATCGCTATGGGCATCAACAATCTTGAAGATGGCATGTGTGCGGTAGGTTGCTTCGATACTGGCCATGAAAGCCTCGGCTTCTTGTCTGATGCGCAACTGCTCGTCCGTTTGTTTGAGCTGCCACGCATGGTAGAAATAAGCCCAGTTGATGTAGGGGGCTACAGATGATATGTTGTAGTCGACTTTCATCGGAATTGTATTGGCTGACCCACATAATTGCTATTTACCACACCATTATTATAAATAAGGTGACCGTTGCACAAGGTCTTCTCAACGCGCCAGCTGAAGGTATGGCCTTCCAGCGGACTCCATCCGCATTTGCTCAGTATCATGTCGTGCCTGAGCGTCCACGGGGCATCGGGACGCACAATGACAAGGTCTGCCTTGTAGCCAGGACGGATGAAGCCTCGGTCGCGCACTTCGAAGAGTAGGGCAGGGTTGTGGGCCATGAGTTGTACCAGTCGTTCAAGCGAAAGGATGCCTTTGTCTACCAGTTCGAGCATGCTGACGAGCGAGAACTGAATCATGGGCATGCCGCTGACCGCCTTGGCCGAACCACCTTGCTTCTGACTGATCAGATGGGGGGCATGGTCGGTGCCAATCACAAAGATGCGATTGTCTGTCAAGCTTTTACGCAAAGCATCACGGTCACTCAGACTCTTGATGGC
>CACXXD010000107.1 GCA_902771445.1 uncultured Prevotellaceae bacterium
TTACCTTACTATAAAACTGTATTCTATTGATACAAAGTTATATAAGACAAGATGCAACTCTTTTAAGTAACAAACAAGTAACATATTCAAGATTGTTTTATGTCTGAGTTTCATTATTGTTTATTTGCAAAAGAGCATAAAGCAAGAGCTTCAGCGCATAAACTACAAGGAGGTTCAGATGAACGAAATAAAGAATGTGAATGTGATTAGTCCACCAAACAAAAAGTGTAAGCCAATGTAGTTGATGTCCTCAAATATGGCAATGTTTTTAGGGATGGACAGACGAAAGTGCAAAGCATACCCCGCAGTAAGGTGTTTTTGAAAATAAAAAAGGACGGAACTGCTCTGAAGTTATTTTTTAATCATTACGAAGCCGAAGTGTTCGAAATGTCCAAAAAATTGGATCAGCCAATGTTTATATATAAATCAAGTTGGGTTTAAAGCCAAATCAAGCTGAGTTTTAAGTCAAATCACGTTGTGATTAAAGCCAAATCTCAGTTTGATTTGACTTTAAACTCAACTTGATTTATATATAAAACTCAGCATGTAGAAAATAAAGTTACATTTTGACTGCATTTTGTTGCTAAAAAGACTCAATAAATTTGGCTCTTTCCATGCTTAGTTGTACCTTTGCAGTCAGAAGTAGAGACATCACATTGTGGCATCTCTACGCAAACGTTAAAGATACTTCAGCGCCTCCCCCTTCTTTGCAAGCAAAGCGTCTCGTTGGGTCGAGCGGATGGGAGAGGAATGGCATACGTAGATAGTAAATACAATCAACGATGACATACAGTATAGAAAAGGTGACGACGCTCATCGGGGCGCGTCGTTACGGTGACACCGAGGCTACGGTGGGCTGGCTGCTCACCGACAGTCGATCGCTTCGTTTCCCCGAACAGACCCTGTTCTTTGCACTGCGCACCCAGCGCAACGACGGACATAAGTACATTGCCCAGCTCTATCGTCGGGGTGTGCGCTGCTTCGTGGTCGAGCAAGTGCCTGACGACTATCAGCGTGCCTATCCGCAGGCCAGTTTCCTGAAGGTCACGTCGCCCTTGGCCGCCTTGCAGCGGTTGGCCGAGCGCCATCGCGACGAGTTCTCCATCCCCATCGTGGGCATCACCGGTTCCAACGGCAAGACGATGGTCAAGGAGTGGCTCTACCAGTTGCTGTTGCCCTCGCAGAGCGTGACGCGCTCGCCCAAGAGCTACAACTCGCAGATTGGCGTACCCCTCTCTGTCTGGCTGCTCAACGAGCATTCGCGTGTGGGACTGTTCGAAGCAGGCATCAGCCAGCCCGGCGAGATGGCCGCCCTGCACGACATCATACAGCCCACCATCGGCGTGTTCACCTCACTGGGTACCGCCCATCAAGAGAACTTCCGTTCGCTGGAAGAGAAATGCGTGGAGAAGTTGCAGCTCTTTCATGGCACCGAGGCCATCGTCTACCCCTCCGACGACGACACCGTGAGTCGCTGCATCCGTCGTGCTGGCTACAAGGGCGAGCGCATCGGGTGGTCGCGCACCAACGACAGTGCCGAGTTCAAGGTGGAAAGCATCACAACCATCCCTTCGGATGAGAAGAATGACGGGGCTTCGACGCTCATACGCTATATATATAAAAAAGGTGTAAGCGGCCAGTATGTGCTCCCCTTCATCGACGAGGCCTCGGTGGAGAACAGCATCACCTGTGCGGCCACGGCCCTCTATCTCGGACTGACACCCGACGAACTGGCCGAGCGCATGCCCCTGCTGGAGCCTGTGGCCATGCGACTGGAGGTGAAGCAGGGCCAGCGCGGACTGACCCTCATCAACGACTCCTATAACTCCGACGTCAACTCGCTCGACATTGCCCTTGACTTCTTGCACCGCCGACTGGAGAACAACAATGGGACGGACGGGCGCACCTTCGCCACAGCGACTGCATCCACGTCGACCCTCATCCTCAGCGACATCTATCAAAGCGGTGAGTCGCCCGCCTCGCTCTACAGGCAGGTGTCGGGCCTCTGTGTGGAGCGCGGCATTGACAAGTTCATCGGCATTGGCGAGGAAATATCCAGTCAGGCTGACGTGATTGCCGTCAAGGAAAAATACTTCTTCCGCGATGTCGACCAGTTTGTGGGCAGTGCCGTGTTCCGTGGCCTGCACGACGAGGTGGTGCTGCTGAAAGGCTCGCGCCGCTTCGGTTTCGAGCGCATCAGCGAGCTGCTGGAACAGAAGGTGCATGAGACCATTCTGGAAGTGAACCTGCAGTCGGTGGTCGACAACCTGAACCACTTCCGCTCGTTCCTGAAGCCCGACACCAAGATGGTGTGCATGATCAAGGCAGATGCCTACGGTGCCGGAGCCGTCGAGATTGCCAAGACGTTGCAGGACCACCGCGTGGACTATCTGGCCGTGGCCGTTGCCGACGAGGGCGTCACGCTGCGCAAGGCTGGCATCACGGCCAATATCATGGTGATGAATCCGGAGATGACCTCGTTCAAGACCCTCTTCGACTACGATCTGGAGCCGGAGGTGTACTCCTTCCGACTGATGGATGCCCTCATCAAGGCCGCCCGCAAGGAGGGCATCACGGGCTGGCCCGTCCACATCAAGCTCGACACAGGCATGCATCGACTGGGCTTCGAACTTGCAGAAATCGACGAAGTTATCGAGCGACTGCGCCATCAGACCGCCATCATTCCGCGTTCAGTGTTCTCCCATTTCGTTGGCTCCGACAGCGATGAATTCGATGATTTCTCAGCCCGTCAGTTTGCCATCTTCGACGAAGGCAGCAGAAAGCTACAGGCCGCCTTCAGTCATAAGATCCTGCGCCACATGGACAATTCTGCCGGCATTGAGCACTTCCCCGAGCGGCAGATGGACATGTGTCGACTGGGCATCGGGCTGTATGGTGTAGAGCCTTACGGTAGTGCCATGCAGAACGCGCTCCGTCCTGTCTCTACGCTGAAGACCACCATCTTGCAGTTGCGCCATGTGAAGGCAGGCGACTCCGTGGGCTACAGCCGTCGCACCGTGCTCGACCGCGACAGCGTGATTGCCGCCATCCCCATCGGTTATGCCGACGGTCTGAACCGTCGGTTGGGCAATCGTCACGGCTACTGTCTAGTGAACGGTCAGAAGGCCGACTATGTGGGCAACGTCTGCATGGACGTTGCCATGATCGATGTGACAGGCATTACCTGTAGCGAGGGCGATCAAGTGGAGATCTTCGGGCAGAACCTGCCCGTGACGGTGCTCAGCGATCTGCTGCAGACCATCCCATACGAGGTGCTTACCGGGGTGTCGAACCGAGTGAAGAGGGTGTATTTCCAGGATTAAGGGAAAAAGAAGAAGATTTCGTTATGGTGTTTCATTATGACACCATGACGAAATCTTCACGTCAGTTTTGTTTGCCACGTTATTGCATAGGAAGGCTCAACAGTGCTTGGGTGCATCGGCAGTCGTGATGCCCCCTGTGTGCCGCCAGGGCGTCGTGGGCCGCCATTCATAGCGGCTTTCCTCTCTCTATTTCCCCCCTTCTTTCTTCGTCACCAACACCGATAGCCCCATCGACAGCACCAGCACCCCAAAGATGATGCCCAGGCTCAGTGTGGTAGGCACTTCTATGTGTGGCATGTTCAGGTTGAGGCCGACGAGTGCTCCCAGCTCATTGATATATTCATTCATAGCCAGCAGCATCTTCATGCCTACGAAGATCAGGATGACACCCAGTCCGTACTTCAGATATTTGAAATACTTGGCCACGGCAGCCAGGGCGAAGTAGAGCGCACGCAGTCCTAGGATGGCAAAGATGTTACTCGTGAGCACGATGAACGGATCGCGGCTCACGGAGAACACGGCGGGGATGGAGTCTACGGCAAAGGCCACGTCGGTGGTCTCGATGACCAGCAGGGTGACGAAGAGCGGTGTGGCCAGTCTTTTCACCTTTCCGTCCACCTCTTCTTTCACGAAGAACTTGTCCTCGTGCATCTTGTCGGTGACGGGAAACAGTTTCTTGAACCACCTCACGATGATGTTCTTCGATGGGTCGGCAGCCTCGTCGTTGTCGCTTCCGAACATCTTACTGCCTGTGTAGAGCAGGAACAAGCCGAACAGGCCGAGCACCCATTCGAAGCGCTCCACCATCGCGGCACCTGCGAAGATGAAGATGCTGCGCAGCACCAGTGCGCCGAAGATGCCCCAGAACAGCACCTCATGCTGGTACTTGCGGTCCACACCGAAGAAGGAGAACAGCATGAGGAACACGAATAGGTTGTCCATCGACAGCGACTTCTCTATCAGGTAGCCAGCCAGAAATTCCATTGCTTTCTCGTGTGCGTCGCCGGGGTAGAACAGATAGATGCCACCGCAGAAGAGGAGTGAGACACCGATCCAGACGCCCGTCATCTTCAGTGCTTCGCTCACGCTGACCTCGTGTTCGCCTTTCTTGCCGAACATTTTCAGGTCGATGATGAGCATAATGAATACCAGGATGTAGAATACTATCCAGGCCCAAAGGGGTAGTGTTGCCATATTGATAATTGTTTTGTCGTTTATTTTTTTGTGCAAAGGTAAGAACAATTTGCTAAACGACGAAAGAAAACATGTTACGAACGTATGACAATTGTTCTTTTTTTATCATTCGTCAACAGAAAGTCAGAATTTTTGTCTAATTTTGCCGCGTGAACATCCATCGCGACATTCTCTGGCTGGCCGTTCCCAGCATCATCTCCAACATCACTGTGCCACTGTTGGGCTTGGTCGATGTGGCCATTATGGGTCATATCGGCGATGCCCGTTTCATCGGAGCCATTGCCGTTGGCTCCATGATTTTCAATGTGATGTACTGGCTGTGCGGTTTTCTGCGCATGGGTACCAGTGGCATGACGGCACAGGCCTACGGACGGGGCAGTAGGGCAGAGACGTCGCTCATCTTGCGACAGAGTCTGACGGTAGCGCTCGGCATCGGACTGCTCATCGTCGTCTTGCAGTGGCCGTTGCGTCAGTTGGCGCTATGGCTGATGGGGCCGTCGCCCGAAGTGGCCCAGCTCATCATACCTTATTATAATATATGCGTGTGGGGAGCACCGGCAGTGCTTGGCCTCTATGCCATGACGGGTTGGTTCATCGGCATGCAGAACACGCGCATCCCCATGCTGATTGCCATCAGTCAGAACGTCATCAACATCCTTGCCTCCCTCTTCTTCGTCTTCGTTCTGCACATGCAGGTGAAGGGCGTCGCCCTCGGCACAGTTGTGTCGCAATGGACCGGGTTCTTGCTGAGTTTAGAGTTTAGAGTGAAAAGTGTAGAGTTTGCTACCGCTGCAAAGGACAATTTGTCGCAAAGTCATGATGCGGTAGCAAACTCTCCACTAAAACTCAATCGTGATATTTTCCTCCGCACCCTCTGTTTAGTGGCTGTCAATCTCTACTTCACTTCAGCCGGAGCGCAGCAGGGTACGCTGATACTGGCAGTCAACACGCTGCTCATGCAGCTCTTCACCATCTTCAGCTATTTCATGGACGGCTTTGCCTATGCAGGCGAGGCACTGGCAGGCCGTTACTATGGTGCAGGCGACCGCCCGATGCTGCATCGCGTGGTGAAGAGCCTGTTTGCGTGGGGTGCGTTGATGGTGGTGGTGTTCACGCTGCTCTATGGCCTTGGCGGCGAACACTTCCTGGGTCTGCTCACCAGCGATGCCACGGTCATCGAGGGTTCAGCCGACTATTTCTTCTGGGCCTTGCTCATTCCTCTGTGTGGTGTGGTCGCCTTTGTGTGGGACGGCATCTTCATTGGCATCACCGCCACCCGTGGCATGCTCATCTCCTGTTTCGTCGCTGCCCTTTCCTTCTTTGCCGTCTGGTTCCTGGGCTGTGCAGCCCTTGGCAATCATGCCCTGTGGCTCGCCCTCCTCATCTATCTGCTCCTGCGCGGTCTGGTGCAGACTGCTATTTTTGCGAGAGATGAGATGCGAAAGTAATCAATTACAGAGATTTCTTTCTCAAGCAGCCTCTTTTTTCGTTAATTTATACATAAACTTTGGAATGTTTATGCATAAATCCGCTATTTTTCGGAAAAAGTTGTAACTTTGCAGGCATAAGTAGAGATATCACATTGTGGCATCTCCACGCAAACAGCAGTTATATAGAAAATTCTTATGAGGCAAATACAGCGTGTGATACGGATTCTGACGATACTGTGTGTTGTCATCCTGACTGTTCTCCTGAACAGCCAGAACGACGATGCTGCGCCCCTGCATGTGAATTCAGGACAGCTGGACATGGTGGTTGTAAACTTACCGTGGCATTCCCCGGAAGGCAAAGCTGTTCCTGTCGTGGGTTGGCCTGCGCGGAGCCGTACCCATCATCTTTGCCACCTATCCCGTCATAGCCGGTATCGAGGATGCCGATTTTCTCTTCAATGTCGTGTTCGTCATCACCCTCCTCTCCTTAGCCATTCAAGGGACTACCATTACAGCCGCTGCCCACAAATTAGATTTGGCCACAGAGGAAGAGAAGATGGGCAACGACTTCGGTATTGAGCAGAAAGGGGTGCAGCAGGGGTTTTGCTTGTAAGCGCAAGGTCTTTCGGCTACAAGCGCAAGGTCTTTCGGTTACAAGCGCAAGCCCTTTCGCTTGTAAGCAAAAACTGCGAAACGGCCGTCTGTAGTCTATAGTCTTTAATCGAGTTCTATAGTCTTTCAGCTGGACAGGTCAAAAAAAGCTTTCTTGTTTGCAGTTTCTTGCTTTTATTCGGCAAAAAGTGCCTGATGTCTGCATAGGGCAATTTTGCCATTTCATGGTTTCATTTTTTCTTTGTACCTTTGCGCCGTTGACAATCACCTGCTGGGGAGCGATGCCCGGTAGATATGGAGCGATGTTGAAGTGATAACAATATAGGAAATTACAGCTATTCATGACGAGAGCCTTCAAAGCAGTGATGCTTGAAGGCTTTTTCTTAGTTCCATAGTTCGTGCAGCACACCTAACGAGCGTAGGTCGGGGAAGTCGGGCAAATGCAGTCGGTAGAACAGCAGGGCAACCTCGATGCAGCGGTTGCGCTGGCTGCGGTTCATGCGGAACAGGTGCAGGTTGGAGAAGTCCATGCGCATCATCAGGTGCAGCACCTTGGCCTCCTGTGGCATGAGAAAGTCGCGGTGAGTGGGCGGCTGCGTGCAGAACGTGGCCGAGCGAAGGTCGAAGTACTGCACGGTGGACACATCTTCGAGATTGGGGTAGAAGCCGAGGAAGCGCGTCAGGTGCATGAGAAACACCAGATGGAAGTTGGCATAGCTGTGCTCCCGGCTGTTGAGCCACTCCATGCCCGAAAGGACATAGTCGAAGAGCGCCTCGTTTTGCTGTTCGCCCTTCAGCGCATGGTAGAGAAATTCGGCCAGAAACAAGCTGATGGATAGCTTGACAGGCTCGCAGAGCAGGTTGGGGAGCGGAGTGAGAATGGCCGCGTCGTGCATCTTCTGGAAGTTCAGTTGCTGACGGTAGTCGTATTCAATGTTCAGCACACTGAGCGGTTGGAAATACTGCTTTTTCAGTCGGCCCCGTGGCGTCTTGGGCAGCCCGACCATGAAGGCCAGTCTGCCGTGCAGGCGAGTGAACACGTCGACCACCACTTTCGTCTCACCATATTTAAAAGAATGGAGCACTATGGCCGCTGATTTTGTCAACATAGCTGCAAAAATACACAAAAAACAGCGCTTCGTAGCATTTTTCTTGCGAAAAATTTGGTCAGACGGAAAAAATGCACTAATTTTGCACCCGCTTTTAGGTAGGAGCTTCGTTTGCGAAGCGATACGAAAGGAGCGGTCCCTTCGTCTATCGGTTAGGACGAGAGATTTTCATTCTCTAAAGAGGAGTTCGACTCTCCTAGGGACTACAACGAGTTAAATCCGCCATCTGCGCAGCGATGCGCTACCAGCAAAGCTGGGAAAGGGTGACGGAGGATTTTTTTTTGATGAGGAAGCGGTTCGCGATTATTGCGATTTCGTTCTTCGGGAAAAGAAAGTCCGCCCAGGGCAGTCGGAAAGACGCAAGACCCATAAGCTTTAATTATTAACACTTAAAAAACAACAAAAAAATGGCAAATCACAAGTCATCGGTGAAGAGAATTCGCCAAGAGAAGAAAAGAGCATTGCACAACAAGTACTATGCTAAGACCATGCGTAACGCTGTGCGCAAACTGCGTGCTATGACCAACAAGGACGAGGCTGTGGCTCTCTATCCCAAGGTTCAGAAGATGCTGGACAAGCTGGCTAAGGTACGTATCATTCACAAGAACAAGGCTGCAAACTTGAAGTCGAGCCTGATGATGCACATCAACAAGCTGAGCTAAAGGCAGGTGTCGAGCGACATGAGACATAAATTGCTGCACATTCCCCGTTATTAGTGGGTGTGCGGCTTTTTGCTTTTTCTGTATGTTTGTGTAAAAATCCTAACTTTTTTCTGAAAGTGATTCTCTCCCCTCACGATTCTCTGAATGGAAGTACAATTTATATCGAGTGCGCAGAACCCAAAGATCAAGCGGCTGCTGCTGTTGCAACAGAAGTCGCAGCAACGTCGCAAGGAGGGTGTGTTCGTGGTGGAAGGTCGCCGCGAACTGGAGCACTGCGTGAAAGCCGGATTCGAACTGGAAAGCGCTTTTGTAAGGGAAGAGGGAATAGTGAATAGTGAAAAATTTGCTACCGCATTTGTTTCGGACATACCCAAGACTGCGGCAGCAAATTTTTCACTTTTCACTATTCCCTCTACCCTCTACGAGCGTATCGCTTACCGTGGCAGTACCGAGGGCATCGTGGCCATTGTCAAGGCAAAGAGCCGTCGGCTGGAGGATCTGCAGCTCAGTGAACATCCGCTCATCGTGGTGCTTGAGAGTGTGGAGAAGCCCGGCAACCTGGGTGCTGTGCTCCGCTCTGCTGATGCTGCACAGGCCGATGCCGTGGTGGTGTGCGATCCGCTCACCGACCTGTATAACCCCAACCTGATTCGCTCCAGCATTGGTGCCATCTTCACCGTTCCTACGGTGGCATGCAGTTCAGAGGAGTGCATCAGCTTCTGCAAGGAACATCATATCCAGATACTGACCGCACAGTTGCAAGACTCCAGTCTCTACTACGACACCGACATGACCGTCGGGACCGCTATCGTCATGGGAACTGAGTCGACCGGACTGACCGATCAGTGGCGCAAGGCTGCTACGGCACACATTCGCATCCCCATGCTGGGGCGGCTCGACTCGCTCAACGTCTCCGTCTCAGCTGCCATCCTGCTCTTCGAGGCCGTCAGGCAGCGGCAGAAGTTTCAAACGTACCAGTCTTTTTCACGATACTAAATTATTCGGATAATATCAACACAAAAAATGTTTAAAATGAGAAGAAAACGACAATGGATGCTGGTCGCCATCCTGACATGCGGCCTTGGATTATTGGTGACCTCGTGTTCGGAGAGAGACGAACTGGAGGCTGGCTCTGCATCAGCAGCGGCCCGTGCAGCTGAGAAACAACAGCTCGTGGGAGAATGGTGTGTTGAGTACAAAGAGTCGGGCTCTGTTGAGTCGAGTAAGGGCGACATGTCCTACACGTCCGTGATTGAGCGCTATCTCTTCAAAGAAGACGGAACAGGACTGTGGGCTCGCTATTTCTTGTCTGACGAAAGTGTCTATCCCGTAGCGGAGTGGGGCGGTTCCGGCTCTGGTGTGTTCAGCTATGCTATCGGCAATGGAGGCGAGCTGGCTATTCATTTCCTGCCGGAGAACCCTTATCACCCCGAAGCCTTCGTCGACCGTACCGTCAGTTATGTGGACGGTGTGCTGACGGGCAGCGGAATGAGCAATCAGGAACTGTCGTACAAGCCTGCAAATGATATTCAGGTGGCCGCTATCAATGAGTGGGACGGCAGGTTCAATGTTCCTGCCGGCGATGCCCAGCCTGATGACGGCCAGGAGGGTGACGACCAGGATGGACAGACAGACGACGAAGGCCAGGTCGATGATGACGATATAGGTGTGAAGAGCAGCTACCGCATCTATGGTGTGGGCTACGGCTACAACTTCACGCGTGACAGAACGCAAGCCATATCGATGGTTCCCATTCTGGATCCTGAATATGTCAAGAAAAACAATCTGCGCCACTCGTCTGGCATTCAGGCCAAGATGACAGACAATTCTTATACGGGTCATAGTCTGAACGAGGTGGCCAACAACTTTGCTGCCACAGCCAACTTGGGGGGCGGCATCTTCGGATTCAAGGGCGAAGTGGGCGCTTCGTTCGGTGTGTCGAAGACTACATCCAGTGAGCACGAGTATGCGCTGTCTGTCATTGACGCAACAGTGACCAATGTGGTGCTGGAGGCCAGGGAAGACGAAATCGTGAAGCACCTCGTGCCAAACTTCATGGCCCAGTTGGCCGGAGAGTGGGATGGGTATAAGGGCAGAGAAGGAATGAAGCGGCTCATCAATACCTATGGTACCCATTTCGTGCTTCAGGCCGAAGTGGGCGGCTGTGTGCGCTATGCCACTACGGTGGACATGAGCAAGGTGAATGGCGATTTCAGCCTTGATGCATACGCAAAGATGAGCTACAGCAGGCTTGGCTTCAGCGCATCGGCCAGTGTAGAGAACAGGTATAAGAACTCTTACGAAAATAGCTCGGATTCTCGCACTACCAAGCTCTCCGTCCTGGGTGGTTCGCCCGAAGCCGTCAGCGCGTTGTTTAAAGATCCGAATGGTGAAAACCTCAAAGAATGGGCAGCCACACTGCCATTGGATAACTTTAAGAATACCGTCGTGACGAAAGTCGTGTCGAGCATTCCCCTCTGGGAACTGCTGGTTGGCCCAAAATATGCAGAGCGTGCCAAAGAACTCGAGGAGTATGTCACAAGTGGTGCTTATGAGCTCGACATGAAGAATGAGTATGATTTCGGAATAGGCGATATAGGCAAGATAAAGAGTGTATCGTCTCTCTTCAGCAAAGAAGACGATGCGAGTGGCACACTGGTAAAAGATCTTATCGTTGACCAGAAAGTCGTGGCGCGTGCCTGCAAGGAGTTCATTCCGCAGCTCAGTACTACAGAGCTTTGCATTGTGCTCTATCCCATGGTGGAGAACAAGCCTAAGTACAATCTGGGCTACTTTGTCGGCAACCGCAGCAACGCACCCTGTAGGGTGTGCTGGAATGACTCTACCGCAGCGGCTAAGATAACCAGGTTGTCGCGTGAGAAGACAAAAGGCATCAGGGAGACTCTTTATATTCTGGGCTGTAGCTTCCTGAACGAAGAACTTGACCAGAAGACGATTCAGACTGGCCTCTTGCGCGATGTGACGAAAGATGAGGTCTATATGCTGTCGCAAAAAACCTATGTCGAAAAACAAAAAGGCCAGAATGTATATGTCGCCAAGGATCATAAATATCCCTTGATCAAGTTGTTCAACCACGTTTGGACCCGCGAAAACTTTTCCTACTATGGAAAAGATGATAAAGGTAATGTGGATTGCAAAGTAGATAATGAAAGTGGTGAAATCTACTATG
>CACXXD010000108.1 GCA_902771445.1 uncultured Prevotellaceae bacterium
GCGGGGTCCCACCTCTTCCCATTCCGAACAGAGAAGTTAAGCCCGCCTGCGCCGATGGTACTGCAATGCAATGCGGGAGAGTAGGAGGCCGCCGTCTTTTGAGAGAGGACCCTTCCGTCAGATCTGACGGGAGGGTCTTTCTTTTTTTAATTCTCTGTTTTTGTATTTTCCCTTGTTTCTTTTTGGTTTTGTTCATGCTCGTCATTTCCATGTCTGTAGGCTTGTTTTTGTTGTGGGTATTCTTTCTTTCCACCTTATAATATATTAATGATGTGTATAAAACAAGCTTTATTGTTGATTTCTTTGCACATACTTTGTGAGAGTGTGCAGAATGAAAAAAAATTGATTGAAAGTGAATTGAATATCAAAAAAAGTTTGTAACTTTGCACCTCAAAAAGCGATTAAATGTGTAGTTTAGAGCAATTTAAGATTGATTTGAAAGCATTGACCGAGGAAGTAACTTCTTTGGCCTTTCAGCTTGATGATAGCTATTTTGGTGCTCTGAGTGATGCTGAGATCAAAGGAGGTTCGTTGCATGTGTCGGGGTCTATACGCAAGGCTGTCGGCTTTTTTGAACTTCTGTTTGACATCAGCGGCACTGTACGCATTCCCTGTGACCGTTGCCTTGATGACATGGATCAGCCTGTTGAGACGCAGTTGCGTCTGGTGGCAAAGCTTGTGGCATCTGAGCTGGCTGCAGGTCCTCCCGATGAAGATGACATCGTGATGGTTGACGAGCGTGATGGCGTGTTAGACTTGTCATGGTTCATCTACGAATCAATCGCTTTGGCGGTACCCATCCAGCACGTTCATCAACCTGGCGATTGTAACGATGCTATGATGCGAGTGCTCAGCGAGCATTCGGCTGCCCGAAGCAGTGATGCGGACGCTAAGCAGGAGATTGATCCAAGATGGGAGAAACTGAAGGGCTTGCTCGATTCTTAGACTTTCTAAAGTTTGTGGATTGTGAGTCCGTCTGGATGCAGAGATAACTTTGCATCTGATTAATTTGAGAGATAATAATATAACAAAGTAATAACCATTGGGACAATGAACTTCTGTTCTGCGCCCCGCCCCTGTAAAGGGGTAAAATTTTAAAAAGAATTATGGCACATCCTAAAAGAAGACAATCAAACACTCGTACCGCAAAACGTCGTACTCATGACAAGGCTGTAGCTCCTACGCTGGCCGTATGCCCCAACTGCGGCGCATTCTATGTTTATCACACTGTTTGCCCAACCTGCGGTTATTATCGTGGCAAGGTAGCTATCAAGAAGGAAGAAGAAGTAGCTGAATAAAGTTCAATGGGTAAGATTAACGCGATCATCACCGGCGTCGGTGGATATGTGCCTGATTATGTCCTCACTAATGAGGAACTCTCTCGCATGGTCGACACCAACGATGAGTGGATTATGACGCGTGTCGGAATCAAAGAGCGCCGAATCCTGAACGAAGAAGGACTCGGCACTTCTTATATGGCGCGCAAGGCTGCCAAGCAACTGATTCAGAAGACGGGCGTGGCCCCTGACACCATTGATGCAATCATCGTGGCGACATCGACAGCCGACTATCATTACCCATCGACAGCCAGTATTGTGCTGGGTAAGTTGGGACTGAACAATGCTCATGCATTTGATATGTGGGCAGCATGTTGCGGATTCCTCTATGCGTTTGACACGGCTTCTATGATGATTCAGTCGGGTCGCTATAAGAAAATTATTGTGATTGGCGCTGACAAGATGTCGTCGGTAACCGACTACAAGGATCGGCAGACTTGTCCGCTCTTTGGCGATGGTGCTGCGGCAGTGCTGGTTGAGGGAACAGAAGAGGAGAACATCGGTTGGATGGATTCCTATCTTCGCACCGATGGCAAAGGCTTGCCCTTCTTGCACATGAAGGCTGGCGGCTCAGTCAGTCCTCCAAGTTTCTTCACCGTCGAGCATCGTTTGCATTATACTTATCAGGAAGGTCGTACGGTGTTCCGTTATGCTGTCACTAATATGAGTGATGACTGTGCGCTGATTGCTGAGCGTAATGGATTGAACAAGGACAACCTGGCATGGGTGGTGCCACATCAGGCTAATATGCGTATCATAGAGGCAGTGGCTAAGCGACTGGATATGCCTATGGAGAAAGTCATGGTGAACATCGAACGCTATGGCAATACGTCGGCAGCGACGATTCCTTTGGCTCTCTGGGAGTATGAAAGTCAGCTGAAGAAAGGCGATAACATGATCTTGACAGCTTTCGGAGCAGGATTCACCCACGGAGCAATGTATGTGAAGTGGGCCTACGACGGAAAGTAAACTGAGATGACTCTGAATAAAAAGCGGACGGACGGCAATCATGCGGTCCGTCCGCTTTTTCTGTTCTTTCCTCTAAAGAAAGTTTAAAATCTTTGTTGTATTTACATATAAATCGTATTTTTTATTTATATTTGCAACTTAGTCGATTGACAAATAAATTATACGACATTTAAAGAGATGAAACATAAGGCTGGATTTGTAAATATTGTGGGCAACCCCAATGTGGGTAAGTCGACGCTCATGAACCAATTGGTAGGTGAACGCATTTCGATAGCAACCTTTAAGGCGCAGACTACACGCCATCGCATTATGGGTATTGTTAACACCGATGACATGCAGATTGTGTTCTCCGACACACCAGGTGTGTTGAAGCCGAACTACAAGTTGCAAGAATCAATGCTGGCTTTCTCTGAATCGGCCCTCAAAGACGCTGACGTGTTGCTTTATGTAACTGACGTGGTGGAGAACCCAGAGAAGAACATGGACTTCCTGGAGAAAGTGAAGAAAATGGAGATCCCTGTGCTGCTGCTGATTAATAAAATAGATACCCCCTTTGCAACTCCAGAAGGGCAAAAGCCGAAGTCGCCGACGGAAGCTCTTGGTGAGCTGGTGGAGAAATGGCACACGCTCTTGCCCAATGCTGAGATTCTTCCTATCTCTGCCAAGAATAAGTTTGGGGTAGACTTGTTGTTGAAGCGCATCAAAGAATTACTGCCCGAAAGTTCGGCCTATTTCGATAAAGAGCAACTTACCGACAAGCCAGCGCGTTTCTTTGTTTCAGAGATTATTCGTGAAAAGATATTGCTCTATTACGACAAGGAGATTCCCTATTCGGTCGAAGTGGTGGTGGAGCGTTTCAAGGAAGATGACAAGAAGATAGCCATCAATGCGGTCATCTATGTAGAGCGTGACTCGCAGAAAGGCATCATTATCGGGCATCAGGGTGTAGCACTGAAGAAGGTGAGCACGGAGGCTCGCAAGACCTTGGAGAAGTTCTTCGACAAGCATATCTATCTGGAAATCTTTGTCAAAGTGGACAAGGACTGGCGCTCGTCGAAGAAAGAACTCGACAACTTCGGCTACAATCCAGAATGATGATTTGTTCTAATGTCAGTCCCTTGGTTATCAGCAAAGAGCATGGGGTACTGACGATGGTTTTATAACAAATGTTCCGAAATGTACAAAGTTTCGGAATATTTTTGTATCTTTGCAAGCAAAAATAGAAGAATTATGGGAAATTTGGTAGCGATTGTGGGCCGTCCGAATGTTGGAAAGTCCACCTTATTTAATAGATTGACGAACAGCCGTCAAGCCATTGTGAGCGACGAGGCTGGCACAACGCGTGATCGTCAGTATGGCAAGTGTGAGTGGTGTGGGCGCGAGTTCTCCGTGGTTGACACAGGTGGTTGGGTGGTCAACAGCGATGATGTCTTTGAAGAAGAGATTCGCAAGCAAGTGATCATTGCCACCGAAGAAGCAGACTTGGTGCTCTTCTTGTGTGATATAAAGAACGGTGTGACCGACTGGGATATGGATGTGGCGCAGATTCTGCGCCGAGCCAAGTTGCCTGTCATCCTGGTACCCAACAAGGCCGATGACGGAAAAGACCTCTATGGGCAGTACGATTTCTACAAGCTGGGACTGGGCGATCCGTTCTGTGTGAGTGCAGCCACAGGCAGCGGTACTGGCGACTTGCTCGACAAGGTGCTGGAGATGTTGCCCGAGAAGGCTGCTGATGGGCTGGAAGACGGCATTCCCCGCTTTGCTGTGGTGGGGCGTCCGAATGTGGGCAAGTCGAGCATTATCAATGCATTCATAGGTGAAGACCGCCACATCGTGACCGACATTGCCGGAACGACCCGTGACAGTATCTATACCCGTTACGACAAGTTTGGCTTCGACTTCTATCTGGTCGACACGGCTGGCATCCGCAGGAAGAACAAGGTGACCGAGAATCTGGAGTTTTATTCAGTGATGCGCTCCATTCGTGCCATTGAGAACAGTGATGTTTGCATTCTTATGATTGATGCAACGCGTGGCATCGAGGCACAAGACATGAACATCTTCCAGCTGATACAGAAAAACAACAAGAGTCTTGTGGTTGTGGTCAACAAGTGGGACTTGGTGGAAGAAAAGTCGCAGATAGCCATTTCTACTTTCGAGAGTGCCATCCGTTCGCGCATGGCTCCATTTGTTGATTTCCCCATCATTTTTGCTTCTGCTCTGACCAAACAACGCATCTTCAAGGTGCTCGAGACGGCTAAGCAGGTCTATCTGAACAGAAAGGTCAAGATCGGTACGTCGAAGTTGAACGAAGTGATGTTGCCTATCGTAGAAGCCACTCCACCGCCTTCCATCAAGGGCAAGTACATCAAGATCAAGTATGTGAGTCAGGTGCCTGATACGCAGATTCCAACCTTTATCTTCTATGCCAATCTGCCACAGTACATCAAGGAACCCTATAAGCGTTTCCTTGAGAATAAAATCAGGGAGAACTGGACGCTGACAGGCTCGCCCATCAACGTATTTGTGCGTCAGAAGTAGAGAAATGTCGTTCGATAATGAAACAATCCATTTCATTTTTATTGTTACTGCTGTTGCTGGCTGCCTGTTCGGAACCATCGGTCGAAGAGGTGGTCAAGCAGACAGTGGAGCGCAACTATCAGGCTCTGCTGAGCGGGCATTATGAGCTTTTCTTGTCGGGACGTGCCGACACTGACAGTCTTCCTGCTGACTATCGTTCACAGCTGTTGGACTCTTACAAGCAGTTCATGGCGCAGCAGCAAGCGGCGCACGGGGGCATTAGTTCTGTTATGGCCACCAATGTGCAGATGGACTCTACGCAAAATGTGATGCAGGTGTTCCTCATGCTCAACTATGCCGACTCCTTGCATGAAGAAATCGTCGTCCCGATGGTGATGAGGAACGGTGAATGGAAAATGAAATAACAGACGTTTCTAAATAAAAAAAGTGAGACATCTTCGGAGGTCTCACTTTTTGTTTATACCCGTGACTGCCGCACGCATCTCTTTGAGCAGGTCGCTGGCGAAGATGAAGTCGGTAAGTCGCTTGTTGGTTGAGTTCATAATCTGGCTCGACACCCCTTGCCATTCCTTATTGCCTTCGTATATGAAGATGATGTTCTCGCCGATGCCCATCACCGAATTCATGTCATGTGTGTTGATGATCGTCGTCATGTTGAACTCATGCGTGATACTATGCAGAAGTTCATCGATGACGAGCGATGTCTTAGGATCAAGGCCAGAGTTCGGTTCGTCGCAGAACAGATATTTTGGGTTCAGCGCGATGGCACGTGCGATAGCCACACGTTTCTGCATACCGCCACTTATCTCGCCTGGGAATTTCTCCTCAGCTCCTACAAGGTTCACGCGATCCAGACATTCCATTGCTCTCTTTGTTCGCTCACGCAGGTTCATGTTAGAGAACATGTCGAGAGGGAACATCACGTTTTCGAGCACAGTCATCGAGTCGAAGAGAGCGGCACTTTGGAAGATCATGCCCATCTCTCGGCGCATGTGCACCTTCTCATTCTTCGACAGTCTGACAAAGTCGCGCCCGTCGTAGAGAATCTGTCCGCTTGTCGGTTCAAACAAGCCCACGAGGTTCTTCATCAGCACCGTTTTGCCGCTGCCGCTCTGTCCGATGATCAGGTTTGTTTTTCCGTCCTCGAACACTGTCGATATGTTTTTCAAGACTTCCCTTCCATCGAAGGACTTGCACAGGTTCTTGAGTTCAATCATAAGATTCCCCAATCCCGGGGATTGTGTCTGAACAAGCGAATCAATCAGACTTTTTTAGTTAATACTATGGAAGACCTGCGCTTGTTCAGGTCCTAATCCCCTTATCTTGCTCGTCGGCCACTATGACAAAAGCTGCGTGAGAAACACGTCGCTGAACAGGATGAGCGCACTCGAAGTCACCACTGCGTCGGTCGAAGCCTTACCCACGTTGACCGAACCACCCTCGACCGTGTAGCCGAAATAAGAAGGAACGCTTGAAATGATGAAGGCAAAGAAAAGACTCTTGATGATAGACATCCACACGAACCAAGACTGAAAGTCGTGCTGCAGTCCGGCAGTCAGGTCGTCGGGCGGCATGATATGGCCGATATAGGCTGTTCCGTATGCACCGATGATGCCCATCACCGACGAGAAGACAACGAGGAACGGCATGATGGTGATCATGCCGATGATCTTCGGTAGAATGAGATAGCAGGCCGAGTTGACACCCATGATGTCGAGTGCGTCAATCTGTTGCGTCACGCGCATGGTTCCAATCTCCGAGGCAATGTTAGATCCCACCTTGCCCGACAGGATCAGACACATGATGGAACTCGAAAACTCGAGCAGCATGATTTCGCGTGTGGTGTAGCCTGCCACCCAGCGAGGCATCCACGGACTCTCGATGTTCAGCTTCATCTGGATGCAGATGACCGCGCCGATGAAGAACGAGATGAGCAGTACGATGCCGATAGAGTTGACACCCAGTTGGGCCATTTCCTTGATGTATTGCTTCCAGAACATGCGGAATCGTTCGGGGATGGAGAACGTGCGCCCCATGAGTATGATATAGCGTCCGAAAGCAGTCAGCCAGTTGTAAATCAACATTTTTTGTTTCCTATTTATGAAATTATGTGCAAAGGTAAACAAATTTTGGGAATTTTTCTTACCTTTGCATACAAAAATATCAGATTATGGCAGAAGAATCGAAAGTACTGCGTGCCGAAGGCCTTGTGAAGCGTTATGGCAAACGAACGGTGGTCAACGACGTGAGTTTTCACGTTGCCCAGGGTGAGATTGTGGGACTGCTGGGGCCAAATGGTGCTGGAAAGACCACTTCGTTCTACATGACGACGGGACTGGTTGTACCCAATGGCGGTCATATCTACTTGGGCGACGAGGAGGTGACCACCTACCCGGTCTACAAGCGTGCTCGTGCAGGCATAGGCTATCTGGCCCAGGAGGCATCGGTATTTCGAAAGATGAGTGTCGAGGACAACATCCTCTCCGTATTGGAGATGACAGGCAAGCCACGTGATTATCAGTTGCAGAAGCTTGAGAGCCTTATCAGCGAGTTCCGCTTGGGCAGGGTGCGCAAGAACAAAGGCGACCAGTTGAGTGGTGGCGAACGTCGTCGATGCGAAATCGCCCGTTGTCTTGCCATCGAGCCCCGTTTCATCATGCTCGACGAGCCGTTTGCCGGTGTCGACCCCATCGCAGTGGAAGACATTCAGCAGATTGTCTGGAAACTGAAAGACCGCAATATTGGCATTCTCATCACCGACCATAATGTCGACGAAACGCTGACCATCACCGACCGTGCCTATCTGCTTTTCGAAGGGCGTATCCTTTTTCATGGCTCCCCCGAAGAGTTGGCCACCAACAAGATTGTGCGCGAAAAGTATCTTACCACGTCGTTTGTGTTGCGCAAGAAAGATTTCCAGTTGTTAGAGGAAGAGCGGCACAAGCAAGAAGAAACAGAGAAATAGCTTTCTGAGCTGCGGCATTTTGTCAAAATAATTCATAAAAAAAAGCACCTTCTGAAAGTTGCATTCTGGAGCGAGGAAACAGCAGTCTTCGCACCATGCCAGAGCCTTCGTTTTGAGATTGATATTGAATCAAAGTGGGTTTACAGCCATATCAAACTGAGTTTCATCATTAGTTGCATTCTGTTCTAAGTCATAACTCAGTTTGACTTCAGAACTATTCGAAAACAGAATCCTCTGAGGGCGAAAACTGTTCTTTTTGCGAAACTGAATTTCGTAACACATTGTAAATCAGTGGTATACAGAACTCCTTTCAATACTCGCATATTTGCAAGCGACTTTCAATTTGGTGAATTCCATGCGATTCTCAGAGGGGTGTTTGTCAAGAAAATTCATATTTTCAGCTTGTTCAGAAATAGCTCGTACCTTTGTTGTTGGCAACGCACACAATACAAAAATTCTCAATCTTGTTGGAATGATGTAGATAAAAAGCTGTTTATTTGAGAATAAAACTGTAACTTTGTGGCATCAATCCGATTGTCGCACATTCTGCAAGAGCGGCATGAGAAACTGACACCATCGATCATGGACGAGCAACAGGTGCTGAAAGGAATATTTTATATGCTTTACGGGGGCGTGGCAGTATTGGGCATGATTGCCTGCTGCTATCTGTTGTTCCGCCGAAATAACGCTTTTGCCTCATACATCACATCGTCGGTGCGCTTGCGCCGATGGACCGCCGCCCTCTTTGCCTCCATTACTTTGAGCCATCTGTGGTACCTGCCGATGTATTTCCTTACCTCAACCGATGAGGTAAGACTGAGCTATTTTATCGGCGGATTGCTCGACTGCATGTTGGTTCTTCCCTTGGCCATAGTCGTTTTGTTCGCTATGTTGCAAGACCGCAGGCGGCCATTGTGGCCAGTTGTCGTGATGATGATGCCGATTATTGTCGGAGTTGCGTGGTGCATAGCCAACCGTAGCGGTGCCCTCCTGCCGCTGTTGCTGACCTATTTCCTGTTGATGGTCATTGGCATAATAATATATATGGTACGTGCGATGAGGCAGTACGGACGCTGGCTGCGCGACAACTACGCCGATTTGGAGCACAAAGAGGTTTGGCAGAGCTTTGTGGTGCTGTCCGTCATTCTGCTGGCATTTGCCGTCTATGCCTTCGAAATTGGTGGCCCGGCTTACGACTTCGTCCTTCAGATGGCCAACGTCGTCCTTATCTGCTATCTCGTGTGGAGGGTTGAAACGTTGAGCGACCTGAATATCCAAATGCCGACCGACACGGCCATTGCCGTTGACGATGCGGAGGACGAAACGGTCACCACGGAGCTTGCGGAAGATAATGGTCTGTCGCCCACTGTCAACTACAACATCGGGATGCTGCTGAAGCAGTACTGCGTTGGAAGTCAGGCACCTACGAAGTCAACAGCTTCAATGTCACCAACTTATCGCTACGTGCCACGAAGGCCATCCAGATTACAGACACCTTCGCGTTGCCCCTGTTCGGACAGCTCGTTGCCAATCCCGCCAGCCAGCATCTCTACTTTGTCTTTGGCCTCACCATTAAAGCACTATAAGGTACTCTTTTTCGTGCCACAATTACGTGAATTGTGATAATTTATGTCCTTTCTCGATGATGACAGAGTTGTCAGCCGACAGGAGATGGATAGTTAAAAAATGGTAATCGTGCGGCATTTACACCTTAATTCCGTAATTTTGCAGCCCATATCAGAAACATATAATAAATATAAGGTATAAACAACAATGAACATTTCATTTGAATGCGCCGACAAGGTGAATGGCTTGATGACCATCACACTGGAGAAGGCTGACTATGAAGAAGCTGTAACAAAGAAACTGAAAGAGTATCGCAAAAAGGCACAGGTGCCTGGCTTCCGTCCCGGCATGGTTCCTATGGGCCTGATCAAGAGACAGTATGGCACAGCTGTAAAGGTGGACGAAGTGAATCGTCTGCTGGGCGAGAAACTCTATAGTTATGTACGCGAGAATAAGATTCAGATGCTGGGCGAGCCCCTTCCCAACGAGGAGAAACAGCAGCCTCAGGATCTGGAAGGCGACGGTCCTCTGACATTCGTATTCGACATTGCCGTGGCTCCCGAGTTCAAGGCTGAGCTGACCGCCGACGATACGATTGACTACTATGACATTACGGTCGACGACAAGCTGGTTGACGATCAGGTGCAGATGTTTGCATCGCAGGCAGGCGAGTTTGTCGAGGCTCAGGAGTGGAGCGGCAACGACACGCTGAAGGGTGACCTGCGCCAGCTGGATGCCAACGGCAACACGCTCGAAGGCGGTATTGAGACCGAGGGCGGCATGGTGATGCCCAGCTACATCAAGGGTGAGGATGAGAAGAAGAAGTTCGAAGGTGCCAAGCCCGGCGACATCATCACTTTCAATCCCAAAAAGGCTTATCCTGGCAACGATGCCGAGGTGGCCGCACTCTTGAAGGTGGACAAGGAGAAGGTGAAGGACCTGGAGAGCGACTTCAGTTTCCAGATTACGGAGATTCGTCACTTTGAGCCTGCTGCCGTCGATGAGAAACTCTTCGAGAGGGTGTTCGGCGAGGGCGTGAAGGACGAGGCTGATTTCCGTCAGCGCATCAGCGATATGCTCAAGCCCCAGTTGCAGGCCAATGCCGACTATAAGTTCATGCTGGATGTTCGCAAGTACATGGAGCAGAAGGTGGGCGAGCTGAGCTTCCCCAATGCATTGCTGAAGCGCGTCATGCTGAACAACAACAAGGACAAGGGCGAGGAGTTCGTGGATAAGAACTTCGAGGCCAGTCTGAACGAGCTGAGATGGCACCTGATTAAGGAGCAGCTGGTGGCTGCCAATAATATTAAGGTGGAGAACGACGACCTGAAGTTGGTGGCCAAGGCCGCTATCCGTCAGCAGTTTGCACAATATGGCATGAGCAACGTGCCTGAAGATGTGCTGGATAACTATGCCGAGGAGCAGCTGAAGAAGGAAGAGAACTTTGAGCAGTTCGTCAATCGGGCTGTTGAGGCCAAGTTGACCGATGCTTTGAAGAATGTCGTGAAGCTGAACACGATTGAGACTTCGCTTGACGACTTCAACAAGATGATGAGAGAGGCTTAGGCCATTGCCGGTTATAAGCACAAAAAAATAAGGTTGCTGTCCGTACATTGTAGTATGGACAGCAATTTTTTTACAGCTTTTCAACTTATTTTTGAAAAAAAATGCTATAATCTTGTGATATTACCGACTTTTTTCTTAACTTTGTATCTAAGAAAAATGGAAATGCATAGTTTTTCCTGCTTTCCAGTTGTTAAAACTTAATTGTAAACAATTGATTATGAACGATTTTAGAAAATATGCAACACAACATCTGGGCATGGACGGCCTGGTGTTAGACGATGTGATGAAGGCGCAGGCAAAGGTTCAGGCACAATACATGAACCCCTATATCCTGGAAGAGCGCCAGCTGAATGTAACCCAAATGGACGTTTTCTCGCGTTTGATGATGGATCGTATCATTTTCCTCGGCACTGAGGTGAACGACTACACGGCAAACACCTTGCAGGCTCAGTTGCTCTACCTGGATTCGGTCGACCCGGGCAAGGACATCAGCATTTATATCAACTCGCCTGGCGGTAGTGTCTATGCCGGTCTTGGCATTTACGACACCATGCAGTTCGTTTCCTCCGATGTGGCAACGATATGTACGGGCATGGCCGCCTCGATGGCCGCTGTGCTGCTTGTGGCAGGCGCAGAGGGCAAGCGTTCGGCACTGACCCATAGCCGGGTGATGATTCATCAGCCCCTTGGCGGCGTGCAGGGACAGGCCTCTGACATTGAAATCGAGGCTCGCGAGATACAGAAACTGAAGAAAGAACTCTATACCATTATTGCAGATCACTCGCACACCGACTATGAGAAGGTGTGGAATGACTCTGACCGCAACTACTGGATGACGGCAGAAGAGGCCAAGGAGTACGGAATGATTGATCAGGTGCTGAAGAAGAAATGAAAAAACAATGTGGCTTTTGTGGAAGATCCGATAAGGAAGTAAGGCTGCTTATCTCGGGCATCAACAGTTATATCTGTGAATCGTGTGCAAAGCAGGCTTATGAGATTGTGAAGGAATCGGGCATCGAAGAGCAGGGCGCTGCCAGGTCGGGGGGCAAGCTGAATCTGAAAAAGGTACCCAAGCCAAAGGAGATAAAGGAGTATCTCGACCAATATATTATAGGTCAGGATGAGGCAAAGCGCTTTTTGGCCGTGGCGGTCTACAATCACTATAAGCGTCTGGAACAGCCGGCAGACGACAATGGCGTAGAGATTGAGAAGTCGAACATCATTATGGTGGGTTCGACGGGTACGGGCAAGACGTTGATGGCACGTACGATTGCCAAGTTGCTCGATGTTCCTTTCACGATAGTCGATGCTACGGTGTTCACTGAGGCAGGCTATGTGGGCGAGGATGTAGAGAGCATCTTGAGCCGTCTGCTTCAGGTGGCCGACTACGATGTGGCGGCTGCTCAGCGCGGCATCGTCTTCATCGACGAGATTGACAAGATAGCCCGAAAGAGCGACAACCCCAGCATCACACGCGACGTGAGCGGCGAGGGTGTGCAACAAGGACTGCTGAAGTTGCTTGAGGGAACGATGGTCAACGTGCCGCCCAAAGGCGGGCGCAAGCATCCCGATCAGGACTATATACAGGTGGACACCCGTAACATATTGTTTATATGCGGTGGAGCCTTCGACGGAATAGAGCGCAAGATTGCCCAGCGAATGAACACGCACACCGTGGGCTACAACTCCGTGCAGAACGTTCGGAAGATTGACACCAACGACCTCATGAAATATGTGTTGCCACAAGACCTGAAGTCCTTCGGCCTGATTCCAGAGATCATAGGACGTCTGCCGGTGCTCACCTATCTCATGCCGCTCGACAAGACAGCCCTGCGTCGCATCCTCGTAGAGCCTAAAAACTCGATAGTGAGGCAGTATGAAAAGCTGTTCCAGATGGATGGCATCACCCTGACGTTTGCCGATGACGCACTGGAGTTGATCGTCGACAAGGCGGTGGAGTATAAGCTCGGAGCTCGCGGATTGCGCTCCATTGTTGAGAGCATCATGATGGACGCCATGTTCGAGGTTCCTTCGACAAAGAAAAAACAGTTTGAAGTGACGCGTGAGTATGCACAACAGCAACTCGAAAAGTCGCATTTACAATAGCCTATGACTAAAAAAACGAATCTTACGGAAGCTTTGAAAAAGTATTTCGGCTTCGACACTTTTAAGGGTGACCAGGAGGCTATCATCCAGAATGTGCTTGATGGTCATGACACGTTTGTGCTGATGCCGACGGGAGGCGGAAAGTCGTTATGCTATCAGCTACCGTCGCTGCTCATGGATGGGGTGGCCATCGTCATCTCGCCCCTGATAGCCCTGATGAAGAACCAGGTGGACTTCATCACACATCTGAGCGAGCATGAAGGAACGGCACACTTCCTGAATTCATCGCTCAACAAAGCTGCCATCGACCAAGTGAAATCAGACATTCGTGAGGGACGGACAAAACTGCTCTATGTGGCTCCCGAATCGCTGACGAAGGAGGATAACGTGGAGTTCCTAAAGTCGTGTAAGATTTCGTTCTATGCCGTCGATGAGGCTCATTGCATTTCGGAGTGGGGCCATGACTTCCGACCGGAGTACCGGCGCATAAGGCCCATCATCAACGAGATAGGCAAGGCTCCCGTCATTGCGCTGACGGCCACGGCTACCGACAAGGTGCGCACGGACATCAAGAAGAACCTGGGCATCGTCGATGCCGTTGAGTTTAAGAGCTCGTTCAACCGCCCCAATCTTTACTATGAGGTAAGGCCAAAGACCAAGGACATCGACAAGGACATCGTGCGTTTCATCAAGCAGCACGAAAACAAGAGCGGCATCATTTATTGCCTGTCGCGCAAGAAGGTTGAAGACTTGGCCGAAGTGTTGTGTGCCAACGATATCAAGGCGGCTGCCTATCATGCTGGCCTCGACTCGGCCACTCGCACGCAGACGCAGGACGACTTCCTCATGGAGAAGATCGACGTCATTGTGGCTACCATCGCCTTTGGCATGGGCATCGACAAGCCCGATGTGCGCTTTGTGATTCACTATGACATTCCGAAGTCGCTGGAGGGCTATTATCAGGAGACGGGGCGTGCCGGTCGTGACGGTGGCGAAGGCATCTGTCTGGCCTTCTACAGCTATAAGGACTTGCAGAAACTCGATAAGTTCATGGAGGGGAAACCCGTTGCAGAACAGGACATCGGTCGACAGCTGTTGAAAGAGACGGCAGCCTACGCAGAGACCTCTGTGTGTCGCCGAAAGATGCTTTTGCACTACTTTGGTGAGAACTATGAGCAAGACAACTGCCACAATTGTGACAACTGTCTGCATCCCACCACGAAGATAGAGGCACGCGATCAGCTCGTCATTGCCCTCAAGGCCATCCTTGCCGTCAAGGAGAACTTCCGTAGCGACTATGTCGTCGACTTTATCATGGGGCGTGATACCAATGAAATATCGGCTCATAAGCATGACGAGCTTGACGAGTTTGGCTCGGGCGAAGACGAGAATCCCAAGATATGGAATCCAGTCATCCGGCAAGCCCTGATAGCAGGTTATCTGAAAAAGGAAGTGGAGAACTACGGCCTTTTGAAACTGACATCAGCTGGCAAGAAGTTCATCAAGTCGCCTCATTCGTTCATGGTGGTGCTCGACCGAGAGTTCAACGAGGAAGAGGAGCCTGTGGAGGGCGGAACAAGTGCGCTTGACCCGACTCTCAGTGCCATGTTGTACGACTTGCGTAAGAAATGGTCGCGCAAGTTGGAACGTCCGCCATACGTCATCTTCCAGGATGTGTCCATTGAGCAGATGGCCACCGACTATCCCGTGACGCTTGAGGAGCTGAAGAGCATTCAGGGCGTGGGCGATGGAAAGACGCGTCAGCCGTATGCCAAGGAGTTTGTCGACTTTATCAAGCGCTATTGTGAGGAGAACGACATCACGCGTCAGGCCGATTTGCGGGTGCGCACGAAGGCCAAGGACTCGATGCGCAAGCTGAAGATATTGCAGAACATTGACCGTCGTATCGCGCTTGACGACATCGCCAATGCGTTGGGCATCGACTTCGAAGAGTTGCTTGACGAGTTGGAAGGCATCGTCCTCTATAGCGGAAACAAGGTGAACATCGACTATTTCCTGGAGGAGATAATGGACCCCGATGATGTGGATGACATCTACGAGTATTTCCGTGAGTCGGACAGTGGCAATCTGAAAGAGGCTTTCAAGGAGTTGGGCTCCGACTACGAGGAAAACGAGATTCGTCTGGTGCGCATCAAGTTCATCAGCGAGATGGCTAACTAACCGGTGGTATCTCGTAAGAAGTTTATGATGCTTTGCCTATCAAAAAGAAAGGCTATGTTAGTTTGAGTGACTGATTTTTGCCCGCTGCTGCCAGTAATGGTACAGCAGGCCTGGCTGGTATCATGTCATACGTTACGCGTTTGGCTGTAGTTAGCGCGAAATTCAGGAGAACGGCCTTCTGCTCCTGAATTGTTTTCTTGGAATAGTTCACGAAATTGTTCCATGCAAGATAGTTGTTGAGGTACTTTGTGGACACTCCATTGAAATTCTCTATGAATTTCTTCAGTATGGAATAGCACCTTGCGAAAGTGCAGAATGCTATTATTATAGAATAATAAAATTCTACTCTTACTATTTCTGCACCTAATGAACCTCCTTAATGTCACAATGTCATAAGTCACAAAGTCAAAAAAACAAGCTTGTTCAGACGATAAATTTTTTTTATGTACATAGATTTGTTTGAGCGGTGCTTTGAGCGGTGCTTATTTCCGTTAAATCGTATTAATTCAGTAAGAAATTGCTAAAAGAGGGTCAAAGGGTGCGGAAAAATGTGTATCTTTGCACGCAATAAAATTTTAAAGGTTGTATATATGTCATCATTTATTGCAGACAAGATTGTAATGGACGGCTTAACTTTCGACGACGTCCTGCTTATTCCCGCTTATTCTGAGGTACTGCCCAAGACGGTAGAGTTGAAAACACGCTTTTCGCGCAACATCGTGTTGAATGTGCCGTTTGTAACCGCAGCTATGGATACCGTGACCGAGAGCCAGATGGCCATTGCCATTGCCCGCGAAGGCGGTATCGGTGTGATTCACAAGAATATGTCGATAGAAGACCAGGCCCGTCAGGTGGCTATCGTGAAGCGTGCTGAGAACGGCATGATCTACGACCCTGTGACCATTCGCCGCGGTTCGACGGTGGCCCATGCACTCGAAATCATGGCAGAATATCACATCGGCGGCATTCCTGTGGTTGATGAGGACAACCATCTGGTGGGCATTGTGACCAACCGCGACCTGCGCTTCGAGCGCCGTTTGGACCGTCCCGTCGACGATGTGATGTCGAAAGATCATCTGGTGACAACACATCAGCAGACCGACTTGTCGGCTGCCGCCCAGATTCTGCAAGAGAACAAGATTGAGAAACTGCCCGTAGTGGACAAGGACAACCGTCTGGTGGGCCTCATTACCTATAAGGACATTACGAAGGCAAAGGACAAGCCTATGGCCTGCAAGGACGAGAAAGGCAGGCTTCGCGTGGCTGCCGGCGTCGGTGTGACGGTCGATACGCTTGAGCGCATGCAGGCTTTGGTCAATGCTGGTGCCGATGCTATCGTGATTGATACGGCTCATGGCCATTCGAAGGGTGTCATCGACAAGCTGCGTGAGGCTAAAAACGCCTTTAAGAATATTGACATCGTGGTGGGTAATATCGCCACTGGTGCCGCTGCCAGGATGCTGGTAGACAATGGTGCCGATGCGGTGAAGGTAGGCATCGGGCCAGGCTCTATCTGTACGACGCGTGTCGTGGCAGGTGTGGGCGTGCCTCAGTTGAGTGCCGTCTACGATGTCTATAGCGCACTTGCCGGAACCGGTGTACCTCTTATCGCCGATGGCGGTCTGCGCTATTCCGGCGACATAGTGAAGGCATTGGCAGCTGGCGGCTCATGTGTCATGATCGGCTCGCTCGTGGCTGGCACGGAAGAGAGCCCTGGCGACACCATTATCTATAACGGACGTAAGTTCAAGAGCTATCGCGGCATGGGTTCGCTCGAAGCTATGGAGCACGGCTCGAAAGACCGCTATTTCCAGGCCGACACGAAGGACGTGAAGAAACTTGTGCCGGAGGGCATTGCCGGGCGCGTTCCCTACAAAGGCACGGTGCAGGAAGTCATCTATCAGCTGACGGGCGGCCTGCGTTCGGGCATGGGCTATTGCGGTGCAGCCAACATAGAGAAGCTGCATGAGGCAAAGTTTACCCGCATCACCAATGCTGGCGTGATGGAGAGTCATCCGCACGACATCACCATCACCAGCGAAGCACCCAACTACTCACGGCCAAACGATTAAGCGTTTGGCCTGGTGAGTGACGAGAAGAATCGACAGAGACAACCAGGTGTGACGAAGAAGAATAGTCTCAATATTAAATCAACAACAAAAAATGACTACTAAGAAAGTGAGAAATGGATGGATGCGAGTGATAGGCTTATCATTTGTTGTTTGTCTTTTATCATTTAGCACGGTATGGGCGCAGACCGACCCCATCATCATGACGGTGAACGGCGAACCCGTACTTCGTTCAGAGTTTGAGTATTCCTACAACAAGAACAATTCAGAAGGCGTTATCGACAAGAAGACGGTCGACGAGTATGTCGATCTGTTCATCAACTACAAGTTGAAGGTAGTGGCGGCGCTCGATGCTAAATACGATACGCTCCAGTCTTTCAAGGACGAGTTTGCCCAGTATCGTGACCAGCAGGTTCTGCCGTTGATGGTGACCGATGCCGACGTAGAGGAAGAGGCTCACCACATCTACGATGAGACCGTGAAGCGCATCGGCCCTGATGGTCTGATTCAGGTGTCGCATATCTTGCTCAGACTGAACCAGCAAGCCACTCCCGACGAGCAGGCGGCAGTCAAGGCGCGTGTCGACTCTGTTTACAAGGCCCTGAAGGCTGGTGCCGATTTTGCTGAATTGGCCAAGAAAGTTTCTCAGGACCCCGGTTCAGCTCAGCAGGGAGGCCTGTTGCCCTTCGTACAGCATGGCCAGTTCGTCAAGGAATTCGAAGATGCCGCCTTCGCCTTGCAGCCCGGTCAGATGTCGGACATCGTACAGTCGCCTTTTGGCTATCATATCATTCTGATGAAGGAGCGCAAGCAGTTGGAGCCGTTTGAGTTCCATCATGACGGCATCATCCGTTTCATTGAGCAGCGCAACTTGCGCGACCGCATTGCCGAGCAGAAGATAGACAAGCTGGTGAAGGCCGATAGCACGAAGACCAAGAGCCAGATTATGGAGCAGAAAGCAGCCGAGTTTGCCGCCAAAGACTCTGACTTGAAGAACTTGATTCGCGAGTATCACGACGGTCTGTTGCTCTACGAGATTAGCAACAAACTGGTTTGGGACAAGGCTGCCAAGGATGAGGCCGGACTGGCGAAGTATTTCAAGAAAAACAAGAAGAAGTACGGCTGGGACGAGCCGCGCTTCAAGGGCATGGCTTTCCACACTAAGGAGCTGGCCGATGTGCAGGGTGTAAAAGATTGCGTGAAGAATCTTGCCTTCGACAAGTGGGCCGAAAAGTTGCGCACCACTTTCAACAACGACTCTGTTCTTCGTATTCGCGTAGAGAAAGGCATCTTCAAGAAGGGTGATAATGCACTCGTTGATAGTCTGGTGTTCAAAAAGGACACGACGGTGACAAAGCTGAAGGACTATCCCTTCAACGATGTCTATGGCAAAATTCTGAAGAGCGGTCCTGAAGACTACACCGATGTTCGCGGACTGGTCGTGGCCGACTATCAGGAAGAGCTGGAGAAACAGTGGGTAGCCGAGTTGCGCAAGAAATATGTTGTCACCATTGACAAAGAAGTCCTAAAGACCGTAAACCAGCACTAAATGAAGAAAACTCGAAACATAGTTATTGCAATGTTGATGGCGATGCCCTTAGCGGGCATCGCATCTTCGGCAACAGACGTCAACTCGTCTACCGTCAAGGGCGATAGTATCCTGGGGGCCAACGTCATCGACGAGGTGGTATGGGTGGTAGGCGACGAGGCCATATTGAAAAGCGACATCGAGGTGATGCGACTTCAGTCGGCCCTGGAAGGAGTGAGATGGGAGCGTGATCCCGATTGTGCCATTCCAGAGAGGATTGCCGTTCAGAAACTCTACTTGCATCAGGCTGCCATCGATAGTATCGAAGTAAAGGAATCGGAAATAGCCAGCCAGATAGAGGCACGCGTTGAATACATGATCTCTCAGATCGGTTCGCGTGAAAAGTTGGAAGAGTATCGCAAGCAGAGCATCAGTCAGATACGTGCCGCCATGCACGACGACCTGAAGGATCACATGATGGTGCAACGCATGCAAGATCATCTGACCAAGAATGTGACGGTGACACCTGCCGAGGTTCGCCGTTACTTCAAGAACCTTTCGGTTGACAGCATCCCCTTTGTGCCTACCGAGGTCGAGGTGCAGATCATCACCCAGACACCGCAGATAGAACAATCGGAAATCAACCGAGTGAAAGAGGAGTTGCGTAGCTTTACCGACCGCGTGACGCGTGGTGAAGCCTCGTTCCAGACGTTGGCCCGTCTCTATTCGCAAGACCCAGGTACGGCCCGCCAAGGCGGTGAGCTCGACTATACAGGCCGAGGCATGCTCGACCCTGCCTTCGCATCCGTGGCATTCAACATGACCGATCCAAAGAAAATCTCAAAGATTGTTGAGTCGGAATTCGGCTATCATATCATCCAGTTGGTTGACCGTCGTGGCGACAAGGTGAAAGTGCGCCACATCCTGCTGAAGCCAGAAGTGAGCGATTCGGCTGTGACGACCATGCTGGCCCGTCTCGATTCGGTGGCGATGGATATTCGTGACGGCAAATTTACGTTTGAAGAGGGAGCAACCTATATCTCCGATGACAAAGACACGCGCAAGAACCGTGGACTGATGTCGAACCGATCAGAACGAGGACAGACTTCGAAGTTCCAGTTGCAAGACCTGCCTTCTGAAGTGGCCAAGGTGGTCGATTCGATGAAAGTGGGGCAGGTGTCGGCTCCGTTCAAGATGATCAACGAGCGTGGCAAGACCGTTTGCGCAATCGTCAAGCTGAAGAGTCGTGTGGATGGTCATAAGGCAACGATCACAGAGGATTTCCAGGTGATGAAAGATGTCGTGATGGCCAAGCGCCGCGAAGACCTGTTGCACAAGTGGGTCGTCAACAAGATCAAGAACACTTATGTCCGTATCGGCGACAGATATAAGAACTGCGATTTCGAATATGAGGGATGGGTTCGATGAATAGACAGAACATACGCTTTCTTTTTCAATTTCTTCACAGAAGCATCTTTATGGTGCTTCTGTGTGCGCTTTTTGGCTCTCTCGTCTATGCCGCAACCCAGACACCGGTCAAGAAGAAAGGCAAGGCCAAAGCCAGGAAAGAAAAAAAGGCTGAACCCAGGAAGACGGAGAAGAAAGACCCGAATCGCGTGTATCTGATTCATTCCGACGAGCTATACTATGACCGTTGGCGTAACAATAGTGCACAGGTGCTGCGCGGACACGTTCAGTTTGAACATGATGGGGCCTTCCTGACTTGCGATAGTGCCAACTTTTTTGAAAGCAGCAATTCCTTTGAGGCTTTCGGTAATGTGCGGATGAGACAAGGCGATACCCTCACGTTGACGAGTGACTATGGCTACTATGACGGCAATGACCAGTTGATGCAGGCTTTGCAAAATGTAGTGCTGACGCATAATGAGACCACTCTCTATACCGATTCGCTCTACTATGACCGCCTGTGGAACATGGGCTATTTTCAGGAAGGAGGGAAGATGGTGGATAAGGGTACGACGCTGGTGAGCGACTGGGGCGAGTATCATGCCGATACGAAAATGGCCATCTTCTTCTATGACGTGACCATGCATGACAAGGACTTCGTGCTGACCAGCGACTCGCTCTATTATGACACGAACATCAAATTGGCTCATATTGTGGGACCGTCGGACATCGTCAGCGGCAAGAGCCACATCTATTCGGAACTGGGCTATTACTATACGGAGTCGAAGGAGGGCATCCTGCTGAATCGCTCTGTCATGGACAATGAAGGACGCACGTTGACGGGGGATAGCATCTGGTATGACGGTATGACGGGCATCAGCGAGGCATTCAGACACGTGGTCTACAACGATACCGTCAACAAGAACATGCTTACGGGCAATTACGGCTACTATGAGGATTCCGTCGGCTATGCCATGACAACCGATAGTGCCGTGGCCATCGACTATTCGCAACGCGACTCGCTTTACATGCATGCCGATACGTTCAAGGTGTTCACCTTCAACAAAGAGACCGATTCGGTCTATAGGGTGATGCACGGCTATCATAAGGTGAGAGCCTATCGGACTGACGTACAGGCCGTGTGCGACTCGTTGGTATATATTCAGAAAGACTCCTGTCTGACCCTCTATCGCGACCCAATCATCTGGAATATGGATCAGCAGCTGCTGGGTGAGGAGATCAAGGTGTACATGAAAGACTCAGTCATCGACTATGCGCATGTCATCAATCAGGCATTCTCCATCGAGGATTTGCATGAGAAAGACCTTTTCAACCAAGTCTCGTCGAAGGAGATGTTTGCATTCTTTGATAATGGAGACATCAGAGAGTCGCGTGCCGTAGACAATGTCTTGGTGGTCTATTATCCGATGGACGATGCGGATAGCAGTTATATCGGCATGGTGTCGATGGAGACGAGCGAGATGCGCATGTTCATGGAAAACAAGAAACTACAACGGATATGGACACCTAAGACCGAGGGTGTGGTCTATCCTATGACGCAGGTCCCGCCGAACAAGCGCTACTTGCCTGACTTTCTCTGGTTCGACTATGTCCGACCAACCTCAAAGGAGGATATTTTCGAGTGGAGAGGAAAACGGGCTGGAACGGAATTGAAACCACAGAAACGTCGTGAAGCTCCTGTACAACGCATCCCGGTGAAGAATACCGAGACGGTGCCGGACAAGCAACAAACAACGTCGTCTGAGCAGAAGGAGGAAGAAACTCTTCCTCAGAATGATGAAAAGACGACGGGCGATGTGCCGGGAAAGAGTGAAGCCAAAGAGCCAGAGGAAGATGAGAAAGCCGCGCCGGTTCAGCCTTAGTCCGATTTATATAGATAGTAGGAAGGAACGTCTGGCGACCATCGAGCAACGAGCTCGTGACGAACTGGCCTCCAGTGAGGAAATGCGTTATTCTCCCGAATCTCTTAAAGGGTGTTTCTCCGCCAAACGAAGATCGCGCCCGTGGGGCATGTCACTTGTGCAGCATGTCGTTATATTCCTCTTCGTGTTGCTTCTTGTAGTGTTAGTTATTTATTTGTTATGAGCGATATTATTCAGCTTCTGCCCGATTCGGTGGCCAACCAGATTGCCGCAGGTGAAGTCATACAACGACCGGCATCGGTCATCAAGGAGTTGGTCGAAAACTCTGTCGATGCGGGCGCAAAGAACATACAGGTCATTGTCATCGATGCCGGGCGTACCTTGATTCAGGTGATCGACAATGGTTGCGGCATGTCGGAGACCGATGCCCGACTGGCATTTGAGCGGCATGCTACCTCTAAGATTCGCAAGGCCGATGATCTCTTTGCCCTTCACACGATGGGATTCCGTGGCGAGGCTCTGCCTTCTGTGGCTGCTGTCTCGCAAGTGGAACTGACCACACGGACGGCTGGCGAGGATGTCGGTACAAAGTTGGTACTACATGGCTCGCGGGTTGTCAGTCAGGAACCGGTTGCTTGTCCCGTAGGGTGCAACTTCCGCATAGAGAATCTTTTTTTCAATGTGCCGGCTCGTCGCAAGTTTCTGAAGACCAACGCAACTGAGTTGAGCAATATCCTGACGGCATTCGAGCGCATCGTATTGGTCTATCCCGAAATATCCTTTGTATTGCATAGCAATGGACAGGAGTTGATGAACCTGAAAGCCGGAACGCAGCGCCAGCGCATCGTTGATGTGTTTGGAAAGAAAATGAGCCAGGACCTGCTGCCTTTGGAGGTGGACACCGCCATCTGCCGCATCTCTGGCTTCGTAGGCAAGCCTGAGTCGGCACGCAAGAAAGGTGCTCAGACCTATTTCTTTGTCAACGGACGATACATGAAGCATGCCTATTTCCATAAGGCGGTGACGACAGCTTTCGAACGACTGGTGCCTCAGGGTATGCTCGTACCTTATTTTATATATATGACGGTGGCTCCTTCGGATATTGATGTCAACATCCATCCCACGAAGACGGAGATAAAGTTCGAGAATGAACAAAGCATCTGGCAAATCTTGATTGCTGCCGTAAGAGATGCCATCGGACGGTTCTGTGAGGTGCCTGCCATTGATTTCGACACGGAGGGGAAACCTGATATACCTGTTTTCGACCCACAGACGCATTCCGTAGAGATGCCAGCTGTTACGTACAATCCCAATTACAATCCTTTTGCGAAAAGTGCAAAGGGTGGGGGAGAACACAATGGGACGGCCTATTCCGGTGGACGGCCGTCTTTCTCTTCGCACTCGTCAGTAGAGGGCTGGGAACAACTTTACGATGGTATGCTTTTTCCTCAGGACCAGCCAGACCACGAAGTCATGGCACCGGAGTCGCTCTTTGCCGAGAAATCGCCTGCACATTATCAGTACAAAGGAAGATACATTATGACCGCGGTGCAGTCGGGGTTGATGATTATTGATCAGCATCGGGCTGATATTCGCATTCGTTATGAATACTATCTCAATCAGCTCTCGCAACATCAGAGCAATACCCAGCAGCTTCTTTTCCCGGAGGTTGTCCAGTTTGCTCCCTCCGAAGTGGCGCTTTTGGATCAGATTCTTCCGGCGCTTGTGGCGGTTGGCTTCGATCTGAGTGATCTTGGTGGCGGCAATGTTGCGGTGTCGGGAGTGCCAGTCGGATTAGATGGACTGAACCCTGTTGTGCTTGTCAAGGGGCTGGTCAGTGATGCGGCAGAGCTGAGCGGAGCCGTGGCGACCGAACAGTTGAACATGACACTGGCGCATAGCCTGGCTCGACAGGCTGCCATACCACAAGGACAGGTCTTGACCAATGAAGACATGGAGCGGGTGGTCAATCAGCTGTTTGCATGCACCAATGTTAATTATACTCCAGACGGCAAGACCATACTGGCCATTCTGCCTCAGCATGATATTGAAAAACTGTTTGGGTAATTGGTGAGAAAATGGTTTGAAATGTGTCCTTACACATGCTTTTTGGGAAAAATTTAGTGAAAATAAAGGTTGAAGTAATATTTTATTAGTAAAAATGTTGGAGAATTAAATATTTTTATCTACTTTTGCAGAACATTTCGAAATAGTAATATACTGATTGTTTTTATAAAATAAAAAATTATTATGAAGAAGTTTTTTATGTTGCTGGCGTTGGCTAGCGTTTCTGTTGCTGGAATGGCACAGACTGAGACTCCTGTAAAGAGGTACAGTGTTGCAACTAATTCTTTCTGGAGCAATTGGTTCATTTCTGCAGATGTTTCGTATGGGGCATTCTACACAAATGAGGAAAATGGCTTTAGCTCAAGCCCTCTGAAGGATTTCCGTCGTAACCTTGGCGCTTCTGTCGCTATTGGTAAGTGGTTCACTCCTGGCTTCGGTCTCCGTACAAAGATGACCGGTATCTGGGGCCGCAACGTACAGACCCAGGATGCTAAGACAAATGCTATCAAGTTCTGGAATCTGCAGGAGCAGGCTCTGTTCAACCTGAGCAACATGTTCTTTGGCTACAATGAGACTCGTGTTTGGAACTTTATTCCTTATGCTGGTATTGGTGCTGTTCGTAACTGCAGCGACAACTACTATGCAGACGCTATCAGCGTAGGTCTTTTGAATACTTGGAGACTGAGCAAGCACATACTGATTAACCTTGATCTGGGTTTCAACTTCTGCAATGACTACGATGCCTTCCGTCCTGCTGCTGGCAATGTTGCCAACAACTACGGTGATGGTCTGAAGAACTGCGATCGTTTCTTCAACGCTGAAGTCGGTCTTACCATCAACCTTGGCAAGTCTACTTGGAGCAAGACTCCTGACGTAGATGCACTGAAGGCCCTCTCGCAGAGCCAGATCGATGCTCTCAACGCTCAGTTGGCTGATGCTCAGGCTGAGAACGCTCGTCTGAACGACATGATTAAGAACCACAAGTGCCCAGAGACTGGCAAGACTATCACTGTTAAGGAAGTCGTTGCTGCTCCTGTTTCTGTATTCTTCAACATCGGTAAGAGCAAGATTGCTTCTCGCAAGGATGTGCAGAATGTTAAGGAACTCGCTGACCTTGCTAAGGCCAACAACTCTAAGCTGGTTGTCACTGGTTATGCTGACAGCAAGACAGGTAGCTCTAACTTCAACCAGAAGCTGAGCCAGAAGCGTGCTGATGCTGTTGTGAACGAACTTGTTAAGATGGGTGTAAGCCGTGATAACATTGAGGTTGTTGCCGCTGGTGGTGTGAACACACTGACTCCAGTATCTTACAACCGTCGTGCAACTGTTGCTATTAAGTAATTTAACGCGGAAATAATAATAAAATAAAAAATTAAAGAGATGAAAAACTTGTTTAAAAATTTTGCATTCTATGCAAGCGTAGCATTGGTAGCTGCCTCATTTGCTTCTTGCCACAGAGCTTCTGATGGCCAGCAGGATGGTAGTGTTACTACAAAGGTGGTAGAGTTGGACGTTGCCAATACGCTGGTTGTTAAGCTGAGCAAGTCAGTTAGCGGTGCTACCGTTACTTATGCTGGAAAAACTGCAACCACTTCGGCTGGTGCAACTTATACTTTTGCAAATGTTGCAAAAAAAGGTAACCTCGTGTTAGGTGGAACATTAGTAAAGCAGACTATTAATGTTGATTTTGGCAACCGTCACACTTTGGTTTTGGAAGTTAATGCTGCTGTGAAGTCTACAGAGACTGTTGCGCAGGCTACTATGGATGCTGGTGGTGAAGTCAACAATGACACGGACAACCAGGGCACAACAACTGTTAAGGCCAATGTGAAAGTGAACGGTAAGGCTACTTATAAGAATGCAGATCCTTACACGCTGACTGTTT
>CACXXD010000109.1 GCA_902771445.1 uncultured Prevotellaceae bacterium
GGTTAGGGGTGGTCTGAACAGACGATAAAACGTCCCAAGTTATTTTTTATTCATTACTAAAGCCAAATCAAAGTGGGTTTAAAGCCAAATCATGCTGAGTTTTAAGTCAAATCACGTCGTGATTTAAGTCATATCTCAGTTTGATTTGGCTTTAAACTCAACTTGATTTATATATAAACGAGAAGTGAAGGATAATTCGATATAAAAAATAAGTGTTTTAGATCAACTGATTCTGAGCCACAGAATCCGCCGTCATTCGCCCCTCAGTTGAGTTGGATACTTTCCGAAGTGCTTCTTAAAACACTTGGAGAAATAGCCCGGGGTGCCAAAACCTACCTCATAGGCTACTTCGCTCACCGTTTTTGTCGTGCTCACCAACAGTGAGTAGGCGCGTTGCAGTCGCATCTGCCGCAACAGTTCTACAGGCGACAGGCCCGTCAGTGCCTTCACTTTTCGGTAGAGCTGCACACGACTTAGCCCCAATTCATCGCGGCAAACAGGCGGTCTTGTGTCCGGGGAGTCAAAGTGCCTGTCCCAGCATTGGCTGGCTCTTTCTGTGTGGTGGCAATCTCTTCGCCCTTCACCCGCAGTTCGTCGTTCAGCAAGATGCGCAGTTGCTGTCGGCTCTTCACGAGATTATAGATACGGGCCATGAGCACCTGGGCATGGAAAGGCTTGGTCAGATAGGCATCGGCACCGCGCTCAAACCCTTCAATTTGCTGACTTTCAGTGCTGCGGGCCGTAAGCAAGATGACGGGAATATGGCTGGTGATGGGGTCGCTCTTCAGTGCCTGACAGAACTGCAGACCGTCCATGATGGGCATCATCACGTCGGTGACCACAACGTCAGGCACTATGTCGCGTGCCAGTTTCAGGCCAGCTTGTCCGTCGGGGGCATCCAGCACATAGAACTTGTCGGCCAGCAATGTGCGCAGATAGCGGCGCATGTCCTCGTTGTCATCGACGATAAGCACCGATGGCAGTTCCTCGGTGTCCTTCTGCATCATCATGGCAAGGCGGCTCTCATGCAGTTTTTCCTGATTGGCAAGGGATTCGGCGGCGGTGTCGTCGCTTATCGATGCCGTCTGCTCTTTTTGGAAGTTCAGCACGCTGTTGGTCACGGTCTCCAGCTGGGCGATGTTTCGTTCCATGATGGCCAGCAGCTCCTGCTGCGTCTCGGTGAGGGTGGTGTCTTCTTTCAGCTTGTTGACGGGTCCCGCTATCAGTGTCAATGGTGTTTTCAGCTGGTGACTGGCATTGGTGTAGAAGAGGGTCTGTTCCTCATTGAGTGCCTTCATTTTCCGGTGTGCCTTGCGGGTCTGTTTGACGGCAAGCCACGTAAGCAAGAGGCCAATCAGTAAGACGAGAATGCTGATCAGACTGGCCATCAGCATCTTGTGTTGCGAGTTGTACAGACCGAAATAGTTGTCCAGCTTGTCGTGTATAATAATAAGGTCGGCATTCTGCTTCATCAGTTCACGGCTGTTCAGACTGATGATGTTGGCATTCTCGGGCGTGACTATCATGCCATTGATGGCATTGTCGCGCTCGTAGGGCTGCCCGGTCAGAATGTTCAGTGCCAGTCGGATGATTTCGTCGCCATGCGTAGGATAGACGTATGTGCCGTCGAGCTGTCCGTCCAGCACATACTTGATGCCTTCATCGGCCATGCCGTCGATGCCAAACAGCTTGATGCGGCCCTTTTGTCCGCATTCATCGATAGCCTTGTAGACACCTGTGGTCATGCCGTCGTTATGACAGAAGATCATATCGGGAATCAAACCCGATGAAATCTGCGTTTTTGCCACTTGATAGGCGCTCTGCGAGGTCCAGTCGCTGTTGATGCAGATATACTTCAGTTCGGGATGCTCTTGCATGGCTTTCTGAAAGCCGTCATGCCGTTCTCTGGCTGGCGAACTGCTCATCGCCGCGGTTATTTCTAAGACAATAGGCTGGTGATCGGCAATTCCGCTGGCCATGTCGGCTATATAGCTGCCCACTGTCTGCCCGGCACTCACGTTGTTGCCCCCAATGAAGGCAGTGTAGTCTTGCGTCTCGGCCTTACGGTCGAAGTAGATTACGGGAATGCCTTTCTGTCGGGTGCGCTCAATGGCCTCGGCCACGGGAGCCGACTCGTTGGGCGCCACAACAAGCAGCTCGATGCCTGAGTCGGCAAGACTGTCAATCTGCTGAATCTGGTGTCTTGTGTCGTCGTAGGCACAGGCGATGCTCACCTTTACGTCGCACTCATAAAGATGCTGGGCTGCCAGCATCTCATGGTTCACCTTGTCGCGCCACTCACCCGTGCCGCACTGCGATACACCTATCCGATAAGTCTTGTTATTGGTAGCACAAGCTGCCAACAACATCGACACCAAGGTAGTGACTATGATTCTTCTTGTTGCCATCTGTAATGTTAGTTTAGGCTGTCAGAGTGCAAACTTACAATAAATTTTTGAAATAGCCTGCATTTCGGCTCAGAAATTGACGTACGTCAAAGAATAGTTTGATATTGAATGAAAAGGGATTAGAAACTTGTGCGCGTCCACAAAACTGCGTATCTTTGCACTCGCAATCGTGAGATTGTTCATTTTTAGTTATTCATTAGGTTAGTAGTTTTTTAATAGATTTAAGGTAAAGATTATGTTATTAGATTTTCAAACTACGGCCATGTTGGTATGTGTGGTTGTTGCAACCATCTTGAGTATCATTACTCTGGTCCATACCAATGTCCGTTGAGAGTGTGCGGGGTGAGCGATTCATACCGCACTCTTTTTTTCATTCAACCTTAAATCTTGCTTAGGCTCTTCTTCTCTCAGTTTCCAAAAGCTGATCACATCAGTTTGATGGCCAGACAGACACCGCCGGAGAAATAGCGACAGTCCTGAAGGAACATCTGCAACTGCACGAGGTTGAACAGCCGGCAGTCTGCGCCGATGTTCATTTCGCAGCCGTCCCATTCGGCTATCACCCGCAGAGGCTTGTAGAAACGGGGCTGAAAGGTCAGTCCGCCCACCACTCCTTCATAGCGGTGATTGAAGTCCCACTCCCACTTGCGAAAGGTTAGATGCGTGCCTAAGGAGTTCCCGCCAATGTCGAAATGCTTGGTGAGCGCCAGGTAGTAGTTGCGGAAGTAGTTGCTCTCAGAGTAGCCATTGTCCTTGCGCCCCCAGAAGTCATCGGCACCAACAGCCACTGACGGCCAATAGCGTCCCTCTTTGATGGGACGAAGCTTTATGGACAGATGGCGGTCTTTGCTGTAGAACTTAATGGGATTCGAAGGGATAAGGTCCTGATGAAACTTCCATGAGACTTCCACAAAGCTTACTTGAATCCAATCAAGGGGTGTCAGACTGATATAATAAGAAAAGGTGTTGAACTTCTCGCCATCTACCGTCATCATGTCGGGAACGAGCGACTTTGGCATGTAATGAATGCCCACACGAGCCGTAAACTTCTTGTCCATATCGGCTGATGGAACATGCAAGAGTCCTTCAGTGGCAGTGTACTGCTGAGCCCTGCCACTCGTCCAGACGAGCAGCAAGAGGAGGATGGCGATGAAAGCGCGGAATTTCTGCATTTTTTCTTGTTTCATTTCTCTGCTGGTTGCTGCGTACTCAGTCCCCAAGGCACGGCCACGGGATACACACGCTCGTTTTCTTCTGGGTCGGTCTCATACATCATCATGGTCTTCTCGTCCATCTGCGCATTGTAGATCAGACGAATGTTCGAGGCAGGGCGCACCACGAAAGTGCGCTTTGACTTCTTGTAGGGGGGCAGCATTACAATGATTTTGAAGCCGCCCGACTGCCGACGGCCTTCGCCTGCCGTGATGGCGCCTGTTATCACATGGTCTTGGAAACGGTCGTTCACAGGTTCGTGCAAACGGGCGTAAGCAACGAACGACACGTGCCTGTAGTGTCCCATCACGTCCAGTTCTGCACCCATCAGCCCGTCAATATAGCGTCCGCCATTCATTCGTATCTCCATGTTCCACGGTTTAATCAGGAAATGCGTGTTCAACATGCCTGTGAACAGCCAGTTGTCACTACAGAACTCATTCTCTTTCAGACCGCCTGGCTTATAGCCGAGCGCCCAGTAATTGGTCACTCCGGCTTGGGCCGACAGCATCCACCAGTCGGTGATGGGGACCATCCAGCGCAGATCAAAGCCACAGCGGTCTTTGCTGAAAAGTCCTGCCGACAACTTGAAATACTGATGTGCATCGGGAAAATGAAGCTCCTTGGAGAGAGTGGCATTGCTCAGTCGGAACATGCTGTAGCGATCCACATAGCCTTTGTTGATAAGCGGAACATGCACTTGCCCTGCCAGCATCCAACGATGCCCCAGATGAAACTTCATACCAGGTGTCAGGCGCAGATACATGTCGTAGAAGTTGTGCCAGTTCATTTCCACAAAGTTCATCTCCGCTCCGCAGAACATCTCCACCTGAAAACGTTCCTGAGCGTGACTTAATAGGTGGAAACCGAGTAGTATGATGGTTAATGCTTTTCTCACTGTACTTCGCGCATTACTCTTAGAAAATTACCTCCCCATATCTTCTGAATGTCAGCTTCGCTATAGCGACGAGCTAACAGCTGTCGTGTGAAGAGTGTCAGTTCGCTGGCATCGGCCAGTCCGCGCACGCCACCGTCACCATCGAAGTCGGTACCTAGTCCCACGTGGTCAATGCCCATCACGCTGATGGCATGATCCAGGTGCTGCATGGCATCGAGAATCGTGGCTTCGCCGGCGGTTCTCAGGAAGCCGGGGTAGAGTGTAATCTGGCAGACACCGTCTTTCTGAGCGAGTACCCGCATCTGGTCGTCGGTCAGATTGCGCGGATGGTCGCAGAGCGCACGAGCCGATGAGTGACTGCACGCGATGGGCTTCTGCGAAATCTGAAGGGCATCGTAGAAACTGCTCTCAGCCGCATGACTGAGGTCGACCATCAATCCCAGTCGGTTCATCTCGCGGATGACTTGCTCGCCAAACAGACTCACACCTCCATGTGTCTGCAAACTGCGCGAGGCAGCATCGCAAATATCATTGTCTCCATTGTGGCACAAGGTAATATAGACCACGCCACGGTTGGCAAAGTACGTAAGATTGGCAAGATTGCCTTCCAGTGCCAGACCGTTCTCAATGCCCAGCATGATGCTCTTCTTGCCAGCCAGTTTGTTTCGCCATAGCTCGTCGGGTGTGCGAGCCAAGGCCAGCTTGTCGCCTGCTTTGCTCACAATTTGGCCGATTTTATCGAAAATAAGGTCGGCGTATGCCCGAGGCCCCTCCACATCGAAGGCCACATTCTGACGGAACGTCTCGCCTTCCTTGGGCTGTGGCAGATAGGCCACCATGATTGTTGCGTCGAGCCTGCCTTCTGTCATCTTGGGCAAGTCGACAAGCAGTTTGCTGTCGCGTGTGGTGAAGTCTACACCCTGCGGAAAGAACATGGGGGTGTCGCAATGGGTGTCGAGCGTAAGGATGCGGTCGTGGATGCACTGTGAATGACGGTAGAGCGCACCTTGCTCTACTAACCAGCAGAACAAGGGCAGACCGTCGGCTCCCATGCACTCAGGATGCCACTGTACACCGACAAAAGGCTTCATCTCGCTGCTCTCAATAGCTTCGATGATACCGTCGGCAGAGCGGGCAGAAACCTTGAAATGCGGGCCTGGCTGGCTCACTGCCTGATGATGGAAGGAATTGACAGCCAGCACAAGCGGCTCTGCATTCTCTTTCCCGATGTAATCATTCTTTTCCAGCGTGTCGGCTGCATATATCCTATATAATATGGTGTCGGGCTCAACGGTTATGGTGTGGGTAGGTTCGGAGCGATCGGCCTCCTGCGAATGTTTGATGATAGCCTGACTGGCAATGTCCTGATTGACGGCACCGTCCAGTGCCACGGCCATCGTCTGAATGCCCCGGCAGATGCCGAGGATGGGCAGCTGACGATTGAAGGCCAGACGGGCGAGGAGCAGTTCGGGCAGGTCGCGCTCTGCATTGATGCCGCCCAGACGGGGCGACGGTTCTTCTCCGCAGTAGAGGGGATTGATGTCGGCACCGCCGCTGAGCAGCAGTGCGTCGATGCGGCCCAGTGCTGACAGAAGTGCTGCGTCGTCGGCTGTGGGTGGAATGATGAGCGGGGTTCCTCCGGCTCTGACGACTTGCTGATAGTAGCCTTCGCCCAGTTTGCAGGTCTGGTCGCCAAAGTTGCCAGTGATTCCCACCACTGGTCTGTTGCTCTTGTCGGTGAAGTTCTCGTCGTAGATGCGGGAGACCTGGTTGTTCAAGTCGAAACGATTCATGTCGGTATTGTGGATTGAATGAGACTGTCAGTCTTCGTCGGGGTCGGCTTCGAAGTGTACGGGTATTTCGCGCTTGATGCTCTGTTCGAGCGAGATGAGCGTTTCGGTAGCCACCACACCGGGAATCTCCTGTAGCTGACCGTTCAGCAACTGCATGAGCTGTTCGTTGTCACGGGCATAGAGTTTCACGAGCATCGTGTAGGGACCTGTGGTGAAGTGGCACTCCACCACCTCTGGTATGAGCTGCAATCGCTTCACCACCTCTTTGTACATGGAACCGCGCTCGAGCGTGATGCCCACGTAGGTGCAGGTGCTGTAGCCCAGCGACTTCGGGTTGACGTCGAAGCCGCTGCCCGTGATGACATCGCTGTCAATGAGGCGCTGCACACGCTGGTGGATGGCCGCACGCGACACATTGCATTCGGTTGCAACGTCCTTGAACGGGATGCGTGCGTTTTTCGACAGGATACTCAGTATCTTTTTGTCCAGGGTATCGATCTTTTCCATAACCGTTTTTACATTTTGTTTCTTTTCTGTAAGCAAAAGTACATAAAAATATTGAAACAAGAAACGATTTGTGCATAAAAAACGGAAAAAACGCTCAGAATGGAAAAAAAAGAGGAGAACGGTGCTCAAGCGAACCATTCTCCATCTTAGGTATGTCGGGATTGACGGTCTCAGTCTGTCTTACTTCTCAATGCCCACCAGCTCCACGTCGAAGATGAGGGCAGAGTAGGGCTTAATCTGTCCGGCATTGCGCTCGCCGTAGGCTAGCTCGAATGGGATGTAGAGCTGCCACTTGGAGCCGACGGGCATCAGGGTGAGGGCCTCAGTCCAGCCCTTGATCACCTGGTCGGCACGGAACGAGGCGGGCTCGCTGCCATGCTTGGCCGATGAGTCGAACACGGTGCCATCGACCAGACGGCCTTCGTAGTGAACCTTCACCTTGTCGGTGCGCTGAGGTACTTCGCCATCGCCCTGCTTCAGAACCTTATATTGCAAGCCCGAGGGAGTCGTGATGACCCCATCCTTCAGCTTGTTCTCCGTCAGAAACTTGCGGCCAGCCTCGCGGTTGGGGCCGTAGAGCTTTTCTTCCTTGGCACTCTTGTTGTAGGCCTGCTTTGCCTTGAACAACTCTTCGGCTGCCTGCAGCTTCATCACCGTGGTGTCGTTGGCCAGTGCATCGGTGAAACCGCGATAAAACAGCTCAGTCAGTATGCTGTCGGGGGTGTCGGTGAACTCCTTCTTCACACCTGGCAACATGCGCTGCGTCAGCTGTCCTGCAATGTCGATGCCTGCCATGCGGGCCTTCTGCTGAGGATTGTCGCCAGCCTTGACGGCTTCCTTGAATCCCTCGATGAAATCGGCCATATAGGCGGTGTCTACGCCTTGCGACTGCATGAGATAGGGGATGAGGCCGTTGGTGACCGACATGCCTGCCACGTAGCTCAGCGAGTCGCTGCTGTTCTTCAGCTGAACGGGCTGTTCGGTCTGTCCCTTCTTCTTGTTCTTCTTGTCTTTCTTAGCCTCGATGGTGCTAAAAGAAGCACTCGCCAAGATGACGAGTGCAACGAGAATGATTTTCTTCATAAGCGGCTTACTTCACTTCGAGCAGTTCAATCTTGAAGATAAGTGCAGAGAACGGCTTGACCATTGCACCGGCCTGACGCTCGCCGTAGGCCAGTTCCTGAGGAATGTAGACCTCCCATACAGAGCCTGCGGGCATGTGGGTGAGAGCCTCGGTGAAGCCCTTGATGTTCTGGTTGCAACGAACGGTGTAGGGCTGGTTGCGCTTGTAGGAGCTGTCGAACACAGAGTCGTTGATCAGACGGCCCTCGTAGTGCATGGTCACGGTAGAGGTGTCGGCAGGAATCTTGCCTGCGCCTTCCTTGATTACACGGTACTGCACGCCGCTGGGCAGCGTCTTCACACCGTCCTTCTTGGCGTTCTCAGCCATGAACTTCTCGCCAGCCTCCTTGTTAGGACCATAGACCTTGGCCATTTCGCGAGCCTTGATCTGCTGCATCAGGCGCTGAGCGTTGCTGTTGGCATCCTCCATTGTCATGAGGCCCTTCTTGCCAGTGGTACCGGTGATGAAGCCGGCCATGAAGTTCTTCATCGAGATGGTCTGGGTAGAGTCGTCGCCGAAGAGCTGATAGTTGATGCCCTTCACCATCTGGTTGGAAATCTGCTGACCGATCTGGATACCGGCATAGTAGGCTGCCTTCTTCTTGTTGTCGCCGGCATTGGCGCCGTCGTTCAGACCCTTGATAAATTCGCCCATGTAGGCAGTGTCAACACCGAGCTGCATGACGAGATAGTCCTTCAGACCTTGTGTCTGGGCCATGCCGATGGCATAGCTCACAGAGTCAACATCGCTCTTCAGGCTTGCCGTCGGAGCACCGCCGTCACACGAAACCATCGTGGAGGCTGCAATGGCCAAAGCGGCCACAATCATTGATTTTTTCATTGTTGTTTTTTTGTTGTTACGTTATTTTCGTTATTACGTTATTTCGTCGTTTCGCCTTCTCATCACATCACCTGGATCAGCTCCACATCGAAGATGAGTGCTGCATAGGGCGGAATCATTGCGCCGGCACCGCCTTCGCCGTAGGCCAGGCGATAGGGGATGTAGAAACGATACTTGGCACCTTCCTGCATGAGCTGCAGGCCCTCGGTCCATCCGGCAATCACCTGCTGCAGGCCGAACACAGCCGGCTCGCCGCGCTGCACGCTGCTGTCAAACACGGTTCCGTCGATGAGGAAGCCCTCGTAGTGGCACTTCACGCTGTCCTTGGCCGTGGGCTTCTTGCCGTTGCCCTCCTTCAGCACCTGGTACTGCAAGCCACTGGGCAGGGTGATGATACCCTCGCGCTTGCCGTTCTCAGCCAGATATTTCTCACCTTCCTCCTTGGCGGCCTTGCCCTTGGCGGCACGCTCGGCGTTCATTTTCTCTTCTTTCTCTGCAAAGTATTGCTGCACAAGCTGCTGGGCATCCCGATGCGATACTTTCAATTCATTTCCTTCCAGCACGTCCTTGATAGATTGTGCAAAATCGTCGACGTTCAAATCACTTCCGGCACCCATCTGTGCCAGCTGTTGTCCGATGCCCAGTCCCAGGGCATAGCTCAGTTTATCCATGTTATCAAAGCCCTCGAAATCGGAGGGCTGGGGGCTGAACAAGCGAATCAAGCCCGTCTTTATTGTTAATACTTAAAAACATGAGTCTGCGCCTGTTCAGACCCACAATCCCCAACGTTATGGGGGCATGTCATGCTAAAAATCGTGCAAAGTTACGCATATTTTCGCATTCAACCATTGTTCTTTCGCTAAAAATTATTATTTTTGTAGAGATTTAATAATTCAATGCTCGCAGTTCATTGTATATATAATATAAATAAGGTGTATTATGAAAAAGAAAATCGTTGTTCTTACAGGTGCAGGAATGTCGGTGGAGAGTGGACTCAAGACGTTCCGCGATGCCGACGGTCTGTGGGAGGAGTATCCCGTGCAGCAAGTGGCCACGCACGAAGGGTGGGAGGCCGACCCCACACTGGTGACCAATTTCTACAACATGTTGCGCCGCAAGTGCTGGGGCGTACAGCCGAACGAGGGTCACAAGCTGGTGGCCAAGTTGGAGGAGAAGTACGACGTGGTGGTGGTCACGCAGAATGTAGACAACCTGCACGAGATGGCCGGCTCTACCAACGTCATCCATCTGCACGGCGAACTGATGAAGGTTTGTTCGAGCCGCGATGTCGACGACCCGCGCTACCAGATTCAGCTGACGCCCGACAACTGCGAAGTGGAGCCAGGCACGAAGGCTGGCGACGGCTCGTTGCTCCGTCCCTTCATCGTCTTCTTCGGCGAGGCCGTGCCTAATATCACGGTGGCAGCCGAGCAGGCTCAGCAGGCCGACATCTTCATCATCATCGGCACGTCGCTCAATGTCTATCCCGCAGCCGGACTCATTCACTATGTCCGTCCCGGTGTACCCGTCTATCTCATCGACCCGAACCCCATCAGTGCTGGCAGTGGTGTCAGGCAGATTCAGAAGGGTGCTTCTGCCGGCATGCGCGAACTGTGCGCAGAACTGATGTAGAAGGGGGCTGTTTCTACATCCAGCACCAGTATTTGTATTTCATTTTATATCAATAAATTACGTGTTAAACGGTAGAAAAGTGAAACCATAGATTCTATGAACAACAAAGATGACGAGCCATTAATGCAACGGACTGTCGAGGCTTTCTATAGGGATATACTGGATTTGATGTAAAATTTCGGGGACGAAGCATACGAAAGTGCTCCGTCCCCGAATGATGGTTGCTAATGGTACAAATAGTTACCAAGCTTCTTCCCAAACATTGCCACTTTTAGGCTCTTCGTTGGCGGGAAGTATCAGGTCGTTGTCAAGGCCCTTGGTCTTAACGCTCTTTACAGACCCGGCCAGAATCTGGCTCTTGT
>CACXXD010000110.1 GCA_902771445.1 uncultured Prevotellaceae bacterium
GATCATGGCACACAGTCCCGCATACGAGTGTCCCGTGTCAATCAGCACGACGTGGGTACCCTGCTCATAGTACTGGCGCACGACGTGGTTCATGAAGAACGACTTTCCGCTGCCCGACGGTCCCAGCACGAACTTGTTACGATTGGTGATGACACCCTTCTTCATCGGCAAATCCGATATGTCGATGTGCAGCGGTTTTCCCGTCAGCCTGTCCACCATCTTGATGCCGAAGGGCGAGAGCGAACTGCGGTAGTTCGTTTCCTCCGTGAAGAGGCAGACCGCTGGCTCGATGAAGGTGTAGAACGATTCTTCGGCAGGAAAGTCGCCCTCATTGCCGGGGATGCCAGACCAGTAGAGTGTCGGGCAGTCCACGGTGTTGTGCCTCGGCATACACTCCATACTGGCCAACTGGCTTCCGATGTCATTCTTGGCGTGCTTCAGTTCCTCGCAGTCATCGCTCCATGCAATGACGTTGTAGTGGGCACGGACGCTGATGAGTCCCTGGGAGTGCGCTTCGTTCAGATACAGGTCTATCCACTCTTTGTTGATGGCATTGCTTCGGCTGTAGCGGCTCAACGACTGCATATTTCTGGCCGTTTTCTCAAACCGCTGCAGGTTCTCGTCACTGTTGTCGATAAGCACATACTGGTTGTAGATGTGGTTGCAGGGCAGCAGCAGTCCCACGGGACTGGCGAACGACAGGCGGCAGTCGCTGCGGTCTGTGCTCAGACGCTCGTAGCGGGTGTCGGTATGCACCTTGGCGGGTAGGTCATTCACATCGGAGAGCGTGAAGAGGCACAGGCGGTAGTCGCCGATCTTCATTTCGTCGGGACTGAGGTCGATATCCTGGAGCGAGGCGTTATCCTCTGGCATCAGCGAGAGGTAGCGCTCAATCAGTCCAGCCTTGCGACGGGTGCCAACAATCTCGTTGTCACTCAGTTTCCTCAGTCTCACAAAGCCGGAGTCGTTCATGATGCGCTCGAACTGCTCCACGGACTCCAAGAAGCGGCTGGCCGTTTCCCTGTTCAGTTCCTTCGGGATGATGTGTCCACGGCAGAGAGTTGAAAAATTGCTCTGCATGCGGTTGCGCTCCTTGGTGGTCTTGGTCAGAAAGAGGTAACACGAATGCTTCAGGAACGGACGCTCGTTGAAGTGGCGCTCGAAACTGCGGGAGAGGAAGGTCATGCCGTCCTTCTGCAACTCCGGCCTGTAGGTCTCGCGGATGAACCAGTCCTGCTTGTGGACGATGCTGTAGTCGGGCAGCACCTTGACGGCCTTGCACCAGCAGCCGTGGATGGTCTCGTACTCCTGCGAGGTCACGGTGTAGAGTTCAGGAAGTGCCACCTCGAAGGCGACGGTCAGGTCTGCGTCCTTCGACACGATGCAGCCGTTCTCCACCGCCAGCAGGGGCAGCTTGTTCTCAATAGTCGTTGCTTTCAGCGTATTCCTCATTGTCGTTACACTTGTTTTTGATAATCAGATACGGCTTGCGTCGGTTGATCAGGAAACGGGGATGCTGTCTGTTGGCCATTCGCTTCATCAGCCCGTGCTCCCCGTAGCGTCGGTTGAGGGCGAAGGTCTGCCAGACCAGGACGGAGGCAGACACGACACCCGTACCGATGCACGCCCACTGGTTGACACCAGCGAGATAGAGGACCACGAAGAGGACAAAGACTGCAAGCAGCCCGCCCGCGAGAATGAAGAGATACTGGGCCTTCAACCCCTTGAACTCAACCGACTGGCCGATACCCTTGTTGATATTGTACTCAGCCATTGGTCGTTTTCCTTATACCTTATTATTATATACAGGCTTAGAGGAAGAACGAGCGAAGGATGGTAGCGGCCACGATGAGGAAGATACAGGCACCGAACCATGAGGCAGCGGTCTTCGAGGTGTCGGGATCGCCAGACGAGAACTTGCCATAGACCTTCACACCACCAATGAGTCCTACGACAGCACCGATAGCATAGATGAGCTTCGTTCCTGGTTCGAAGTAACTGGTTACCATAGAGGTGGCTTCGTTGATACCAGCGAGGCCGTTGCCCTGGGCCATCGCTGTTGTGGTTGCGGCAGCAATGAGGGCTGCACACACTACGATCTTCTTGTTTGCGAACTTCTTTACATTCATTTTCATTTTTCGTTTACGTTTTAATTGTTAATACTGTTGTTGATTGTGGATTGGATAATTGGATTCAGTGGTTGCAGAAACACATGTCTATCCGTAGTCTCTTTGTTTCATTCCTTTTTCCTGTTTGGTTCTACACTAAGAAGCTGACGTTGAAGTCCTCGAACCTGTCAGGCATGGTGAATTCCTGTCTTTTTGTCTTAGGATTATCAGACTTCTCGCCATAGTACTTTTCAATGATACGCTCAACATTCTCGCCGATTTCGGGCCATAGCCCTGCCACCATGTCAAGCAGTTCCGTCCCTTTCAGGCAATTGAGGACTGCCGCAGCCTTCTGCTCATCCTGCTCATCAGGGTCTTTCTGCCTTGCGGTGTTGAAGGCGAGGTCGATGTCATCCAACGGATCACCCGTGGCAGTCGGCACATCTGGCTCGGCAAACATATCGTCCAGTTCTTCGTCAGGTACGGGAACAATCTGTTTTTTATCTTCCAGTTGGCAGTCCTCTATGGACACGGGTGTTGCTATTTCCTTTCCGTCCTCGGTCATCTCACCTCGAACGACTGCAGATTTCCGTTCTTCCTCTGCCTGTCTGACCTCCATCCTACGCAGCTGGTCTGACATGTTGAAGGTACTATGCCCTATGATGGCACAGTCTTCCTCCGCAGTCTCTTCCGATACCTGACGTTTGACTGTATTCCCAGCATTTGGCCAGATACCTGGCGGGTACTTGATAAATATGAACAGCTCATAGGCAATGATGGCCAGCAGTCCAATAAGTATGAATGTCGCCATACGTCAGTCCTTCAGCAGATGTCATGATAGCCATTGCGATAGAGGTAGTTGATAGGCTTCTCATATCGCAGGAAGTGGTCTGTCAGCACCATGTCAATGTATGATGAGATGTTGATTCCTTCCACATTCAGGATGTTCACAATACGACTGATGCGGTCGTGGTAGTCGTTACGTATATATGTCAGCTTGCTGTCACGGGACATTCCTCGTTTGGGAGGATTGGCAAAGATACTTGCATAGTCCCCGAGCACGTCCACTAACTCATCGAAATCCGCATCCCCGTTAAAGGTCACATCCTTCCTGTCGTCAGGTTCCTTGAAATTGATGGTCACATTGTTTCGGGGTACTTTCTCCGTATGATTTACTATGGGCAAGGCCGTCACCTTGCATCCCTTTCCGTGTGCCAGAATGGCTATGACTGCCACGATTCCGGCCACGATGATTCCAGTAATCAATATAATATTCATTCTTCTGTTCCTTTTTTTGTCAGTATTTCATTGAATCTCTGTTTTAGAAGCGTGTCCACTGCCTCGCCGTATCTCTCGAAATGCTCATAGAGCACGTTGTCAAGATAGGCTGAGATGGATACGCCCCTGCCGAGGATTTCGACAATCTGTGAGATGCGTTCGTGGTATCGCGGACGCATGTAGCACGTCTTGCCCGAATGGGCATTGAAGTCCGTCTTCTTCACAAACTGCCGCTGGTATTCCTCCGCCAGTCCCTGTTTTACGCCTTTTGCTGAGGGACTTCTTGTCTGGGGACGCCCTTCGGGTCTGGGTGGGGGCTCGCGGTTCTGCTGCTCCGGCTCCTGTGTTGTCCTTGTCGGTTGCATGGCCATTTCCGGGCGTACACTTTCAATGAGTGCCGCCGCGTCTATTCCAAGGTCGAGGTTTTTCGGCATCTGCTCACAGTTTGATGATGTCCAGGATCTCGTCTGTCAGTTCCCTGATGCAGCTGCCCTTGATGAGAGTGCGGTCTGACGGAAACATCGTCGAACGGAACAGGGGACGTTTGTCTTCGGTGTCACCCTCCCTGCGGAAACGCTTGCTGTCGGGTACTTCGGTATTGAGTGCCGTCAGCCCAAGTTCGTTGATGACCTTGTTATAGATGTCGTAGAGACGGGTCTTCTCACGTGCGTCAACCATGTTCCAGACGAAATAGAAACCCTTGATGTTCGTCTGTCCTGTTGTCACCATGTTGTCGTTGACGAGTTTTGCGTAGGTGAGCGAACTCTGCATCACGACACGGTCAGCCACGATGGGACAGAAGACGTAGTCCATATGTGCTATTGTGTTGACGGCTCCCTTGTTGTTCAACGTGCCGGGCAGGTCGAAGAAGATGATGTCGAACTCTTGCTTCTCCATCATCTGACGTGCCACGTCAAGGGCATCCTCCGGACGGCTCTCTACGACGGGATAAGCTTTCTTTCCCAGCTTCTTGAACATGTCGTATGCCTGTCGGCACAATTGGCTGTTGCCCTCGATGTTCTTCATGTCACGCTTGCGCATGTCCATGATACTGAACTGCGGGAAGTCGCAGTCGATGACACCGATGTTGAGTCCCTTCACATAGTGCAGGTAGCTTGCCGCCAGCACTGTCAATGTTGTTTTGCCAGCCCCTCCCTTCTGGGTGGAGAAGGCAATGAATTTCGGTTCTTTCATTTTTACTTCTTTATTTATGTACGTAACACGATATGTCTTTATGTCCCGCTGTATATCAGTCCGTATGTCTGTCCATCCGGATTTAGGTAAGTCCCTATGTCCGTACTTAACCATTTACATCGGTATAGCTGTACTTCAGTATGGCTGTAAGTCCGTAGGTCTGTAGGTCCGTACATCCGTAGGTCTGGACGTATGTAGGTCGCTAAGGACGGTGCAAAGGAACTACATTTCTACGGACCTGCAAAGGAATCCATGCCACGTGGCCGCTAATGTCTGCTATCCGCTACGCCACGCCAGCCAATCAGCAGAAAAATTTCTTTCAGATTATATAATGTTGAAAGTCTGTCCCGCCGTAAATGCCGACCTTTGCAGCCGCAAACAAAGTTCAGGAAGCGACGAACGTGTCGGCAAGACCGATATGTGTGCTGTTGAAGCGACTAATCCGTCCGCAAGGCGGATTATGTATGCCCGCAGGAGCATAGCAAGATGTCTTTTGAGTTACTCAAAAGGTTTCGGGTTACCCGAGAAACTCCCATCTTGCCCTTGCAGGGGGCCGGGGTCTGACTCCGAAGTCGTCATCCCCTGATTTGGAAAAACGATAGTAACGTATCATAGATAATATGGAAGATAACAAAAAGAGAAGGACGGGTCGATACCCGAAGAACAACAAAAGGACGCACTGCGTCATGGTACGCTTCGACGATGTGGAATGGGCCAGGTTCCTCACGCTCTACGAGCAGTCCGGGGTATATGCCAAAGCCGTTTTCGTCAAGTCGCGCGTCTTTGGCGAGACGTTCAAGGTCGTGAAAGTCGATAAGACAATGGTGGACTTCTACGAAAAACTGTCATCATTCCATGCTCAATTCCGTGGTGTGGCGGTCAATTACAATCAAGTGGTGAAGGAACTGCGCAGCCACTTTTCGGAAAAGAAGGCAATGGCCTTGCTCTATCGTCTGGAGTCAATGACCCGCCAGATGATGGAGCAGGGACAGCAGATCGTGGCATTGGCAAAGGAGGCAAGGGAGAGATGGTTGCAAAGATAACGATTGGCAATTCCCTTTTCGGTGCCATCAAGTATAACGCCGACAAGGTGAATATGGGGAAAGGCCAGTTGCTGGACACTAACAAGGTGTTCAACAACGGTGATGGTAAGGTCAATGTTGCACAGGTGCTGGCAGACTTCGAGAAGCGGATGCCCAGACAGATGAGGACGGAAAAGCCTGTAATCCATATCTCGCTCAATCCCCATCCTGATGACAGGTTGACGGACGGGGAACTGACACAGATGGCGCATGAGTATATGCAGCGCATGGGTTATGGCGACCAGCCTTATATCATTGTCAAGCATGAGGACATCGACCGCCATCATCTGCACATCGTTTCCGTCCGTGTGGACGAGCAGGGCAAGCGCATTAACAGCGACTTCACCAAACGGAGAAGCCTTGCCATCCTCAGGGACTTTAAACAGAGATACGGACTGCATCATGGCAACAAGCGAGAAGAGGAAAGACTGTCCAACCGCATCCCGCCAGTCAATCCTTCCGAGGGTGACATCAAGAAGCAGGTAGGCAATACGGTCAAAGCCGTATTCCACGACTACCAGTTTCAGACCATTGGTGAACTTCGTGCACTGTTGTCGCTCTACAATCTGACTGTCGAAGAAGTAAGGGGCAATGTCAGAGGTGAGGACTATAACGGTCTGGTCTATTCTGTCATTGATGCCGACGGCAATAAGGTTGGCAATCCGTTCAAGTCATCCCTGTTTGGCAAGTCCGTCGGCTACGAGGCATTACAGAAAAAAGCTGCATTCTCAAAGAAGAACATCAAGGACAGGAATCTGACCGAGCCGACCAGAAAAGTATTGGAGTATGCACTTAAACGGACTTACGACAAGGACGAGTTTGTCAGGATGCTCAAAGAGAAGGGGATTGATTGTGTCTTCCGTTATACCGACGAGGGCAGAATCTACGGTGCCACGTTCATCGACCATCGTACCCATTGTGTCCTCAACGGTTCCCGTATGGGCAAGGCTTTCTCTGCCAATGCACTTGAACAGCACTTCAATACGCCGCCAGAGGAACAGATTCCTTTCAAGGAGAAAGAAGAACAGGAAGAACAACCAAATTCTGGCAGCACATCTACGGAAGGGCAGCAGCAATCCACTTCTCGCGATAAGCAGGAACACTACGAAAGCAAAGGCGGTCTTGCATCATTCCTTGATGCTCTTGACATCCTCAACACCGACAATCCTGTCACTGATGCTGAGGAAGAGGCGTTCCGTCGCAAACTACAGCGCAAGAAGAAAAAGCGTCGTGGTCCGAAATTGTAAACAAACTGATTTCATAACAATTAAAACAAATAACTATGCAACAAGAAGATGATTTGAGAGGTCTCGCTAAAGTCATGGACTTTATGCGAGCCGTGAGTATTATTCTCGTAGTGATGAATGTCTATTGGTACTGCTATGCCGCTATCGTGGACTGGCACATTCAGATGGGCATCGTGGATAGGATTCTCACAAATTTCAACCGAACGGCAGGATTGTTCCAATCTATTCTTTACACCAAATTGTTTGCTCTTCTGCTGATGGCACTATCATGCCTCGGCACAAAAGGAGTCAAAGAGGAAAAGATCACCTGGGCGAGAATCTGGATGGTACTTGCCATTGGTTTTATCCTGTTCTTTCTCAACTGGTGGCTACTTGATTTACCTTTTCCCTTTGTGTTCTGTACAGCACTCTACATCACCACTATTTCCGCAGGCTATATCTGTCTGCTGATGGGTGGCCTTTGGATGAGCCGCTTGTTACAAAACAACCTCATGGATGATGTTTTCAATAACGAGAACGAATCATTTATGCAGGAAACACGTCTGATGGAGAATGAGTATTCCATCAATCTGCCTACACGCTTCTACTATAAAAAGAAGTGGAACAATGGCTGGATAAACGTAGTCAATCCCTTCCGCGCCACTATTGTACTCGGAACTCCTGGTAGCGGTAAGTCGTATGCCGTAGTAAACAATTTCATCAAGCAGTCCATCGAAAAGGGTTTCTCGATGTATATCTATGATTACAAGTTCAGCGACCTAAGCACCATTGCCTACAACCACATGCTGACACACAAGTCTGGTTATAAGGTGTTACCGAAGTTCTATGTCATCAACTTTGATGACCCACGTCGCAGTCACCGCTGTAATCCTATTCACCCTGCATTCATGACTGACATCTCCGATGCCTACGAGAGTGCTTACACGATAATGCTCAACTTAAACCGTACTTGGGTGCAGAAACAGGGCGACTTCTTCGTGGAGTCACCGATTATCCTGTTCGCGGCCATCATCTGGTATCTAAAGATATACAAGGACGGGAAGTATTGCACCTTCCCCCATGCCGTCGAATTGCTCAACCGCCGCTATGAGGATATTTTCCCCATTCTGTCCTCTTATCCCGAACTGGAAAACTATATGTCGCCTTTCATGGACGCATGGCTCGGTGGTGCTGCTGACCAGTTGCAGGGTCAGATAGCATCCGCCAAGATTCCTTTGTCTCGAATGATTTCCCCGCAACTGTATTGGGTCATGTCTGCCAGTGAGTTTACGCTCGACATCAACAATCCGAATGAGCCAAAAATCCTGTGTGTCGGTAATAACCCGGACCGTCAGAATATCTACGGCGCAGCCCTCGGCCTGTATAACAGCCGTATCGTCAAACTGATCAATAAGAAGGGAATGCTCAAATCCTCAGTCATCATTGACGAGTTGCCTACCATCTATTTCAAGGGTCTCGACAACCTCATTGCCACTGCCCGAAGCAACAAGGTTGCCGTCTGTCTCGGTTTTCAGGACTTCAGCCAGTTAGTCCGAGACTATGGTGACAAAGAGGCAAAGGTGGTACAGAACACTGTAGGCAACATCTTCAGTGGTCAGGTTGTAGGCGAAACAGCCAAAACCCTGAGCGAGCGTTTCGGAAAAGTCCTTCAAAAACGCCAGTCCATGACTATCAACCGTCAGGACACATCTACCTCTATCAATACGCAGATGGATAGCCTGATTCCTGCCAGCAAAATTTCCACACTTACGCAGGGAATGTTTGTCGGTGCCGTCTCTGATAATTTCGACGAACGTATTGACCAGAAGATTTTCCATGCAGAGATTGTAGTGGATAATGAGAAGGTAACTCGTGAGACCAAAGCCTATAAACCTATCCCCATTATTACGGACTTTACGGACGAGAACGGCAACGACCGAATGGATGAGACCGTTACTGCCAATTATTACCAAATCAAGGAGGACGTTAAGCAAATTGTTGCCGATGAACTGGAGCGTATCAAGAACGCCCCTGCATTGGCACACCTTTTACAGCAGAAGTAAGTACAACGAGAGCCGGGACGCAATGCCTCGGCTCTCGAAGTCTGATAAAAGTTTGAATCAGTAGGAATCAATAAAATGATTCTTAATTTGATTTTGTTCAAAAGATATACTTTGTTTACGATTTTTGAACAAATATCCATTTTTGAACACTATCTCTTTATCATCTCATACACCGCGAGCATTTCCTCTTTCAGCAGTTTCGGGTCCATGCCGTCAATAAGTGAGTCCTGGAAGGCACGACCGTAGAAGAGGCTCATCATGATCTTGGCCAAAATGGTGGGCTTCACGTCGTTTTGCAATTCGCCATTCTCCACGCTCCGGCCTATCACCTCCATCCACAGCTTTTCCTCCTTCGCCATCGCGTCCTGATATGCCCTATACACATCTGGCAGCAACACCGACACCTGCGAAATCATGTTCAGATAAGCACGGCAGCAGTCTTTCTTTGGCACATCCCGACCGATAATGTCCCAAAGGCTCTCCATCGTCTGCTCCACACCAGCAACGTATGTCTCAATGAAATCGAGCAACGTACAACCGTCGGCAACCTGAATCTTCCTTTCGATGTCCTGTCGCTCTAGCACATAGTATTCCACCACCTGACGGAACAGATCCAGCTTCGTGTCGGCATAGTGGAAGATGGTGCCGCGCGTAAAACCCGTCGCCTTCTCAATATCGGGAATGCTCACCCCGTCGAACGATTTCAGGATGAACATCTTGAATGCCACGCGGAACAGTTCGCGTTTATGGCTCTTTCTTGACATATCTTGCATAAGCCTTCTTTTTGTGTGCAAAGTTACACATTTTCCCCCATAATCGAGTCATTCCTCTGCTAATTCTCCTTGAAAAGCGTCAAAACCGTACTTGTTTGTACGGATATTCAATCAAATTCACTACCTTTGCCAGCAAATTCTCAGACGATGGAACAGAAATTCGGGAAAAATAGTATTGACATCAAGGTGCTGCGCGAGTTTTGCGAGCGCGAGGGCAAGATGGTGGAGTACCGCAAGGGCGAACAGCTGGAGCGCGAGGGCGACCCCGCACGGTGGTTCGGCTTCGTCACCGAGGGGTGCTTCAAGTACGTGACATACGGCATCAGCGACGACAAGGAACACATCACTTGGTTCTCGTTCGAAGGCGAATTTGCGGGCGACTATCCCGCCTGTCTCGACGGTGGCCCAGCGCTGACCACGATCGAGGCGATGGTGCCCACTCGCATCATCCGTGTGAGCGGCGAACAACTGGTGAAGCGGTTCAGTCAGGACAAGAATTCGATGGATCTGCGATGCCTCATTGCCGAGCACCTGCTCAGTCAGGCCCGTGCCCGCTACACCGACCTCCACCGCGCCACGCCCCTAGAACGCTACGAGTTGCTGCTCCGCCGCTGCCCAGGCATCGCCCGCCATCTTCCCCTGAATGCCATCGCCTCGTTCCTCTGCGTCACTCCCCAACAGTTG
>CACXXD010000111.1 GCA_902771445.1 uncultured Prevotellaceae bacterium
ACATCATGGCGTGTATGGCTACATGCCGAATTATGAATTTGGCGACCAAGAGGACGGCCATGCCACCCGTGTCTCGCTGACGGGTAGTGAGAGCGGATTGTCGTTTGCCTGGGATGCGGGCGACGTGATAAACGTTGTCGGCACAATCAATGGCAACGAGCAGAGCACGACACACCTCGCCATGCCCAGCACGTCGGCGGGCAGCCTGCTTACCAGTTTCGACGGCGGTGCCTTCGCCCTCAATCCCAGTGCTGTTTACTATTCTTATTATCCCTACAACAGCAACACAGACGGTACCAGCACCAGACAGATTACGCTGAAAGCCCAAACGCAGACGGGCAACAACAGCACGGCACACTTAGGCGCCAAGAACTATATGGTGGCTCCCAAGGTAACCACCGATGCCAATGCCTCCTGCCTGTTCCATTTCACCAATGTGCTCAGCCCCTGCCGCTTCATGCTCACGCTGCCTGCTTCGGCTGAAGGCAAGACCGTCAGTGACCTGACCGTGACGCGATATGCGGACAACGACCTTTACTTCCCTACCAAAATCACGGAGAATTTCTCTAACTTGAATACCGAGGAAGGCGAAAACGTTCAAGCATCGGGCATGAATTATATCGAGAGTAACGATGCGAACTACAAGCAATACAAACAGTCATTAGGCTTTACCAATTGCATCATCGGCAATGACCACACCCTTGTCGCGTGGATGATGCTCTTCCCCAAGAACCACTCCACGGGTCGCTACCATGTCACAGTGCGTTGCAGCGACGGAACAGTCTATGCAGGCCATGTGGCTGGCAAGAATCTGGTCGGTGGCAAGGCTTACCGCTTCAGTGCCACATTGGCCGAGCATATCGAGATGACGATGGGCGTGTCCTGGGCCGTCCGCAACGAGGCAGCCGCCCTGCCTTACGATAAGACATCAGAGGTAATATATGCCAGTCTGTCGGATGCCGTCAAGGCCACCCTGCCGACAGATGCCGAGGCGCAGGCACTCATTGATAATTGTGACTGTATTTCCGGCCAAGGCTACGACAGCAGTGGCACGTTGGTCAGTGGCGTTTACTTCCGTGCCAAGAGCGGTGGCAGTTCTGACCCTGCCGGCAATATCATCTTCCTGCCGTTTACGACAGTGGAATCAGGTGGATACTACTGGCTGAGCGGTGGAGCGAAAATCCTGAAGATAAACACCGACGGCACTGCCAGCATCACTACAGGCTCCACCGCCGCTGCCCGTACCGTAACCCGTACCAATTAAGTAATAACAATAAAACGACAATATTATGAAAAATCTAAAACTTTTCCTAACCCTTCTTTTAGCCGTGACCAGTGTCATGGTGCAGGCCATGGACTACCCTGAATTGGTAAATGGACATAATAGAACCACCGGGTCACCCTATCAGGAATTCTCGTTGAGGCTTACTGCACTGAAAGGTATTGACAACTATCTCACTGAACACAAATTTCGTTTTGGTCACAGGTCTGGACAAGATATTATTAATCCCTCAGCTTTTGATTATGATGATTTCAATTACCGTCATGACGATGACTTTACAGGCTCATACGGATTGAATGACATCATTTACAAGGATAACCAATTCGTGGTTGTGCTCACGCAGATTACAGGCTTTGACAATCAAGTCGCCACCCTGAGAGTGTATAAATGTGAGGATCCATTGGAGGACTTTTCCGTCAAGTTTGATTGCAAATGGGAGACTAATGACGGGCATCCGGAGTATATAAGGTTTTTAAACTTTACCACCACCGCTGACGAAAAAAAGAAGTTGAAAGAGATGCAACTTAATCAAAAAGAAAGCAGGGTGTATTTTGTGTCGCCCGAAACCATGATTATTGATGCCCATTTCGGAACTTCTTCCAAAGAACGCTATTTTGATGTGTCTGGACAACCTTTGAGCGATACAAAAAACATGTTTTCCTGCAAATCCCCCAAGCAACCGTCTGGCAAGTTTGCGGTCAAGGTGAGCAGGAACGTGGGTTTGTATGCTATTTCTCACCCTTACAAGGTCTCTCTGAAAGAACACATGTCCTTGCATGAATATTGTACGCAGACTTTTGATAGCCGAGAGTTAACGACCAAGATATTCGCCCAGCCCACCAATCTGAACTGTGCGACGGACCAGTATGCCAAGAGTGTCACGCTGACCTGGCGCATGGCCGATGCCGCAAGTTATGACCCCGAGGATGCCGCCTACGCAGGAAAATGGTATGTCTATCGCCGCAAACAGGATGACACTTCGTGGACCCTTCTTAAAACGGTGGCCATCAGCGATGCTGCCGACGTGTTCAAATATGAAGACAAGGATGTCCAACAACTTCAGTTCGATACCCCCTACGAATACAGCGTCTGTTTCTATCCCAACTACTGGTTGGAGGCCCAAGGTCGTGGCGGCACCGTGAAACCCGAAACACAAGCGCCCTTGGCTCAATTCAGCACGACTGCGAATGTCAAAATCGCCCTCACGTCGCCGCTGATTGGCAGCCCGGAGGCGACGCCGTTGGATGACAGGATTGAGGTGACGTGGAATCACCATTATGTGCCCAAGAAGACCTACAACGGCTTCTATCCCACGTTTGCCATACAGTATATGAAGACCAACGGCACAGATTGGGTGGAACTTGCCAAACTGAGGGTTGCGGATCTGGAGCAGACAACGAATAAAGACGGAAGCTTAACTGAAACGTATGTCCACTCAGAGGGCATCGAAGCCTCGTGCATAGGCTACAAGTATCGCATCGTGTTCGACCGTGGCGACAATGTGCCTACCTTCGCGAGTTCGCCCAACATCTCCTACACCAGAATCAGCGGCGGAACCACCGTCACCTCACTCACCGCCACCCAAGGCACAGACAAGAAGGGGTGCAGCCTCATCTGGAAAGTCAAGCAAGTGAGTGCCACGCCCACCACGTTCTCCGTCTCGCGCCGCGATGTGCAGGAAAAGGATTTCCATGAAATCTATACCGTGCAGGGAAACAGCTCCACCTATTCCTATTTTGACCAGAACTGTGACCCAGGCCGATACTATGAATATCGCGTGGAGGCATACACCGACTGCGAAGGACAGTTAACCAGCAAAAACTACAAGACCGCCATCGGCTTTGCACAGGACTATGGCACCATCAGCGGACAGGTGCTCTACGGTTCGGGCGACGCTGTCGATAGTGTACGTGTGTCGCTGACGCCCAACTCCAGCACAGAGGATGCTCATTCGTTCTTCTATGCCACACAATTCACGGCCGGGAGTCATGGCATCCAGGTACCCATCGGTGGTGACCATGGTCTCAGCGAAAACGCGCTGGAGGGCGATTTTACCATTGGCATGTGGGTTAAGCAAAATGTAGAAAGAGGTCGTTTCTTCTCCATTGTAACTGAGAATGGTAAATGTTTACAAGTTTATAAAGGCAATGGTTTGTCGATAAACGCTACCGGCGGTTTGGGCTATCAACTACAACATGGAAGAATTTATAGTGATCAATGGACGTATGTTTTCTTGAGGCATAGAAAAGGAGACAGTGAAGGCTATTTATCGGGAATATTTGACTTAGGCGTGATAGACGGAGAAGGAAAATTCTATAAGGACGTGATTGGTTATGCCAGGCCTTTCCGTATCAATGAAAAGCCCAAGGCATTCGTGGTAGGTATGCAAAAGTATGATGAAAGTCTCGGCCTGCCTTCTAAAGATAGTTATATGTATCCTGATTCTACATTGCTGATTGATGAGGTCCGGGTCTATAGCTGTGCGCTGACCGATGACGAAATCATGAGCAGTTACGACCGCATGCTGTCGGGCGACGAGCAGGGCCTTTCCCTCTACTGGCCTATGAACGAAGGCTATCAGACGGGATATGTCTATGACCGTTCGAGAACCAACAGCGTACCCAACAATGCCCACGGAAAGGCAGTGAGCGGCGTGTCCTACACCGACGACTCGCCAAACCAGACGGGTCAGGTGTCGTGCTACGGACTGACCGACCAGTATGGTTCGTATGTCATCACGGGCATCCCTTACACCGGCAATGGCATCAACTACACCATCACGCCGTCGAAAGGCATCCACGAGTTCAACAGCTCCAAGCAGACGCGCTATATCAGCAACAATTCATTGGTGTACAGCGGCGTGAACTTCACCGACGTCAGCTACTTCCCCGTGCATGGCACTGTGCGCTATGCCGGCACCACCATTCCCGTGGACAGTTGCACCTTCGAGGTGGACGGCACGCCCTGCATCGTGGAAGGCATGCCCATCATGACCGATGCAGAAGGCAAGTTCACCATCAGCGTGCCCATCGGCGACCACTACATCACCGTGAAGCGCAACAACCACGTCTTTGTTGACAAGGGTCGCTATCCCGCCAACGGCGGCAAGCACACCTTCCTGACAGAGACCTACAACCTGGACTTTGAGGACGCTACGCTGGTGAACTTTGCAGGACGCATCGTGGGCGGTTTCAGGGATCAGAATAAGCCGCTGGGTTTCAATCTCTCAGAGAACAACATCGGGCGTGTGACGATGACGCTGACTCCCACCGACGACCGTTACTATCTGAACGCGAAGAAGACTATCGACGGCATCACCTTTACCTACGACTTCAACGACGAGCGGGTGGAGGTGGCCAGCGACACCGCCAGCATACGGAGCCGTTCGTATCGCGGATTCGGTTCGGTGGAGGAGTGTAAGAAGATTTACATTCAGACCGATTCCCTGACGGGTGAGTTCTCGGCCATGTTGCCTCCTGTCAGTTATCAGATGAGTGCCCAGACGCTGGTGGCCAACAGCGATGTCGTGGTCGGTGAAAGCCGTACCGTTGACCTGAGTAAGTTCCAACTGGCTTCTGCCGACACGCTGTATAGCGAAAGCAAGGCGACTGACCCCGTAACCGGTAAGGAAATCGTCAAGAAGAAAGCAGAGAAGATATACGAATACCGATCCAAGTATATTGCCGACTACCACACCACGCCCGTGTTCAAGGTGAACGAAGGAGTGCCTTTCGGTGCAAAAACATATACAGGCAATGATGAGGACGGAAAATATGTGATAGACAACCTCTATACGAAAGACGGCAACAGCTTTAGTTACAAATTAGGCTATCCCGTCTTTGTAACGGGCAACGAATACGAGTTCGACATTGAGGCATACGAAACCTACAAGAATGCCGACGACCCGAAGGCGACGGAGGAGAGGCAGCCGCTACAGAAATGTTTTGTGCAGATAGCCAATGCGCTGTCGTCTTCCCAGTCGCTCGTCTCCAAGACGCAAACGGGCACCGATGGCGTGTTGTATGAGGAGGGTACGCCTGCCGGCGAAAACCTCAATGGCGTGATGCTCGACAGTTTAGGCTGTGCTACCTACACATGGTATGCCGGTCTGCCGAACACCAATGCGAAAACCCACCATGCCCAAAGCATCACCATGCAACTCTTTGTCAGCGGCAAGCAGTACGACTGGGTGCCTGACAACAATGCGGGCATCCAGTGGCGTGCCGACGGCACCAATCAGGGACCTGGCATGAAAGGTGTCAACGTCGGTACCATCAACATGGGCAAAAACTTTGTGACCCTGGGCACGGACAAAGTGCTGATGGTATTGCGCGACCCGCCCGGTGCCAAGTCGAGCGCTACGTGGAAGAAAGGCTCGACGATAACCATGAAGTCGGAAACCGTCATCAGTAATGGAGTACACTCGAAAGATATTGTCGAAGTAGCGAAAGGACATACCCAACAGGTTGTGGGATTAGCATCAGGCATAATTGCCACAGAGGGAATTAAACATACGTTTACTGGAGGATTAGAAGGCACTTATCTCAAAGGCCATACCGATCTCGACACCGAGTCGTACACGACGACCCAGGATATTTCCACTGGGAGCAGCAAGGAGTATGTAGGCAGTTGGGGCGACGTTTATGTAGGCGTCAGCCGTAACCATATCTTTGGCGATGCACGTCAGGTCTATATTCCGAGGAATGCATCGAAATTCGATGTCCGCGACGTGACGGGTGTGCAAGACTCGATGAAGACCACTTTCATGTATTCGCAATTGGAGATACTCACAAACATCATTCCCAACTACGAGGCACAGATCAAGAAACTGCTGAAGGACACCTACGGCAAACCTCGCAAGAGTCCTTCGGAAATCACCACCCCTCACTATTACAGCAACCTGGCTGAGACAGACCCGAACTACGGACGCAGCAACTATGACAAGGTGTTTGGCGCAGCTGCCGGAGTTAATAATTACGAAGGACCCTCGTATGCATTTGTCCCACCTGCAAACGTGAACTGCCAGGATACCATTCAGTTTATGCTGGACCAGATAGAGGCTTGGAAAAACGTCATTAAAAGGAACGAGCAGGAGAAAGTCTTGATGTATGAAGACCGCAACACCTCAGATGTGCTCACCGAAAACATCTCGTTCGACGGCGGCGCCAAGGTGACACGCACCTATACCTCTGCAACGGACAACGTCTATGTCTCAACCACACAAGGTGAAGAGCATCTCATCGGCCAATGGAACTCGGGAAACAAATTTAACGGAAAAGGCATTGTTATTGAAACCGCCACCAACTCTGTTCATATACAGAAAAGTATCAAAACGACTTCCAACGCTCAAACGGAGACCTTCAGTTTCACCATGGGAGACAATGACTACTGCGACCACTCGGTCGATGTGTACTGCAAAAAAGAGGAAAAGGAGGATGAGCATAAGCAACTCGCCGTATCAGCGTACGGTTGGGGGCCCATCTTCCGCACCCGGGCCGGACACACCTACGGCCCCTACGAGGACGGAGACTCTACGCTCTTCTTTAGCAAAGGCGAGGAAATCATGGCGAAGACCATCCAGATGGAGGTGCCGCAGCTGATTATCGACGAACCTGTTCAGAGCAATGTGCCTAACGGCGGCTCCGCCTTCTTCAAGGTGAAGCTCAGCAACCAGTCGTATGCACAGTCGAACCACTACTTCAAACTGGGCTACAAGCCTGATACGAACCCGAAGGGTGCCGTGCTGACGGTGGACGGCATGCCGCTGTTGGAAGGCATGAAGCTATTCATACCTTATAATAAGACGGTGGAGAAGACCATCGAACTGAAGCAGGGCGACAAGAGCATTCTGGATTATAACGACATCAAGCTGTATCTGCGCTCCACGACTCAGGACGATGCCACCAGCCACTGGCCGGTCATCGAGTCGGTGGTGCCCATTAGTGCTCACTTCGTGCCTGTATCTACAGATGTGGCCCTGCACATCGACCATCAGGTGGTGAACACGGCGACGGGTACGACGGTGAACTTCCAGGTGAGCGACTTCGACCCGAACCATGAGGGCCTGAAAGCGTTGCGCCTGCAGTATCGCTACAACAAGAACGACTGGTCGGTTCTGAAGGAATGGGTGACCGGCGAACCCCTGCCCGGACAGGAGAGTCTGACGGAGGCCGTACAAGCCGGCGGCGGCATCATCAAGGTGCCTTTCGACATGAAGCAGTATGTTGACGGCAACTATACCTTCCGCGTGCTGTCGGCCACGGCTTACGGCAATGAGGGAGAGATTACGAAGACATCGGAAGAGATACAGGTCATCAAGGACACGCACCGACCGACGTTGATCGCGCTGCCCATGCCTTCCAATGGTGTGCTCGATCTGGGAAGCATCATCAGTGCCGAGTTCAACGAGGACATCTCAGGCGACAAGGTGACCCAGGACAACAACATTGAGGTCTATGGCACGCTGCTTGAAAACAGCAAGAATGTCTATCAGGTGGGCTTAGTGGGACAGGGTATCTCTGAAAGTCAGCCCACGACACAGAACAAGATAGACCTCCGCAACCGTTCGTTCACCGCTGAATTCTGGGCTAAAAAGGCAGATGGCTATCTGTTGACGTTTGGTACGAGTGAGACGCTGACATCGTTTGGCGTCAGCGAGAAGCGGCCGTTTATGACCATAGCCACCGGAGGAGCCGTCGACGAGCAGGGCAAAATGATTGAGCCGTTTGAAGTATCGGCCAATGAACCCCTCACCTTCAAGGACGACGAATGGGTGTTCTGGCAGTTGGCCTACAAGGCCAGGGACCCGCAGACGGAGACGAGCGAGAACCTGCTCTCACTGACGGCATGCTATGGCGACCAGACGAAAAAGGTGTTCACGGGCGTAAAGGTGCCCGACATCCTGAGCAATGGCAAGATGAGTGTAGGCGTAGTTTCCGACTGTCAGTTTGCCGACCTGGCACTCTGGGACTATGCACGTGGCGACGGTCATCTGCCGTTAGGCATGAAGCGCAAGAGCGGGCTGGAGGACGGTCTGTGGCACTACTGGAAGATGGAAGAGGGCCACGGACAGACGGCTGAGGACATCGTGGGCGGCAACCATATCGAGGTGCCTGACAACGGATGGTTCATCGACAACGTGAACTACAGTACACACCTCACTGCCGACAAGCATCTGGCCATCCCGATGGGCGACTGCAACATAGACGATTCGGACAGCTATGCCTTAGAGTTCTGGTATAAGACAGACACCCAGCTCACGGAAAAGACCGACCAGCGGATTCTGAACACTGGCAACAACGGCATCATCATGAGTGCCAATGCCGACGGCCACCTCACCCTGAAGACGAATATGCTGGGCGAAGAGCGGATGTATGAGTCGGTAGGCACCTTTGGCGACGAGTGGCACCACGTGCTGCTGAACGTGCAGCGTGGCATCTCGGCCATGGTGTATGTGGACGGCACGAACCAAATGGCCCTGCAGGAGAAGTCAACACCCAGCATCGCTTGCGACAGCCTGTACTTTGGCAACGGCCTGACGGGCGACATCGACGAGGTGCGCATCTGGAAAGGGCTATACAGCAATCGTCTGTTGATTGACGAGCGGTACAACATGATAGACACCGCCTCGGTCAAGGGACTGGTGCGCTACTATCCGTTTGAATTCTCGGCACTCGACGAGGGCAATCAGGTTGTCACCACCTTCTCGCCACACAGTGCTATAGAACATGACAGTGTCACGACCCACGACATCAGTGGCCCACTGGTGCTGGCCACGACCACGCCCGCGCTGAAGATTGCGCCGACGCGCAGCAACCTCTACTATACGTTCACGGCTTCCGACCGCAAGGTGACCATCAATATCGACGACGAAGCACTGAACAAACTGGAAGGCACCACCGTCAACATCACGCTGAAGAATGTGCCCGACGTCAACGGCAACAGTTCGAACCGCATCTCGTGGAATGCTTACGTGCGCAAGAATCCGCTGCGATGGGCTGACCGCCAGACGATAGCCGTTACAACCGATGAAGGCACGGAGAAAACCTTTACCAGGGACATCGTCAACCTGGGGGGCGGCAATGTGAGTTGGACGCTGAACATGCCTTCGTGGCTGTCAGCTTCGCCTTCTTCCGGCACCATCGACCCGAAGGGTACTGTCTCCGTAACGTGTACCGTCAGTGCCAACGTGCCAGTGGGTAAACGCTCGGAGAGCATCGGTCTGACGAATGTAGGCAACAACATGACGGAACGCTGCGCCATCGACCTGCAGGTAACGGGTAATGCGCCTGGATGGACTGTAGATAAGAGCGACAAGGAATATAGCATTCCGATGACCGTACGTCTGGCAGTGAACGGGGCCTTCAGCGAGGATGAATCCGACCTCGTGGCCGCCTTCGTGGAAGATGTCTGTGTGGGGGTCAGCCATGTACAGTACAACAGCCAGCGCAACAGCTACTTCGTCAACATGACCATCTATGGCGGTCAGAACCAGTTGGGCAAGAGCATCATGTTTAAGGCATGGGATGCCAGCCGCAACGTCACCTACGCACCACTCGAGCGACAGGCGGGCGGAACGATGACATTCACCGCCAACGCCATGCCCTTCGGCAGTTACGACAATCCCGAGGTGCTCACTGCCGGAGCGACCGTGGAGCAGACGATAAGTCTGAAAGAAGGCTGGAACTGGGTGAGCTTCTATGTGAACACCGCCGGACAGAGTCTCAACGACGCCCTGCAGTTTGCCAATGGAAAGATTCGCACCGTCAAGACGCAGACCCACGGCGCGGAATGGAATCCTGACACGGACGACGACGGCGTGCCCTACGGCTTCATGGGCCGCGACCTGGAAAGCCTGAACGAGAACTCAATGTACGCCATGAGGGCACTGGAACCTGTCACCGTCACCGTCTCGGGCAAACTGCTCACAGGAGCTGATGCCAAGCAGGACATTAAGCAGGGCTGGACATGGATCCGCAACCCGTTCTATAAGAACCAGTCGGTCACCTCTGCCTTCTCCGGCTTCACTGCCGAAGATGCCGACGTGCTACAGGCACGCGATGCCTAC
>CACXXD010000112.1 GCA_902771445.1 uncultured Prevotellaceae bacterium
CGATTATGGGAAAGTATTTAGACCCGAGAGCCGACCTGACTTTCAAGAAGATATTTGGCGAGCATAAGCATCTTGTCATCAGTTTGCTCAATGCCCTGTTGCCACTGAAAGACGACGAGAGGGTGGAGAGCATAGAGTACTGGCCTGCGGAGAAAATCCCTGAACGCATGCAGGCCGAAAAGGATAGTATCGTTGATGTATGCTGCAAGGACAACAAGAATAGGGAGTTTATCGTTGAAATGCAGATGACGTGGACGGACTCGTTCAAAAAGCGTGTGCTGCTCAACGCATCAAAGGCATACGTGGCACAGTCGAAGAAGGGCGATGAGTTTGCACTCCTGCAGCCCGTTTATGCCTTGAACTTCGTCAATGCTGAGTTTATGAAGGATGTGGACGATTACTACCATTACTACCACCTTGTTCACGACAAGTACACCAACAAGGTGATAGACGGTCTGCACCTCGTCTTTGTGGAGTTGCCGAAGTTTAAGCCGCAGTCTTTCAGTGAGCGTAAGATGCAGGTGCTCTGGCTTCGTTTCCTCACCGAAATTAACGATGAGACACGCGAAGTGCCTGCAGAGTTGCTGGAGAATGCTGAGGTGAACGAAGCCCTTGAAATCATTGAGCGGGCCGCTTTCAGTGATGCAGAGATGCGGGCCTACGACAAGTTCTGGGATAATGTCAGTGTGCAAAAAACATTGGATAATGCTCGTAAACGTGAAATCAATGAAGCAAAGCGGGAGGTGGCAGAAGCAAAGCGGGAGGTAGTAGAAGCAAAGCGGGAGGTAGTAGAAGCAAAGCGGGAGGTAGTAGAAGCAAAGCGGGAGGTAGTAGAAGCAAAGCGAGAAGCAGAGAGAACCATAGCAGAAGCGAAGGCAGAGGTAGTAGAAGCAAAGGCAAAAGTAGAAGCTAAACTGAAACAGAAGGACATTGATACCGCTCGTAAATTGAAAGAACTCAGTCTGCCCTTCGAGCAGATTGCAGAAATAACAGGGCTCACCTTGGAACAAATCGAAGCCTTGTAATACCCGAAGTCTCTGAAAACTCGTCGTGCATCGTGAAAGAGTATTTATTTTATAACTTTTTCTTTGCGGTTTTAACGAAATATTGTAATTTTGCAGCCGTTTGCTTATAAAATGAAAGTAAAACGTTGGTAAAATTATGAAATTGAAAATTGCCGTTCTCTCTGGCGACGGAATTGGTCCAGAGATTATGAAACAAGGAGTGGCTGTAATGGATGCTATTGCCAGTAAGTTCGGTCATCAGTTTTCTTATACGGAAGCACTTGTTGGCGCCTGCGCAATCGATGCACTTGGCGACCCCTATCCGGAGGCTACTCATCAGGTGTGCATGCAGGCCGATGCAGTGCTGTTTGCTGCTGTTGGTGACTTGAAGTACGACAACGATCCTACTTCAAAGGTGCGCCCGGAGCAGGGATTGCTGGCTATGCGCAAAAAACTGGGCTTGTTTGCCAATGTGCGTCCTGTGGCTACGTTCGACTGCTTGTTGCATAAATCGCCCTTGAAAGATGAGCTGTTGAAAGGGGCCGACTTTGTGGTCATTCGTGAACTGACAGGCGGCATGTATTTTGGCGAGAAGTATCAGGATAACGACAAGGCTTATGACACCGATATCTATACGCGCCCGGAGATTGAACGTATCTTGAAGGTCGCCTTCGAAATGGCGCAGGGACGTCGCAAGCACCTGACAGTAGTCGACAAGGCTAATGTACTAGCTTCAAGCAGATTGTGGCGACAGATTGCGAAGGAAATGGAAGGACTGTACCCAGATGTAACTACCGACTATATGTTTATTGATAATGCCTCGATGCGTGTGTTGACAGAACCGCGCTTCTTCGATGTGATTGTTACGGAGAATACGTTTGGCGACATTCTTACTGACGAGACGAGTTGCATCACGGGATCGATGGGATTGCAACCCTCTTCGAGCCTGGGCGAGCATACACCGCTTTTCGAACCTGTTCACGGTTCGTGGCCACAGGCTGCGGGGCAGAATCTTGCAAATCCGTTGGCACAAATCTTGTCAGCCGCCATGTTGCTTGAGCACTTCGGCTTGACGGAAGAGGGTGCACTTATTCGCAAGGCCGTCGATGCTTCGCTTGCAGCCAATGTGCGCACACCCGAAATTCAGGTTGAGGGTGGTGAGAAGTATGGTACGAAGGAAGTGGGCGCGTGGATTGTTGATTATATCAATAAGGCATAGCAACAATCCTTTAAAAAAAGAGCGCAGAGTCATTGTCCGTTGGTCGTTGACTCTGCGCTTTTTCTTTTTATTTCTTTGACAGTCTCGATCCCTCCATATTCTTCGGACAGAGACTTTCCAGTTCACATTTTGCACAATGAGGGCGCTGTGAGGTGCACACGTAGCGGCCATGCAACAGCAGCCAGTGATGGGCGCGTGGAACCAAGTCGGCTGGAATGTTCTTCATCAAGGCTTGTTCCACCTTGTAAGGGGTATTGTCGGTTTTGTTCACAAGTCCCAGACGATGACTGACACGATAGACGTGCGTGTCGACTGCCATCGTGGCTCTGCCGAAAGCAACGGCCTGTATGACATTGGCGGTCTTGCGACCAACTCCGGGAAGGTCGAGCAGGAGATTCATGTCCATCGGTACTTCGCCCCCATGATTTTCGACCAGCTTACGCGAGAGGTCGATCAGATGCTTGGCCTTGGCATTAGGGTAGGAGACACTTTTGATGTACTCGTAGATCTCGTCGATATCGGATTCTGCCATTGCCTGCGCATTGGGATAACGGCGGAACAACTCTGGCGTCACTTGGTTGATGCGCTTGTCTGTACATTGTGCACTGAGCACTACCGCAACTAACAGTTGGAAAACGTTGCCAAACTCTAGTTCGGTGGTGACTTCTGGCATTTGTTTCTCAAAATAGGCCAGTACTTCTTTGTATCTCTCCTTGCGTGTCATTATTTGAGCCAGCGGTCAAGCCAATTGAAGTAGGTGCGTTGCCAAAGAACACCGTTCTGCGGTTTCAGCACCCAGTGGTTCTCGTCGGGGAAGATGAGCAACTGTGCCTCAATGCCGCGCATGCGAGCCGCATTGAATGCCGACATGCCCTGAGTGGCATTGATGCGATAGTCCTTCTCGCCATGTATGCAGAGAATGGGCGTGTCCCATTTGTCAACAAAGCGGTGAGGTGAGTTCTCATACGTCTTGCGGGCATTGGCAGTAAGATCTTTGTTCCAATAGGCATCGTCATATTCCCAGTTGGAGAACCAGTTCTCCTCAGTCTCTGTGTACATCGCTTCAAGGTTGAAAGCGCCGTCGTGGGCAATGAAACACTTGAAACGTCCTTCGTGGTGACCTGCCAGATAGTAAACGGAGAAGCCGCCAAACGAAGCACCCACGCAGCCCAGATGGTCTTTGTCAACGTAGGGGAGGGTAGTGGCATCGTCGATGGCCGACATGTAGTCCTTCATGCACTGACCTGTCCAGTCGCCACTGATTTCCTCGAGCCACTCCTGTCCGAAACCAGGCAGCCCCCGGCGGTTGGGAGCCACAATGATATAGCCTTGTGAAGCCATGATGAAGAAGTTCCAGCGATAGCTCCAGAACTGTGACACAGGACTCTGAGGACCGCCCTCGCAGAAGAGCAGGGTGGGGTACTTCTTTGTCTCGTCGAAGTTCGGCGGCAATACTATCCACGTCAGCATCTGCTGTCCGTCAGTGGTCTTCACCCAACGTTGTTGTACGGTAGGCTTGTCGAGCTGATCAAGTATCTGCTTATTTTCCTCAGTAATCTGAGCAACAACGGTCTTCTCCGGCTTTTTTGAGTTTGGTGTTACAACATAAAGATCGGCGGGTGCTGTGTAGCTGTGTCGTTCTGCAAGCAACTGCTTGCCATTATTCATCATCTGGATAGAACCAAAGTCGGTCCATGTGTCTGTCAGCTGCTTAACCTCGCCTTTCCAGTTGATGCTGTAGAGATTTTCCGTTCCGTGCCACACACCAATGAAATAAATCTGTGCATCTTTGGTGTTGTCGCTCCAGCAGAAATCATCGACGTGAGAGTCAAACGACTCAGTGAGGAACTTATGCTCGCCTGTCGCAAGGTCATAGCAGCACAAACGTTGGCGGTCGCTCTCGTAGCCATCGCGACTCATAGAGAGCCAAGCCACGTATCTTCCATCGGGTGAGAACTTGGGATTCTGATCGTAGCCAGGCAGGTTCTGCAAGTTCTCTTCGCTGTTCACGCTTTGTGTCTTCAGTGTTTTCGTCGGTTCAACAGCTGGTGCCTTGTAGTTGGCTGGCTTGCACAGGTTCTTGGTCTCGCGTGTCTCTACATTATATAAATAAATGTCAGAGTCGGTTGAAATAGAATAGGCTACGCCCGTCTTTTTCCGACATGTGTAGGCGATGGACTTGGAATCTTTGCTCCAGTCAAGTTGCTCAATGCCACCGAATGGTTCCATAGGACACTCGTAAGGCTCACCCTGCAAGATGTCGACGGCATCATTGCCAATGCCGTTTTCATCGACATCAGTCACGAAAGGATGTTGGATGGATTCCACGTAATGGTCCCAGTGACGGTACATCAGATCGGTGACAAGCCGGCCCGTTGCTTTTGGCAAATCAGAGGGATTCTCTTGAATGCTGCCATGAAAGGGGATGGATTTCAGCAAGATTACTTTCTTTCCATCGGGCGAAAACTTGAATCCCTCTACATTACCCTTGGTCTGAGACAGTTGGCGACGGTTACTCCCATCGAATTTCATTGACCAGACATCACCGCCCGTGAGGAAAGCAATCGTTTCATTGTCGAGCCATGCAGCGTCGGTCTCGTTTTTGTCGCCTTTGGTCAGAAGTTGCTTGCCTGTGCCGTCAGCATTCATGATGTAGAGCACATGGTGACTCTTGTTGGCTTTCACGCTGTAATACCCCACCTGATAGACGATATGTCTTCCGTCGGGCGATGCCGAATAGCCACTGATGCGCCCCATAGCCCAAAGAGCCTCAGGTGTCATGCGGCGGTCATTCAGTTTGATGGTTTGTTTTCCGATTCTCACGTTTTCTTCTGCTTTTAGTTGGCCTCCGCTCAAGAGAAACAGCGAGAGGGTCAGCAATGCAATGACTCTTTTCATATTTTGGATTTGTTTTACTTTTTCTTCACTGGGTCACAGGTCAGACCGCAACCGAGTTTCTTGAAAATCTTTCGGTCTACTTCGGAGAGCATCACCGTAGAGTGTACCTGACAGTCTCGCAATTGCGGCAACTGTTCGAGCGCACGTCGACATTTGTCGGCAAGTCTTGTGTCCCATTGTCCCGATCGTTCATCGTGCTGAGAAAGCACGGAGAGGGCCACCAGCACCTCGTCGGTATGCAGGCGTGGGTTCTTTCCTCCAAGATATTCGATTTTCGTTTTTTGAATGGGTTCAATCATGCTCTGGGGGATGAGTTTCTCGTCATGATCGATTCCTGCCAGATGTTTCATGGCATTGAGCAGCAAGGCAGCACTACAGCCAAGCAATGGCGAAGACTTGGCTGTGATGATGGTGCCGTCGGACAGTTCGATAGCCGATGCCGTGTGTCCGCTTAGTTCCTTTTTTGCCGCTGCTGCAACCGTCACGCGACGATAGGCGGTGTTGATGTGTGCCTGATTGAACAGCAACTGAATCTTGTGTACCTCTTCCTCGCTGTCAATACCATCGGCAATCTTATTGGTCGCATCATAGTAGCGACGAATGATTTCTTCGCGTGACGCCTGACAGCACACCTCGTCATCGGAGATACAGAATCCCACCATGTTCACGCCCATGTCGGTGGGTGATTTATAGGGACTTCCACCATAGATTTCCTCAAAGAGCGCGTTCAGTACGGGGAAAATCTCAATGTCACGATTGTAGTTGACGGCAATCTTATTGTAGGCCTCCAGATGGAACGGGTCAATCATGTTCACATCGTTCAGGTCGGCAGTAGCAGCCTCGTATGCGATGTTTACTGGATGCTTCAAGGGAAGGTTCCATACGGGGAAGGTCTCAAACTTAGCATATCCAGCATGGATGCCCCGTTTATTCTCGTTGTAGAGCTGACTGAGACAGACGGCCATCTTGCCGGAGCCAGGTCCGGGCGCAGTGACAATCACCAGTTCGCGGCTTGTCTCCACATAATCGTTTTTGCCGAATCCCTCGTCGCTGGCAATCAGCTCTACATTATGGGGATAGCCGTCTATCAGATAATGTATATAGGATTTGATGCCCAGACGTTCCAAGCGATGACGGAACTGATCGGCAGTGCGCTGACCATTATAATGGGTAATCACCACCGAACCGACCATGAAATCGAGTTTCATGAACTCGTCGCGCAGGCGGAGCACGTCTTCGTCGTAGGTGATGCCGAGGTCGGCACGTATCTTGTTCTTCTCAATGTCTTCGGCACTTACCACGATCACGATTTCCAGTTGGTCGCGCAGTTGTGCAAACATGCGCAGCTTGCTGTCGGGCTTGAAGCCAGGCAACACGCGTGATGCGTGGTGATCGTCGAAGAGCTTACCGCCCAGTTCGAGGTAAAGCTTACCGTCGAACTGAGCAATACGCTCCTTGATATGCTGTGATTGTATTTTTAAATACTTGTCGTTATCGAATCCAATCTTCATCATATACCTTTATTTTTTACGTTGTTGTTGCATTTCCTCCACTTGCTTTTGCATGGCCTCTAAGCGAGCAGCCAGTCCGCTGACCTTCTTCGGGTTCTTCTTGTTTTCCTGATAGCGGGCTTCAAGAATGGCCAGAAGCTTGGCATCGTCGGTCGTCTTGCGCAATACCCACATGATGGTTGCAGAGAAGAACAGCGAAACGAAGTAGTAGAAGTTCAGACCAGCCGAATAGTCGTTGAACATGAAGAAGAACATGAGCGGCATGAGATACATCATCCACTGCATCATCTTCATCTGCTCAGCCTGTGCACCCACCATCTGGTCGCGCTGTTGGCGCATGGTCATATAGCTATACAAGATGTTGGCTACACAGAAGAGAATACAGGTCAGTGACAGGTGGTCGCCAATGCCCCAGATGTTGGTGTTCCACTCCACGATGGGGTCATAGGTCGAGAGGTCGTCAATCCAAAGGAACGACTCGCGTCGCAGCTGGATGGCATTAGGCACGAAGTTGAACATGGCAATCCAGATAGGCATCTGGATCAGCATGGGCAGACAGCCGCTGAGTGGCGAAACGCCATACTGCGAGTAGAGCTGCATCATGGCCTGTTGCTTCTGCATCTGGTCTTCCGGCTTGTTGTATTGCTTGGTGGCTTCGTCAAGTTTCGGCTTCAGCACGCGCATCTTTGCCGATGACATGTAGCTCTTCTTCACCATCGGGTAGGTGATGGCCTTTAATAATAAGGTGATGAGAATAAGCACCACACCCATGTTGAAGCCAAACGACGTGAGCCAGTCGAACACATAGATAGTAAACCAGCGGTTGATGATGCGGAAGAGCGGCCAGCCTAAGTAGACCAGTTGCTCCAGGTCGAGGTCTTTGCCGAAACGGCTCTGCTCCTCAACGTCCTTAATCAGGCGGAAGTCGTTGGGGCCGATATACATTTCGAACTCAGAGGCATTGATTCCCTTGGGGTCGAACTGAGTGTGCAGCGATGCTTCATAGTTCTTCAGATAGCCCGAGCCTTTCTCCTGTGGTGTGCTATGCAGCGCAGAATAGGGGCCGAAGTCGTCTTTCGAGATGAGCACGGCAGAGAAGAACTGATTTTTGAAAGCTACCCAGTCGAGCCGCTCTTCGCCGAGTGTCTCTGTCTTCTCTGAAGTCTCGCTCAGATAGTCGGTGCCTCCGTCTTTCTCTTTATAGGTGAGTGTGGCATAGCGGTTCTCAAACATGAATCCTTTTTCCTGCTGACGAGCTCGCGAGTTCCACTGAATGTCGAGCTGCTTGTAGTTGGGCGCAAACTGTCCTGCCAGTCCATTTGCTTGCAGCGAGAAGTGAAGCATGTAGTCATCGCCCAGTTCATACTTGAAAACGATGTTGCCACCGTTTTGTGCAGGTGCGGTCATTGTCAGTGTACGGTCGGTAACGTCGGAGGACGTAAAGAAAAGGTCCTGGGTGACGATGTTGTCGTTCTTGCCCGCCAGCATGAAGTTCATTTGCTGGTCGTTGCTGTCGAAGAGCGTTACGTTCTTGGCCGAATCCTTGTCCTCAAATCCCAAGATGACCGCCTTACTGATGGTGCCGCCTTTGGTCGAGAATGTCAGTTCCAATTTGTCGTTCTTCAGCACGATGTCCTTTTGTTCACCGTTGAGTGCTTGGTAGAAGAGTGCCGTTGTGTCGCCTTTGGCAGCGGCTTCAGCTTCGGCTTTCCGTTCTGCTTCAGCCATTTTTGCTTTCACCTCGGCATCCTTTTGTACTGCTGCGATACTGTCCTGCTGGTGTTGATAAGCATCTATCTGCTCTTGTGTCGGTTGGTTCCACCAACTGAAGGCCACAAGAACCACACCGATCAGGATAAATCCAATTAAAGTGTCTCTGTTCATCTTTTGTATTTACGAAATTACTTGTTTTCTTCCAATGATTTGGTAAAAATTTGAATACAAGGTGCAAAATTACAAAAAAAAATCCTATCTTTGCATCAGTTATGAGAAAATTAATATTTATTTTAGCCGCCGTCATGGTTAGTACTGTGGGGTTGGCACAGACAAACGGGACAATTAACAGCTCTTATTATTCATTGTTCGGACCGTTGACGTTTTATCACTCTGTAGCTCAGAATCGTTTGAGTCTGATGCCTGCAGGAAGTAACGAAGAGTTGTCTGACGAGATTTCGTCGGCTTTGATGCGAGTCTATCTTGACAGGCCCGATCTGGTGCAGACAACCGAAAGCGAGATGCAAGCCTCGGGCTCGCTGCGCGATGATGTGGCAACACCCATCACACAGTCGGTGGCCATCCTCGATGAGTCATACCCTCAGCCAGAGACCTTGCCCGAAGTCGATTCCGTCGAGGTGGCTATTGAGAAGCCGCAGTTCTGGAAGTTCAAGGGTGACGGCTATTTGCAGTTCATGCAGAACTACGTGAGCGACAACTGGTACAAGGGTGGCGAAAGCAACTATTCGGCTGTAGGCTCAGTGACGCTTGAGGCCAATTACGACAACAAGTCGAGATGGAAGTGGGAGAACAAGCTTGAAATGAAACTCGGATTCCAGACCTCACCTTCTGATACGGTCAACAAGTTCAAGACCAATGAAGACCTGATTCGTTACACGGGCAAGGTAGGCCTTCAGGCTGTCAACAAGTGGTACTACACTTTGAAAGTGCAAGCCTATACGCAGTTTGCAAAAGGTTTGAAGTCGAACAATACGAAAGTGTTCTCTGATTTCATGTCTCCTTTCAACTTGTCGGTCGGCCTCGGTATGGATTATAAGGTGGAATGGCTGAATAAGCGATTGACAGGTACCTTCAACATGTCGCCCATTGCGCTCAATTACCGCTATGTAGACCGTGCCGATCTGGCAAAGAGCTTTGGTATCAGAGTCGATGAAGGCCACACGCATTCTCTGCTCGATTTTGGTTCTGAGGCTACAGCTGTCTTGGAATGGAAACTTAACGATGTCGTCACATGGAAAACCCGTCTGTATGGTTTCACATCTTACAAGCGTGTTGAGCTTGACTGGGAAAACACATTTACATTGCGTGTGTCAAAATATATCACGGCAAACATCTTCCTCCATCCTCGTTTCGACGATTCAAACAACCGCGACGACAAACTGGGTTACTGGCAGTTTAAGGAGTATTCGTCACTTGGCTTTGCCTATAATTTCTAACAACATAATAACCGTGAAGGATAGTCCCCACCTTAAAATTAGGACGAGGAATTGCGGCTGCAGTTCCTCGTCCTGTCATTCAGCAAAATTCTTTCTGAAGGTTTCCTTTGCATCAGCTTTAAACTTCTTTTTATTTGACTTACTTCGATTGATATATGAATAAAGAACAAAAAGAAAGTTTATTTCATACATTAAAGCAAATGCGCGCGATTCGAGAAGTGCCCCCTTTGCTAATCAAAAAGTACCCCCCTTTGGGTTACGGGTGCAAAGTTAGCAAATTATTTCTTTTCTCCATACTGTTTTTGTAATTTTTGATTAAAATCCCTTGTTTCTTTGAGTCTGTATGACTGTCCGTTCATGTTTACGAGAACGCAGGAAGGTTCAGAAACGATACAAGGAATATGATGGCTGTTATCTGGGACATTATGCCCAGTATTTCTTTTGGTTCTTCTTCGTATTGGGATTCTCATTGTTCATGGAACAATTAACCCACTGACAATCGGCATTGATGCTGAAAATCAGTGGGCTTATTCGTTTCGTTGTCAATCTTGAAAAGATGAATTACTTATTTTGATTTACAAAAGTACTTAATTGCAACAAATAGCATAACAAGAAGAAATGCAGGAACAAACGCAGTGATTTTGTCAATCAAGCCAACGAACAAATTAACAAAGCTGAAAAGTGCTGTTATAATTGACAAGCCTCCTGTGATTAACCCCAGATAATCGTTCCATTTTTGAACTTTTTCATGTCTTTCTAAAGACTTCACGTAAGAACGGAAACCAATCTTGGCTACTTGCTTTCCTTTCTCAGTTATCTGGATTCCTCTCTTGCCACTTGTTCTAATAAGTTCAAATTCGTTTTCAAGACAAGGCAAGACAACATCTGTATATCGATAATGATGTACGTTGTTATCATCTAAACCAAATTGCTGTTCTATCCGTCCCCATACATAATCAGTGAGAGTCGCATCTCCTCTTTCTATGATTACTTTCAGAACAAAATCTTTCCAAGAATCTAAATTGTCTAATTCATCATTGTTCATAATCTTTTTGCATTGTTCTTTTATTCTACCATTCAAAGATTATATAACTTCCTCTATTTCGTTCATTTTTAACAATGAGTCCATCGTTGTGTCAGTAAATGTTCTCCAAATGTTTAGGTGTATGGGGCGGTACCCCTCAAACAACTGTTTTACATACTGAATTTCAAATACGAGTCTGAAGTCATTATCTTCACATTCAGGATGAACCTCTTGCTTAGTACCGACTCTTGCAATCTTTATGAGATACACGTCGCGTACTCCCAAGCCTTTTATATACGGCATAAAGTAATACAACTTATTTAGAGCTACAGTTGTAGGGAACTTCTTGCCTGTATAATATATCTTTGCAGAATGATCAACGTAGTGTTCAATATTGTCTGGCTTTACAAGACTGATAAGCACTCGTTTATCCAATTCAAGCCCTGTTATATCTTTGACAAATACAAGATTGGTATTGTTGACGATGTGTCTTGGATATTGTTCTGCAATTTTGATAATAGGAACTTGTTTGATAGATTGCTGAACCTGATTTTTCTCTTCTTTTGAGATATTCATTTGGTCGGCAAAAGCCTTCTTCTATACAATCGCAGTCATGTACTTGGCATCGCCGAAGTTTGAATATGACGTCAGCAAAACTGACGTGCACTGTAACACTTCCACTACTGTCCCAAGCGGTTTAGCCGCTTGAAAAGCGTGTCATTTCTATCCGTTATCAACAATCCTTTCCGCCATTGCATTTAGGTGGAAGCATTGCTCTCTCGTAATCACCCGTCTCTCGTAATGAAAATCCCAAGGGCTTATCTGCAACAGCACCCCCTTGGCACAAGCATCAAAAGCCTCACCTGAGGGCTTGTACAGTTTCGGGAAGCCATTCTCCCTAAGCAGGATGATGTTGTATCCTCGGTTCATCGCTTCCCGCAGCACATCCTTTTCCTTTGGCGAGACGGCAGCACTGACAAGCACCCCACCGCGTTCGCCACATGCCAGCCATTCCTCTCTCATCCGGGCATTTTCTTCGTCCGTATAGCGCCTGTGAACAATGACAGCAACTTTGTCGGGAATGTCCAGCAGGAATCTATTACCTACTACCTGACATTGCTCACCTGCCACCTCCATCCCTGTTACTACGGAGAACAGTTCCGGGTTCTGACGTTTCATCATCAATCGGCGAGGATTATCATCAAGATAGTGTTTCCAATTGTCCAACTGTCCTTCGTGCATGAGAATCTTGTCGCAATAGCCTTTCTCAAACAAGCCTTGCCTGGGTGGTTTGTTCAAATTAAACAATTTCCAATATACATTGTTGCATCCCGATTTGAATCCAGCCACTACTTTCCCTAGATGCTCATTCTCCCCCATGTTCTCTTTGATCCTCACAATCATGTGCAAGTGGTCTGGCATAATGCACAGTTTCCACACCTCCACCAGAGGGTAAAATAGATTTATCTTCTTCTGCTCTTCCTTAACAATCGCATTTCCGAGGGCAGAGAGTTCCACATAAGGCATCACATGGCCATCTAGACATCCCCTCAACGTGCCCAATAACACCATGCGTTCTCTCACCACAAGGGTCAGCATATATGTTCCCTTGCGGCTATAGTCGTGCCAAGGGGTTCGCCTCTTCATTGAGTGCTGTATCTCGTGCACCTCCATGCCTGCAGCTATGGCTTCTTCCCGAGTCATGCCTCTTTATCTATTGCTATTACAATACCCTCTTCTAACTCTCTAATGTCTACATTTTTCTTGCCGACAACTTTTTCTATGGACATAGCCTCCCAAATCTCTTTTGCTTGCTCTGCCGAATCTGCCATAATTTCAGTAGTTGACCTATAAAGGAATTCTGTTGTAATAAAGTATTTACCCATTAGTATCCGATAAGTAGTATTCCTTTTAGGGGTAATTGTAAACGATTTGAGATGTATAATGTTTCGA
>CACXXD010000113.1 GCA_902771445.1 uncultured Prevotellaceae bacterium
TAGGCATCCGAGATGTCCTTGTAGATGTTGTTGATGGCATCCTTGTCGGCCTCACTCACCTCCATTGCCTTGCGATAGAGGGCAACAGCCTCGTCATAATTGCCTTTGCCGATATAAGCCTTGGCATAGTTGCTGTAGTCGAAGTCCTTCAAATCGGCAGAGTCTGACTTGTTGAACAGACGGTCGGCATAGTTCAGTGCGTCGTCATAGCTTTCGGTTGCAATCGTGGTCATCAAGCCTACACGGTTGAGTGAAGAGCTGCGTGGGAATTTGTTCAGACCTTCGGTAACAACGCTCATACTCTTTTCGTAGTCCTTGTTGAGATAGTACTTCAGAGCGAACTTAGCCAGATCGCCGGGTTCCATCTTTGAACGGTCTACCTTCTCGTAGTAAGTAATGGCTTCGTTGATTTTACCAGCGTTATCGTAGAGACGGGCGATAGGCAGGTCAACAGGGTAGTCTGGTACTTGCTTGCGCAGTTCTTCGAGCTTGGCAATTGATGACTGGAAGCTGATGCGGCTGTAGATGATAGCGTACTTACGATAAGGCTCCGGATTCTTCGGGTCGAAGTAGATTGCCTGATCGTAATAGCGAGCTGCACCACCGCCATCGTCTGCGAGAGCTGCAATGTCGCCCAGAAGAACATATGCGGGGCTATACTTCAGCTTTGTGCCAAGCTCTGCATATTCGCGTGCTCTGGCGGTATCGCGAGCCTCGAAATATGCACGGCCAATGCCGACAACTACTTCGCCATTCTTCTTGTTCTTCTTGTAGATGGCCTTAACTTGCTTCTCTGCATCGGGAGCATTACTCTTGATAATCTGTGTTGCAGATTCGATTGCAGCTTTCTCTTCCTGAGCAGCTGCGGGAACACTGAGGCTGAGCATCAGGGCTCCAAGTACTAAATATTTCATTGTCTTCATAACCTTGAAATTTTTTTATTTGTCAATATTGTTAGTTAATTATCTTTTATGTCTGATGACGGATATTCAATTGAATGGTTTAATTATCTCTATTTCCTGACTACCTCAACTTGTCGAACGTTTAAATCCTTTATGATGGGAAGCAAGCCGGCTCTGAAAAGCACCATCTGGCCTTGTGGCAGACGGCAGAAGTTTGCAAAGCCTGTTGGTGTGCCTGTCCTCGGTTCATTGATGAGTGCATAGATTGTTCTGACGAATGGGTAGTTGCCGTTGTAGAGATAATATTGATAGGGTCGCCAACTGTTTTGTACTGTAGCTGAATCGAGACGCGAAACCTTCATGACCGTTACGTTACGTTTGAAAGTTACGTTTGTTGTGTCACGCTTGTCGTTAAGCCAGTTGGAACCTATTATGCCAATTGCATTCGGAGTACGTTCTACGTAATCAACGACCTCACTGCTCTTCAACACGGCACCAATGTTGGCACTGTTGATTGGCTGACCTCCCAGGATCGAATCAACGCAATAGCGTACCGTGCTTGATTTGGGGTTGTCGAATACAACGTCAATCTCTCCCATCTTTGAATTGGGATAGATTTCGTTCCAGTTCTTCACTTCACCACGTAGGATACGTGCAAAGTCCTTCACCGTGATGCATGTGTCGGTGTTGGCATTGTTGACAATGATTGCCAGACCGTCGTAGCCGATTGGCATTACGCGTGGCATGAAAGAACGTGCTTTTAGGTTGTTCAGCTCTTTCTGAGTGAAATTGCGCGTAGTGAAGACGAGCCACGTTTCATTCTTCATGAGCATCTCCATCGCCTCTTGCTCGCTTGTGTAATAAGCTTTAAGCGAGTCAAGATGTTGGGCATTACGATTGAACACTTTTGTGAATACCTCCAGTTCTTCATCGAGAATGGGATGGAAGCTCTCGTCGGCTGCGAAAATGCTGGCGGCAGCTTCGTAATCGTAGCCTAAACCAGTTTTAGGCTTGTTCCCGCACGAAGCGAGAAACAAGCCTAAAAGTAATGTTAATCCAACTGTTTTGTTGAATCGGGTTCTGTTCTTCATACTATTGGAGTCTGAAGGTTACAGGCACGGTGTACTTCACACGTACAGCCGAACCGTTCTGCTTACCAGGAATCCAGTGAGGCATCTTCTTCAGCACGCGGATAGCCTCTTTGTCAAGTGAGGGGTCGATAGAACGTGCAACCTGCACATCGGTAACCGAACCGTCACGCTCAACAACGAAGGTACATACCACACGTCCCTGAATGCCGTTCTCCTCTGCGATAGCAGGATATTTGATGTTATCGCTAATCCACTTCAACAGAGCTGCCTGTCCACCAGGGAACTCAGGCATCTGTTCTACGACATCGAACACCTTGGTCTCTTCTTCCTTCGGTTTTTCGTCGATGGCCTGTTCGTTGGCTTTCAGCACAACACCCTCAGCCTCGTCATTACCTTTCACGTCGAAAGTACCGATAGCGGTGTTTGTCTTTGCCAGGTCATCCTGAGACTTGATTTCGTCCTCCGGCTTCACTTCATCGTCCTTCTTAATTTCAGGAGCGGTGAACTTCACCGAGCTCTTCACCTTCTCAACAACCTTTTGCTCAACTTCCACACGCTTCACTTCCTCCTTACGCTCAACCTTCGTTTCCTTCTTCTGAGCGAGTTTCGAAAGTTCCACATCGGTTTCAACCGAGACATTCTGTTTCATTGCGTTCTGGATTGCCAAGTTTGCATAGGCAACTACGAATATGATGACGAAACAGATGATCAACATTAAAAGAGCCTTCGCATTGCGCTTGCCCGTCTCCTGACGGAGCACGTAAGCACCATAACTCTTGTTCTTGTTTTCAAAGACGAGGTCGACCCAGCCACTATCTATTAAATCTACTTTTGCCATTGTTCTTTCCTTTCTTAATTGTCATTCGAGAACTTAATGCCTTTCAGCGTGAGCAGTTTCTCGTCGTCTTCATTAACTTTGTCAATCACGTATTTACCAATGCTGCAAACGAGCATCTCATCGAGGGCTTGAACCATGCTGTTGTAGGTAGACACGTCCATAGGCTTGATGATGACAGTCAGCGTCTGGATGGCCTCGCCATCAACGTTCTTACCGTTACGGATGTCGGACAATTCCTTGTCATACATCTCCTTGGTCATCTTGTCGCCTAACTGGTTCTTACGCTCATCCAGCTTTTTCTTGGCCATCATCACCTTGGCAACAGGGCTGAAGCCATCCTCAGTGATGTGCTCAATGAGCAGTTTACGAACACCGTCCTTGCCCCAGGTAGTTTCCTTGAGGCACTCAGGATTCTCGTATTCAGGCAGACCCTCAACATAGTAGATTTTCTCATCAGCACCAAGGTAGAGTGTGATGGTGTACGAAGCTTTCGTCACCGACTTATCTTCCTTGGTCATGTTCTCGTCATTGCTCGGCATCGTCAGCTGCATAGCTTGTGGCTTACTCAGTGTCGTACAGAGCATGAAGAACGTAATCAGAAGCATCATCATGTCCACCATTGGCGTGAAGTTCACGCGGGTGTCCATTTTTTTCTGCTTACTAGCTTTCTTTTTTGCCATATCTTAGATCTCCGCCTGTTTTTTAACATCAAGGTTAGTAATCAGCTGATAACGGTTCTCGTTCATATCCTGCAACTCAGACATCATCTTTTTGATGACGGCATAAGAAGTTTTTGCATCGGCCTTGATGGCCACGCGAATGTCAGGATTTGCATCACGAGCGGCCGCTACCCACTCTTGGAACTCACTCTTTCCGCCCTCGATACTATCAAGGGGGATGCTAAGCTTCTGGATCTCCTCGCCCATCTTTTCGGTATCAAGGCTGAGGTAATCGGCGAAGACGGCCATCGGTGCACCAATCATAGCATCCTCCTTGAAGTGCTTGAGCTGGAGGCCGTTCAGCGTAACGCCGAACTTGTCGGTCACCGTCTCCATCATGGCCACCATCGTGTTCTTGTTCTCAGAGCCCAAGTAGATGTTGCCCTCTGGCGAAACCAGGATGTTGAGCACATCATTCTCAGGCACCTTGACCTCGGACACGGAGCTCGGGGTGTTGACCTTCACTGGCTCTGGCGTCAAGAATGTTGATGTCAACATGAAGAAGCAGAGCAGCAGGGTCATCACGTCCGACATAGGCGTCATGTCGATCCAGATGTCTTTTTTCTGTATCTTAATTTTACCCATTGATTAATTCTCTCTAATCGATGTATTAATTAATAAGGTAGCGATTAAGCCTCGTTGTGAGTAGAGTCGTAGGTAGCAGCGATGGTGAAACCGATCTCATCAAGAGCGTAGGTCAGCTTGTCGATCTTGTTAGAGAAGAAGTTGTAGACAACCGTAGCAACCCAAGAGGTCAAGATACCCGAAGCCGTGTTCACAAGAGCCTCAGAAATACCAGCCGACAGAGCCATAGAGTCAGCACCACCACCGGCAGACAGAGCCTGGAACGATCCGATCATACCGAGCACCGTACCGAACAGAGCGGTCAGCGTACCGAGAGAAACGATTGTAGCAACCATAGGCATGTTCATCTGCAGTGTGGGCATCTCCAGCTGGATAGCCTCTTCGTGAGCCTGCTGAATCTTTGCCACCTTGGCAGCCTTCTTCAGGGTGTCGTCTTTCTCAACGGTCTGATACATGTTGATTGAAGCCAGCACGACGTTTGCCACAGAACCCTGCATCTTGTCGCAGAGAGACTTAGCCTCGCTGAAGTTTTGAGCTTTGATGGCAGCCTTCACCTGAGCAGTGAACTTAGCCAGATTCATCTTACCTGCAGCGGTCTTGATAGCGAGGAAGCGCTCGAAGCCGAGGCAGATTACAGTGAACAGAAGGGTGAGGATCAGACCTACCACGAATCCACCTTTATACACAGTTCCCAAGAGGTTCACGGGGTGTCCGCTACGGTCACCGCCGGCGAAGTTATCAGGATTACCCATTACGAACCACCAGATACCATAACCGATAAATCCGCAGAGAACGAGAATAATCCACGCATCCTTCATTCCAGTAAAGCCCGAAGATTTTTTAGCTGGGGCTGCAGCCTTTGTTGTTGTTGCCATAATTTTTTGAATGTTTTGTTTTTGGTTATTAAAAATTAAATATAAAAGATTTCGTTTTAAGGTAAGTTGTTAATATCTTGTGCGATTGTCATCACTGATGGCAGAATCAAGCGCAAAGATAATAAAATAATATGTACTACCAATTCAATTAACCTCTTTTAACTCGCGATTTTCTTTATTTTAGTAGTTTTGCAAGTGCATTGCCGATGCGTCGCATGGCTTCGCGAATGTTGTCGTCGCTTGTTGCGTAGCTCATTCTGAAGCAGTCGGGGTCGCCGAATGCGTCACCACCTACAGTGGCAACATGAGCCTCTTCCAGCAGATACATGGCCAGATCGGTGCTGTTGTTGACGACTGTGCCTGCGGGTGTCTTGCTGCCATAGAAGCTGGAGCATTTGGGGAAGAGATAGAAAGCTCCCTCAGGTACGTTTACTTCAAGTCCCGGTATCTGGCGAGCCAAGTCGACAATCAGATCGCGGCGACGTTCAAATGCCTGTCGCATCTGTTCTACGCACTCCTGACTCTGTGTGTAGGCAAACTCGGCAGCCTTCTGGCTTACTGAGCACGGCCCGCTGGTGTACTGACCTTGCAGTTTGTTGCAGCCCTTCACAATCCATTCGGGAGCAGCGATGTATCCGATGCGCCATCCCGTCATTGCGTATGCTTTCGACACACCGTTGACAATGATGGTGCGCTCCTTCATGCCGGGGAACTGAGCAATCGATTCGTGGTGACCCACATAGTTGATGTGCTCGTAGATCTCATCGGCAAGAACAAAGAGGTCCTCATGCTTCAAAATCACATTTGCCAGCGCACGCAGCTCTTCCTTATTATATACTGAGCCGGTAGGGTTGCTTGGCGAGCAAAGAATAATCATGCGTGTCTTTGGCGTGATGGCAGCTTCCAGTTGTTCGGCAGTCATCTTGAAGTTCTGCTCGAAGGTCGCCTCCACGAATACAGGCTCGCCTCCGGCCAGCTTCACCATTTGCGGATAGCTCACCCAGTAGGGCGCCGGAATAATCACCTCTTCGCCGGGATTGACCAGTGCCATCACCGTGTTGCAGACACTCTGTTTTGCACCGTTGCTGACAAGAATTTCGCCCAGGGTATAGTCCAGTTGGTTCTCACGCTTCAGCTTGTCTGCGATGGCTCTGCGTAATTCGGGATAACCTGGCACGGGCGAATAGCGCGAGTAATTCTCGTCGACAGCCTGTTTCGCAGCCTCCTTGATATGATCAGGTGTGTTGAAGTCTGGCTCACCGACACTCATGTTGATGACATCAATGCCTTGTGCCTTCATTTCTGAACTCTTCTGCGACATGGCCAGTGTGGCCGATGGCGCAAGACGCTGCAAGCGATTGGAAAGTTGTGGCATAAATTATGTATTTTTGATAATCTGACTTGCAAAGGTAATCATTTTATTTCACTTCGCAGGCATTTCATGACATATTTTTACAAAATGTAAACAAAAAAAACGATGCGCTGTGCTTACAGATGCAGTGTGTGTCCCATGCGGTCCTGTTTGGTCTTCAGATAGCGCAGGTTGTACTCGTTGGGTGTCACCTCGATGGGTACATTCTCGACAATTTCCAGTCCGTAGGCCTCCAGTCCCACACGTTTCACGGGATTGTTGGTCATCAGTCGCATCTTGTGGACCCCCAGATGTCGCAGCATCTGTGCGCCGCAGCCATAGTCGCGCTCGTCGGCCTTGAAGCCCAGACAGAGGTTGGCGTCCACGGTGTCGTAGCCTTCTTCCTGCAGTTTATAGGCAGCCAGCTTGTTCATGAGGCCGATGCCTCTTCCCTCTTGTTGCATATAGACGATGACACCCTTTCCTTCTTGCTCTATCATCTCCATAGCTCGGTGCAGCTGTTCGCCGCAGTCGCAACGCTTCGAGCCGAGTATGTCGCCTGTCATACAAGAAGAATGTACGCGTACAAGTATAGGCTCGTCTTCTTTCCATTCACCCTTGATGAGGGCAAAGTGCTCCAGACCGTTCGATTTTTGCTTGAAGGGTATGATGTGGAAGTGTCCGTGCTCAGTAGGCATGTCCACCTCAACGCCCACCTCAATGAGTGACTCCTTCTTCAGTCTGTAGCTGATCAGGTCGCGTATCGTGATGATTTTCAGTCCGTGCTTCTGTGCAAAGACCTGAAGTTCGGGCATGCGGGCCATTGTTCCGTCGTCGTTCATGATTTCCATCAGAGCTCCGGCAGGGTAGAGACCGGCCAGTTTGCAGAGGTCTACGGCAGCCTCGGTATGTCCCGAACGGCGCAGCACGCCATTGTCCTGAGCATAGAGAGGATTGATGTGGCCAGGTCGGCCAAAGGTCTGAGGCGTAGAGGTCGGATCGGCCAGTGCCTGTATCGTGGCAGCTCGGTCGTATGCCGAAACACCTGTGGTGCATCCTTCCAGCTTGTCGACCGTTATCGTAAAGGGAGTGCCCAGTACCGAAGTGTTCTCGCTGACCTGACGTGGCAAGTCGAGTTCAACGCTTCTGCTGATGGTGATAGGGGCGCAGAGCACGCCACGTGCATATTTAAGCATGAAGTTGACCATCTCCGGTGTAATTTTCTCCGCAGCGCATATCAGGTCGCCCTCGTTCTCTCGGTCTTCGTCGTCGACGACAATAACAAATTTTCCTTCACGGAAGTCAGCGACAGCCTCCTCAATGGTACTGAGTTGAAATTCTTTCATATCTTGTAGCTATATTATGGTTTCATTCTTTTTGTCTTTTACGTCCTCTGCCGGAGCTTCCGCTGCCAGTTTGAGTATTCTGGGCATGATCTTCTCCGTCGTCGACTTGATTTCGTGCAAGTCACGGTAGAGTCGCAGTCGGAACCTGATCATGCGGAAGTAGAAGAAGATGCCCAGTGGGAGTATCAGTCCAGTGATGATGTTCATCCAGCGCCGTGCAAAGGGACGTGTGTGGGCATGCGTGGCCATGATGGGATAGTTGTTCAGCTCGTTCAGGATTACCGAATCGCGGGTGTAGCCCAGGTCCTCGATGGCCACTTCGAGCACCTCGCTGATGTGTTCTATCTCGTGGTCGTCGCCTGCTCGGAAGAACACCTTGATGGGCGAAGGCCAGAACAGCAGTTTGTGCTCTTCCGAATAAGCCTTGATCTCGTTTGTCACGTTCTGCAGCATCTCGGCATCTATGCCATATTGCGGATCGGAGATGATGACCTCCTTGCGCACGATGTTGCGCTTCATGCGCAGACCCAGCACGCGCATGAAGAACATGCGGTAGACATCCATGTTGAACACGGTAGAGTCTTTGTTGGCCTTGTAGGTGAAGAAGACGGCCAGCGGGGTGAGCACCATCGTGGATATCGACTTGCCGAACCACACGGTCCATTCGTCTTCGCGTGCCATGCGCATGCCGGAGTTTTCAAATATATAATAGGTGATGAACACAAACACCGATATGATGACAGGCACGCCCAGTCCGCCTTTGCGGATGATGGCGCCCAGCGGAGCCCCGATGAAGAAGAATATGACGCACGACAGGGCGAGCGTGTATTTCGTGATGACCTCCATCTGGTGGTTGCGGTATTCGCGGTTCTCATAGCCTGCATAGTCCGACTTGAAGTTCAGGTCGTTGAGCACCTGTTCCGATTGTGAGAGTGCACTTTTCACTACTTGCAGCCGTTGTTCGCCCGACAGCTGATTCACCAGTGAGTCGAAGTCCAGGCCTTTGGCCAGCTGGCGTTCCATTCTGATCGAGTCGTCGTGCGACAGGGTTGTCATCATCAGCACATATTCGCGTGCCGACTGGTAGAACTGCCGTCCAATGCTGTCGCACCTGTGCTTGATGGAGTCCAGGTCGGCCAGAATCTTCTTGTTGCTCTTCACCTTTGCGCTATGGCTCAGGTCGGCCACCTCGTCCATGTTGAATCCGCCGTCATAGTCGAGCAGAATCTGCTTCTGTCCGAACGTCTCGCGTCTGTAAGGCACCTCTGCCGTTCCGCCGATGTCCTGTGAGCGCATGTTCTCAAACCACTCTCCGCTCCAGAGTGTCAGCAACAGGTGTTTCTTCTCTTCCGTCGACTGTAGCATGCCCGAATCGGCCAGGATGATGGCCTGGTCGTCGTAGCTGTTCGTTCGCCGATAGATCATGATGCCGTAGAGATGGCCCGACTCCAGGTCTTTCTTTTGCACATATAGGTTGGTCTCGGGCAGTCCGTCGTAGAAGATGCCCTCTGGAATCTCCAGTTCGGGGCTGGTCTGCTTCATGGCCAGTAGCAGGCGGCCAAACGAGCGGTTGGCCTCGGGGCCGACAACGTCCTGGAAGTAATAGGAGATGCCGGTGATACAGATGACGATGAAGATGAGCGAGCGCATCGACTGCATCAGCGAGATGCCCGCCGCCTTGATGGCCGTCAGCTCCGAACTCTCGCCCAGGTTGCCGAAGGCGATGAGCGAGGAGAGCAGAATGGCCAGTGGCAATGCCTGCGGAATGAGCATCAGGCCCATGTACCAGAAGAACTGTGCCAGTACGTCGAGGGTGAGACCTTTGCCAATCAGTTCGTCCACATATCGCCACAGGAACTGCATCATCAGCACAAACTGGCAGATGAAGAAGGTGCCTGCAAACAGCAGTCCGAACTGTTTGGCCATGAAAATATCAAGTTTCTTGATGCGAAACATTCTGTCTCTTTTCTGTATCAGCCTGCAAAATTACGAAGAAAATGTCAAAACATACCACCTTTTTATATTTTTTATCCCTTTCTATGGTTCTTTGTGCAGCACTTCGTTCCTCAGACTTAGTAATCGTGAAAAAAATAACTTGAGACGATAAAACGTCCCAAGTTATTTTTTACCGTTACATAACGATTTACTATTTACGATTTAATTATTGTATGATTGCCTGATGGTTGGGAGTTGCCAGAAATAGTTCGTGATTTTGTATAAAATCACTTGTTCACCCCCTTGCCTTGTACCCTGATTCACCGTAGTTTTGTCAAGAAAATACATAATTCAAGTGGAAGCGTAGATAACGTATTTTTTGGGGAAGGGACAGGAATCGTATTTTTTTTGAAGGGACAGAAATTATTATAATTATTATAATTTTTTCTGGAAATAATTTCTTCTAATTTGTAATAATCTCTTTCCGACAAAATTTTTTGTAAGAAAAATTTTTTACCGTTACTTACCAAAGAAATCCCCGTCAATTACGTAAATT